>NZ_JBEOUD010000029.1:0-122037 GCF_040303865.1 Streptomyces sp. NPDC094034 | reverse complement strand
GCCGTGGATCGCAAGGCGGAGGAGGGAGCCGACGCGGAGCGTCGGCGACTGACGACAACGCGGCGAGGCGCGGTGCCAGGGCACGCGAGCCCGGCCTGATCCAAACGAAAGGCCCTAGGCCGCGTTCCGCAGCGCGGGCGGGGCCGTGCCCTCCGGTGCGTCGAGTGCCACGAGCGCGGGGGCGGCCTGGTCGAGCAGCTCGCGGCGGGGGCAGCCGCCACGGCCCAGAAGGGACTGGATACGGCGTACGCACGATCCGCAGTCGGTGCCGGCCTTGCTGACCGACGCTATCTGGCGGGGTGTGCACGCCCCGGCCGCCGCGTGTTCCTTCACCTGTGTTTCGGTGATGCCGAAGCACGAGCAGACGTACACGCGGTTCACCTCCCGGAGGGGTCGCTGGTTCTGGCCACCCCGGATTCGAGGTGAGGCTAACCTAACCTTACCTGCCACCTCCGCGACGCAAAAGTCCGGGTAAGACCGATGGGGCACGGATCACATCGATCCGTGCCCCATCGTGGCGTTCCGGCCCGCCGCGGCGTTCCTACTGGTCGCGGTACATCTCGGCGACCAGGAAGGCCAGGTCGAGCGACTGGCTGCGGTTGAGCCGCGGGTCGCAGGCCGTCTCGTAGCGCTGGTGCAGATCGTCGACGAAGATCTCGTCGCCGCCGCCCACGCACTCGGTGACATCGTCGCCGGTCAGCTCCACATGGATACCGCCCGGGTGGGTGCCGAGGCCCTTGTGGACCTCGAAGAAGCCCTTGACCTCGTCGAGCACATCGTCGAAGCGGCGGGTCTTGTGGCCGGAGGCCGCCTCGAAGGTGTTGCCGTGCATCGGGTCGGTCACCCACGCCACCGTCGCACCGGAGGCCGTGACCTTCTCGACCAGCTCGGGGAGCTTGTCCCTGACCTTGTCGGCGCCCATCCGGACGATGAAGGTCAGCCGGCCGGGCTCGCGGTCGGGGTCGAGCCGGTCGATGTAGGTGAGCGCCTCGTCGACCGTCGTCGTCGGACCGAGCTTGATCCCGATCGGGTTGTTGATCTTCGAGGCGAACTCGATGTGCGCGCCGTCCAGCTGGCGGGTGCGCTCACCGATCCAGACCATGTGGCCGGAGACGTCGTACAGCCGGCCGGTACGGGAGTCGACCCGGGTCAGCGCCGACTCGTAGTCCAGCAGCAGCGCCTCGTGCGAGGAGAAGAACTCGACCGTGCGGAACTCCGCCGGGTCGGTGCCCGCGGCCTTCATGAAGTTCAGCGCGTTGTCGATCTCGCGGGCGAGCTGCTCGTAACGCTGGCCCGACGGGGACGACTTGACGAAGTCCTGGTTCCAGGCGTGCACCTGGCGCAGATCGGCGTAGCCGCCGGTGGTGAAGGCGCGGACCAGATTGAGTGTGGCGGCGGACGCGTGGTACATCCGCTTGAGCCGCTCGGGATCCGGGATTCGCGCTTTCTCGTTGAACTCGAAACCGTTGACGGAGTCGCCGCGGTACGTCGGCAGCGTCACGCCGTCGCGGGTCTCGGTGCCCTTGGAGCGCGGCTTCGAGTACTGCCCGGCGATCCGGCCGACCTTCACCACCGGCACGGACGCCGCGTACGTGAGGACGGCGCCCATCTGGAGGAGGGTCTTCAGCTTGTTGCGGATGTGATCGGCGGAGACGGCGTCGAACGCCTCGGCGCAGTCGCCGCCCTGGAGCAGGAACGCCTCGCCCTTGGCGACGGCTCCCATCCGGGCGCGCAGCTGGTCGCACTCGCCCGCGAAGACGAGCGGAGGATAGGACCTCAGCTCGGCCACGACCTCGCGCAGGGCTTCCTGGTCCGGATACTCCGGCTGCTGGGCAGCGGGAAGATCTTGCCAGGAGGGCACATGGGCGGCGGGGTTCTCAGCATTCACTGTCACGCGCTCCAGATTACGTGGTCGCGCGCCGTGGCACAGTCGGCGCTCACAGTATGGAACGCGGGGCTCGCGGGGCGGAGCGCCAAGGAGCTCGCGGGGCGGAGCGCCAAGGAGCTCGCGGGGCGGAGCGCCAAGGAGCTCGCGGGGCGGATGCGCTAAGGTGCCGCTCATGTTCGCGCACTCGAATCAGACCTGGTGGTGGACCGCTCGCTCGGCGGCCCACTGATTCACGCGCGCACCACGAATCGCGAAGGCCGCCCGAGGGGCGGCCTTCAGTGTTTTCCGGGTCCGGTGTTCGGACCGGAGAAGCGGGCCGTTCCTCCCCCTCCACTCGGAAGGAACACCGCAGATGACAGTGACAGACGGAACACCGCGGACGCTCGTCGCACGGCTCCTGGACGACGACTGCCCGCCCTTCGCCCTGCTCCGCCGCCGCACACCCGGCCGGGACCACGGCGTCGTGGAGCTGCTGATCGGATCCGTCCACGAGGCCGACCGGCTGGCCGAGCTGCCCGACGGGGCCGTGCCCTCGCTCGCGCTGGTGCCGTTCCGGCAGATCAGGGAGCGCGGCTTCGACGTACGGGACGACGGGACCCCGCTGGCCGTGCTGGTCGCGGACGAGACCTATGAACTGCCCCTCGCGGAACTCCTCGCCCGGCTGCCCGCCCACGACGTACGGGTCGAGGACGGCGCGTTCGACATCGACGACGAGCGGTACGCGGAGATCGTACGGCGGGTGATCGAGGACGAGATCGGACAGGGCGAGGGCGCGAACTTCGTCATCCGGCGGACCTTCGAGGGCCGTGTCCCCGGTTTCGGGCGGGCGGACGCGCTCGCCCTCTTCCGGCGGCTGCTCGCCGGTGAGCGCGGCGCGTACTGGACGTTCCTCGTCCACACCGGCGAACGCACCCTGGTCGGCGCCAGCCCCGAGGTCCATGTCCGGATGAGCGGCGGGACCGTCGTGATGAACCCGATCAGCGGGACCTTCCGCTATCCGCCGCAGGGCCCGTCCCCGGAAGCGCTGCTGGAGTTCCTGGGCGACCGCAAGGAGACGGAGGAGCTCTCCATGGTCGTCGACGAGGAGCTGAAGATGATGTGCGCCGTCGGCGACCGGGGCGGGGTGGTGATCGGCCCCCGGCTCAAGGAGATGGCCCATCTCGCGCACACCGAGTACGAGTTGCGCGGCCGGTCGTCGCTCGATGTGCGCGAGGTGCTGAAGGAGACGATGTTCGCGGCGACGGTCACCGGCTCGCCGGTGCAGAACGCCTGCCGGGTCATCGAACGCCATGAGGCCGGCGGGCGCGGCTACTACGGGGGCGCGCTCGCGCTCATCGGGCGGGACGCCGGCGGGGCGCGGACTCTCGACTCCCCCATCCTGATCCGTACCGCCGACATCGACCGCGACGGCGGGCTGCGGGTGCCGGTGGGGGCGACGCTCGTACGGCATTCGCGCCCGGAGAGCGAGGTCGCCGAGACCCACGCCAAGGCGGCGGGGGTGCTGGCGGCCCTCGGCGTCCGGCCGGGCCGGCCGGTCGGGGAGTCCGCGCGGCCGCGGCTCGCCGACGACCCGAGGGTGCGGGCCGCGCTGGACGCGCGGCGCGCGGACCTCGCGCCGTTCTGGCTGCGGATGCGGACGGCGTCCGCGACGCTCACCGGGCACGCGCTGGTCGTCGACGGCGAGGACACCTTCACCGCGATGCTGGCGCATGTGCTGCGCTCGTCCGGCCTGGAGGTGACGGTGCGGCGCTTCGACGAGCCGGGGCTGCGCGAGGGTGTGCTCGGGCACGAGGGGCCAGTGGTGCTGGGGCCAGGTCCGGGTGATCCGGGGGATATGACGGATCCCAAGATGCGGTTGCTGCGGGGGCTGGCGGCCGACCTGATCCGGGGGCGGCGGAACGGGCTGCTCGGGGTCTGCCTCGGCCATGAGCTGATCGCGGCCGAACTGGGCCTGGAGACCGTACGCAAGCGCGTCCCTTACCAGGGCGCGCAGACCCGGATCGACCTGTTCGGTCGGGAGGAGACCGTCGGCTTCTACAACAGCTTCACCGCGCGGTGCGACGACGCGGCGGCGCGGGAGTTGGCGGCACACGGGGTGGAGGTGAGCCGGGACGCGGCGAGCGGGGAGGTGTACGGGCTGCGGGGCGGTGGTTTCGCCTCGGTGCAGTTCCATCCGGAGTCGGTGCTGACGCTGAACGGTCCGGAAGTGGTGGCGGGGCTGCTCGCGGGGGTGATGGCCCTCGGGCGGGGGGTCGTCGACGTGAGGTGACGTGAGGCGGGGGCCGTCGCCGGGGTGGGATGCGGCGACGGCCCCCGGAGGCGCACGGAGCTCAGCCGGACCGAGCTCAGCCGAACGGAGATCAGCCGGACGGAGCTCAGCCGAAGGGAGCTCAGCCGAAGAAGACACCGGCCTCTTCGTACAACTCCGGCCTGACCGTTTTGAGCCGGGCCGTGGCCTCGGAGATCGGGACGCGGACGATGTCGGTCCCGCGCAGGGCGACCATCTTTCCGTAGTCGCCGTCGCGTACCGCCTCGATCGCGTGCAGACCGAAGCGGGTGGCCAGCCAGCGGTCGAAGGCGCTCGGGGTTCCGCCGCGCTGTACATGGCCGAGCACCGTCGTCCTGGCCTCCTTGCCGGTGCGCCGCTCGATCTCCTTGGCCAGCCATTCGCCGACGCCCGACAGCCGGACATGGCCGAAGGAGTCCAGCGTGCCGTCCTTGAGGACCAGATCGCCGTCCTTGGGCATCGCGCCCTCCGCGACGACGACGATCGGGGCGTACGAGGCCTTGAAGCGGGAGGTCACCCAGGCGCAGACCTGGTCGACGTCGAAGCGCTGCTCCGGTATGAGGATGACGTTCGCCCCGCCGGCCAGGCCCGAGTGCAGGGCGATCCAGCCGGCGTGACGGCCCATCACCTCGCAGACCAGGACGCGCATATGGGATTCGGCGGTGGTGTGCAGCCGGTCGATGGCCTCGGTGGCGATGCCGACCGCGGTGTCGAAGCCGAAGGTGTAGTCGGTGGCCGAGAGGTCGTTGTCGATCGTCTTGGGTACGCCGACGCAGGGGATGCCGTGGGTGTCGGAGAGCTCGGCCGCCACCCCGAGGGTGTCCTCGCCGCCGATCACGATCAGCGCGTCGACGCGGTGCGCGGCAAGGGTCTCCCTGATGCGGTGGACGCCGTCCTCGGCCTTGAGGGGGTTGGTGCGTGAGGAGCCGAGGATGGTGCCGCCGCGGGGCAGGATGCCGCGCACCACGGGAATGTCGAGCCGTAGGGTGTCGTCGTCCAGCGGTCCTCGCCAGCCGTCCCTGAACCCCGTGAATTCGTAGCCGTATTCCTGGACACCCTTGCGTACGATGCCGCGGATGACCGCGTTGAGCCCGGGACAGTCGCCGCCCCCGGTCAGTACTCCGACGCGCATGGAAAACACTCCCCTTCGCCATCGATCGGGTACCCGGGCCACAGGAAGGGTGACTCAGGTCACTCCGGCATGGTGCGCAGGGTCAATTGCGTTGCACCAGAGGGCGGATGGAGGCTTGTGGCGGGAATCTTCGGGGGCGGGCGGCTCAGACGTCGTCAAGACCGCGTTCGATGGCGTAGCGCACCAGCTCGACGCGGTTGTGGAGTTGGAGCTTGCCGAGGGTGTTCTGCACGTGGTTCTGCACGGTGCGGTGCGAGATGACCAGCCGTTCGGCGATCTGCTTGTACGAGAGGCCCTTGGCGACCAGCCGCAGCACTTCGGTCTCGCGCTCGGTCAGTTCCGGGGCCTTGGGCTCGTCGGGGGCGGCGGGCGCGGGCTCGGAGGCGAGTCGGCGGTACTCCCCGAGCACCAGGCCCGCGAGGCCCGGGGTGAAGACCGGGTCGCCGACGGCGGTGCGGTGTACGGCGTCGATCAGGTCTTCCGTACGCGCCGACTTGAGCAGATAGCCGGTGGCGCCCGACTTCACCGCCTCCAGGACATCGGCGTGCTCGCCGCTGGCGGAGAGCACCAGGACGCGGAGTCCGGGATGGGAGCCGACCAACTCCTTGCAGACCTGAACGCCCGGCATACCGGGCAGATTGAGGTCGAGCACGAGCACCCGCGGCGCGGTGGCCTTCGCGCGGCGCACCGCCTGCGGGCCGTCCTCCGCGGTCGCGACCACCTCGAAGCCGGCCGCCTCCAGATCGCGCGCGACGGCGTCACGCCACATCGGATGGTCGTCGACCACCATCACCCTGATCGGGTCCGTCTGTTCGCTCATCGCGGTGTCTCCCCCCGTGGAACCTTCAACTCGACTTCCGTGCCCTGTCCCGGCACCGAGATCAGCTCGGCCGTGCCGCCCAGGTCCCGCAGCCGGCCGCGGATCGAGAGGGCGACGCCGAGCCGCCCCTCCCCTTCGGCCTGGGCGAGCCGGCCCTCCGGGATGCCGGGGCCGTCGTCCCGTACGGTCACGATCACTTCGTCCGGCCACTCCTCGACCAGGATCCAGGCGTGGGCGTCGGTGCCCGCGTGTCTGCCGACATTGTCCAGGGCGGCACCGACAGCCGCCGCCAGTTCCTTGGCGGCGGCCGACGGCAGCAGTACCGGAGCACCCGGTTCCGAGAAGGTGATCCGCGAACCGGCGTACGGCGCGAGGAGCGTGCGCAGGTCCAACGGCTCGTCGTCGTCCTCCACCGCCGTACGGACCACCGTGTCGTGGGCCGCGCGGGAGGCGGGCACCAGGCCGCTGGAGACCAGGGTGCGCAGGGCTATCTCCTGCTCCCCCGCCAGCCTGCCCAGTTCGGCGGCCTCACCGCCCAGCGCCGTACCGCGCCGCTGCACCATCGCGAGCACCTGGAGGACGCTGTCGTGGATGTCACGGGCCAGCCGCTCGCGCTCGCGGGTCGCGGCCTCGATCTCCAGGGCGCGGGCGAGGGTACGTTCGGAGGCGCGGGCCACCTCGACGACGTAACCGATGGCGATGGAGGCGACCCAGACGAGCAGGACATTGTGGAGGGTGTCCCGGCTGGGGTGCGCGCGCTCGACCAGGTTGGCGACGGCGACGACGGAGGAGGCGACCGCGGCCCAGCGCCAGCCGCCCTTGACGGCGAAGGCGAGGACCGCGCCCGCGGCCCATATCGAGGGCAGGGTGGGGCCGTCGACCTGCTGGGCGTGGGTGTCGGCGAGCGGTGTGAGCAGGATGCCGGTGACCGCGACGGTCAGATCGGCGACCAGGAAGCGCTTGGTGCAGCTGGCGGCGTTCGCCACCCTGGGCAGGGTGGCGAGGGTCCATACGGCCAGGAACGCGAGGTAACAGGCGGCGATCCAGGGGCGTTCGAAGCGCTCGCGCTGGAGGAGGAAGATCAGGACCGCGTAGACCATGGTCAGTACGCGGTACGCGGTCAGCGCACGCCACAGCGGCTGCTCCACGGACATCCGTACGACGCGCTCGCGCCTGGCCACTCGCCCCCCTGTTTGTCGCTCCGCGGCCCGTTCGACGCCGACTCAGGCCCGGCCGGTACGGCTCACCCTCCGCCGGTACGGCTCACGCCCGGCCGGTACGGCTCACGCCCGGCCGGTACGGCTCACGCCCGGCCGGTACGGCTCACTCCCCGCCGGTGTCCGACGCCTTCGCCGCTTCGGCGAGTTGGCGCTTGGCCGCCGTCGCGTAGATGTCGACGTACTCCTGCCCGGAGAGCTTCATGATCTCGTACATCACCTGGTCGGTGACCGACCGCAGGATGAACCGGTCGCCCTCCATGCCCTGATAGCGGGTGAAGTCCAGTGGTTCGCCGATCCTGATCCCCGGGCGCATCAGCTTCGGGACGACCTTGCCGGGCGGCTGGATCTTCTCCGTGTCGATCATGGCGACCGGGATGACCGGCGCGCCGGAGGCGAGCGCCACGCGTGCGAGGCCGCCGGGCTTGCCGCGGTAGAGACGGCCGTCGGGCGAGCGGGTGCCCTCCGGGTAGATACCGAAGAGTTCACCGTTCGCCAGGACCTTGATACCGCTCTGGATCGCGGCCTCGCCCGCGCCGCGCGCGCCCGAGCGGTCCACCGGCAGCTGTCCCACGCCCTTGAAGAACGCGGCGGTGAGCTTGCCCTTCACCCCGGGCGAGGTGAAGTACTCGGCCTTGGCGATGAAGGTGACCTTGCGGTCGAGCACCGCCGGGAGGAAGAACGAGTCCGAGAACGAGAGATGGTTGCTCGCGAGGATCGCCGGACCGTCGGCGGGAATGTTCTCCAGACCCTCCACCCAGGGCCTGAAGGCAAGCTTCAGCGACCCTCCGATGGAGAACTTCATGGCGCCGTAGATCAACTCGAATGCCTCCTGTGTGCTGTCGCACCGACCTTAACCCGTGGGCTCCCCGCGCTCCCCTTCATGGGTGCCCGACGGATCTGGTCGGTGTCGGTCCGGTCGCGTACGGTGAAGTACAGTTTCCGATCCTCACGAACAGGAGTACCCGGTGCCGGTCCTTCCTGGAGCCGAGCCGTACCGCCATGAGGGCGGCGAGGTCGGTGTCCTTCTCTGTCACGGATTCACCGGTTCCCCACAGTCGCTGCGCCCCTGGGCCGGGTATCTGGCCGAGCGCGGGCTGACCGTCTCGCTGCCGCTGCTGCCCGGGCACGGCACTCGCTGGCAGGACATGCAGGTCACCGGCTGGCAGGACTGGTACGCGGAGGTGGACCGGGCGCTGCGGGAGCTGCTGGAGCGGTGTGCCCAGGTCTTTGTCCTCGGGCTGTCGATGGGCGGGGCGCTGGCGCTGCGGCTGGCGGCCAGGCACGGCTCGGAGGTCAGCGGGGTCGTGGTGGTCAATCCCGGGATCAAGGTGCACGGAGCGGCGGCGTACGCGCTGCCGGTGATCCGTCATCTGGTTCCGACGACCAAGGGGCTGACGAGCGATATCGCCAAGGAGGGGGCGCGGGAGCTCGGTTACGACCGGGTGCCACTGCACGCCGCGTACTCACTGCGGAATTTCTTCCGGCTGGTGGACACGGCGCTGCCGCAGGTCACCCAGCCGTTGCTGCTGCTGCACAGCCCCCAGGACCATGTGGTGCCGCCCGCCGACTCGGCCAGGATCCTGTCCCGGGTCTCGTCGGTGGATGTCCGTGAGGTCTTGCTGGAACAGAGCTACCACGTGGCGACGTTGGACTATGACGCGGAGCGGATTTTCGAGGAGAGTCACGCGTTCATCGGCCGGCTCGCTCCGAGTGTCGGGAAGAAGGGGAGCACCACCGGTGGCTGAGCATGACGCGGACCGTGAGCCGCAGCCGATCGACGAGGACGCGGCCTGGGCGGCGATCGTGGCCGGGTACGGCGAGGAGCCGGCGGATCCGCCGGGCGCCAAGCCGTTCAAGTCGGTTGACGATCAGGCCCTGCTGGAGAGCGAACGGAACAGTACGGCCCCGGAGGCCGGGCCGGAGGCGGGGGCCGCGGGCGCGGCGGAGGCCCCGGCCGCGGACAAGACGCTGAGCAAGCCCCCCGAGAAGCAGCCGGAGCAGCGGGCCGAGAAGGAGCCGGATCCGGACGCCGAGGACGGAAAGCCCAGGCTGGGCGGTTCGGTGATCTTCGCGCCCGGCGTCGGCGGGCCGCGCGACTACCAGCTGGCCGAGCCGAAGGAGGACGACCTCGACGAGAGCGACGAGGGGCATTTCGTCCCGCCGGAGCCGCCGCCGCTGCCGGAGTCCGACACGACGGCCAGATTCGCCTGGCTCGGGGTGATCGGCGGCCCGGTGCTGATGCTGATCGCCGTGCTGCTGCGGTGGGACATGACCTGGTGGCTGACCACGCTCTGCGTCGGCGGCTTCCTGGGCGGTTTCGTCACGCTGGTGGCACGGATGAATCCCGACGACGACGAGAGCGACGATCCGGGACGCGGCGCGGTGGTCTGACGGAGCCGGTCCCGGTGGCGGGGCCGGTCCCGGCGGCGGGGCCGGTCCCGGGAGCGGAGCCGGTCCCGGCGGCGGGGCGGCTCAGGACGCCGGTACGCGGAGGGCGGCCAGCACCGGAAGGTGATCCGTCGCCGCCCTCAGGTCGGCCTCGTAGAGGCCCGGCAGATCGCGTGGCACCCCGCAGCCGAGCACGTCGATGCCGGGTGTGGCGAAGATCGCGTCAATGCGCTGGCGCGGGTGCTCGGCGGGCGAGGTGTACTCGTCCCCCCAGGGCGCGACGGCCCGGCAGTCCTGGAGTTCCCCGGCGAGCAGCCGGAAACTACGCCCGGTGGGGCGGTCGTTGAGGTCTCCGGCGACGATCGTGTGCGGCACGCCCATGGTCTTGAGCCGGTCGAGCACCATCCCCGCCTGCGCGTGGCGTTCATCGTCCCGGAGGCTCAGGTGGCAGCTGAGCAGCCCGATCCGGGCGCCCGCGATCCGTACCACCGCCGTCGCGAATCCCCGCCGGTGGAGCCCCGGGGTGAGCGGCAGCAGGATGTCCTCGGTCCGCTCGACCGTGGCGCGCAGCGAGCAGAGCAGCAGCGGTCCGGCCGCGGTGGCGCCGCCGCTCAGCACCACGAGATCGGTGTGCTTCGCCAGCCAGGCCGCGCGTTTGCGCCAGCGGAAGAATCGCGGTGCCTCCTGGACGAAGACCAGATCGGGCGCACAGGCCCTGATCACCCGCGCCAGCGCCGCGTTGTCGTCGCGCAGGGAGCGGATGTTGTAGCTGAGCACCCGGATCACCGCCGAACCATCCGGCTCGGTACGGGAGTCGGGCAGCGTGGGCATCGCCATGCCGCCAAGATAGCGGCAGGCGAATCGGCCGTGAGCGCCGACACCACCGACCCCGGACATGGCGGCGCCCGCCGCACCGACGACGCGGTGACGGCGGGCGCGATCGCCCGAGGCCCCGCCGATCAGCCCTGCCGGGCCAGGTCCGCGGCTCCCACGAGCCCTGCCTCGCCGCCCAGTTGGGCCGCGAGCACCTGGGCGTGCGGGCGCCACTCGCCACCGATCAGCCAGCGCCGGAAGGACTTGCGGATCGGGTCGAGGACCAACTCGCCCTCGTCCGACACCCCGCCGCCGACGATGAACGCGGACGGGTCGAAGAGCGAGGCCAGATCGGCGAGACCGGCGCCCGCCCAACGGGCCAGCTCACGGAAGGAGTCGATGGCGACGGGGTCACCGGCGCGGGCCGCCGCGCTGATGTGCCTGCCCTCGATGCCCTCCGGGGTGCCGTCGCCGAGACCGAGCAGCGTCGCGGCGTTCTCCGGGGTCGCGTTGGCGCGCTGCCTGGCGTACCGGACGAGAGCACGCCCTGACGCGTACTGCTCCCAGCACCCCTGGCTGCCGCAACCGCACAGCAGCCCGTCGGGCACGACCCGGATGTGCCCGAACTCGGCGGCCACACCGAAGCGTCCGCGGCGCAGCTTGTTGCCGATGATGATGCCGCCGCCGAGCCCCGTTCCGAGCGTGATGCAGATGACGTCGTCGTGGCCCTGCCCGGCTCCGAAGCGGTACTCGCCCCAGGCCGCGGCGTTGGCGTCGTTCTCCACGACGACCGGCAGACCGACCCGCTGCTCGACCTTGTCCTTGAGCGGTTCGTGTCGCCAGTTGATGTTCGGCGCGAAGAGGACGGTCGCGCGCTTGTCGTCCACGTAACCGGCGGCGCCGATGCCGACGGCCTCGATCTCGTGTCCCTCGCCGGCCCCGGAGACCGCGGCGCAGATCGCGTCCACGATGCCTTCGGCGGTCCCCGGAGTGGGCACCTTGTGCGTCTCCAGGATGGTGCCCTCTTCGTCGACCACGCCGGCCGCGATCTTCGTGCCGCCGATGTCGACGCCGATGGTGAGTCCCATGTGTCCCTCAGTTTTCGGTCGAGCCCCGCTTGACGAGTACGTCCGAAGTGTCGTCGTTCGCCCGGAGAGCGTTCCCGGGCAGACGAGACTTCGGACGTGCTCGTCCAGGGCCAACCGTACCCGAGGGCGGGCCCGGGACCGGCCCCCGCGGCCCCGGCCAACGCTGCCGGTCCGGTGGTCAGTCCAGGTCGATCCGGCCGTCCGGACCAGGTCCTTCGTCCCTCGGGTCGGTGGGATCACCGGCCTTCTCGGTCTCCCGTGCGGCGGCGCCGGTCGACGGAGGCGTCCCCTGGGTCCAGCGGGCTTCCTGGGACTCGACGGCGGAGCGGTAGGCGGCGAGCAGTTCGTTGCCCGCGGCGGCGAGATGGTCGAAGACTCCGGGGTTGCGCTCGATGACCGGCTCGACGGCCGCCTTGGCCTGGTTGATGAACTGCTGGACGGCGCCCTGCGCGGCCACGCCGAACAGCGGGCCCGGCAGCGCGGAGACCTTGTCGGCGACGGCGTCGACCAGCTTGCGCAGTTCCTCGGTGGCGGAGCCCGGCCGCGGTCCGTAGGTGGCGCGACGGCGCGCCTTCTCGGCCTCCAGGTCCTCGGCGCATGCCGTGGCCCAGGCGTCCGAGTCGGCTGCGGGGCGCTCGGTGGCATCGCTCATGCGGCACTCCTGCGTCAGAGACAGGGTCTTCCGCCACGGGCAGCGGAAGGGTTCTTACCTTCGACGGTACCCGAACGCCGGTACGTCGTTCAGTGTGCGCGCGGCCACAGTGCGGGGTCGGGGGTGAATCTCACCCGCAGCACGCCGTCCTTGAGTGCCGCGCCGGTGACGGTGCAGCGGCGCAGCGCGGACGGCAGCGGAACGATTCGGCGGAACGCGCCGACGGTGAGCAGGAGTTCATCGTCCCTGCGTACCAGCGCGAGTTCGCTCTTGACCGCTCCGGGCAGTGGCAGGCACCAGACGAGCAGGTTCTCCTCGGCGAGCCGGTCCTCGACCGGCCAGGGGTCCTCGACAGGGCTCCCGGCGGCGCCCTCGGGCGCGCGGCCGAGAAGGGCGAGATCGTCGGGACCGCGCGGGTCCCGGCCCAGATGAGCCACCGGGTGGACGGGCGTCCCGGCCGGGAGCCATTCCTCGTGCCACTCGTCCAGGCACTTGCGCTGCTGGGCGACGAGCGCCGCGAGCCAGGGGTCCTCGGCGTCGCCGGGCAGTATCCGGTTGGGGACGAGCGTGTCGACGCGCAGTCCGTACAGCGCGATCGCGGCGCGGGCGGCGCGCAGGGCCTCGGCCGCGGCGGGCCCCGGCTCGGCGACCAGCCGCAGGGTCGTGGCGGGGTCCTCGATGAGCGACTGGACGGCGGCCAGTTCGTCGTCCCACCGCGCGGCCGTCTCGTACAGCCACTGCGCGGGCATGGGTATCCCGGCGAGCTGGGCCATCACCGGGCGCAGCGCGCGGGCGGCCTGCCGCTCCTGGGGCAGCAGACGGCGCAGATAGCGGCGCAGTTGTTCGGGCAGCGCGAGCAGGGCCAGGGCGTCGCGCAGCGGTGGCAGGTCGACGACGAGGACGTCCCAGTCGCCGGTCGCGGCCCGGCGCAGGGCGTGCAGCAGGGCGGACTGTTCGCTGCCCGGCAGTTCGGTGAGTTCCTCACCGGCCAGCTTGCGGGCTCCGAGCAGGTCCAGCAGGGTGGCGGCCCGCTCCTGGAAGGCGAGTGTCTCCGTACGGAAGTGCGCGCCGGAGTCGACGCGCGCGGCCCACAGGCCGTCCCGTACCGCAGCGGGGGCCTCCGGCGGACCGGGAGGCGTCGCGAGGAGATCGCCGAGCGGGTCGGCGGAGAGCAGCAGGACACGTACGCCGGGCCGGGCGGCGGCGAGCGCGGTGGCGGCGGCGATGGTCGTACGGCCCGCCCCGCCGGGGCCGGTGACAAGGACCGTACGCATCGGCGTCAGGCTCCGGGGACGGATTCGACGCGCTTCTTGAGACCCGCGAGGGCCCGGTCGATGATGACCTTCTCGGCCTTGCGCTTGATCATCCCGAGCATGGGGATCTTGACGTCGACGGTCAGCCGATAGGTGACCTCGGTGCCGGAGCCGACCGGCGCCAGCAGGTACGAGCCGTCGAGGGCGCGCAGCATCTGGGACTTCACCAGCGTCCAGCTGACCTCGTTGTCGCCGGTCCAGGTGTAGGCGAGGGTGTGGTCGTCCTTGATCGCTCCGGCGTCCAGCACCAGCCTGACCTGCTCGGCACGGCCCCGGCTGTCGGTGGCCAGCACCTCGGCCTCCTTCACCTCGCCGGTCCACTCGGGGTAGCGGTCGAAGTCGGCGATCACGTCCATGACGTCGGCCGGTGCCGCCTCGATCGTGATGCTCGAACTGGTGTGTTCCGCCATCGCCGTGCTCCTCCGGTGCTGGGGCTGTCCCGGCTTCTGGATATGTGTGGTGCAGGCTATCGCGAGTGCGCCGGTCACCATTCCATGGCCCACGGCCGCCCCGTCGACGCGAAGTGCCCCACGTTCACGCACTCCGTGGCGCCGATCCGCATCCGGCGGGCCAGCGGCTGATGGACATGCCCGAACAGGGAGTACCGCGGCCGCGTCCGGCGGATGGCGTCCAGCAGCGCGGTGCTGCCGCGCTCGAAGCGGCGGGCGACCGTGTCGTACGTCAGCTCGGGCACGTCCGGCGGAATGTGCGAGCAGAGCACATCCACCTCACCGAGCGCCTCGACCTTGGCCGCGTACTCCTCGTCGGAGATCTCGTACGGGGTGCTCATGGGGGTACGCAACCCGCCGCCGACGAAGCCGAAGACCCGCCCGCCCAGCTCCACCCGCTCACCGTCCAGCAGGGTGGTGCCCGGCCGCGCGTACTCCGGCCAGAGGCCCGGGATATCGACATTGCCGTAGGTCGCGTACGTCGGGGTGGGGAACGCCGCGAACAACTCGGCGTACTGGCGCCGCACACCCTGCTCGATCGCGGCCTTCGGGTCGAGCCCGAGCCCCGCCCACAGCTCCCGGCCGAACTCCCGTGCCTCGTCGAAGCGGCGCGCGGTCCTCAGCGCCACGATCCGGTCCGCGTTCTCGACCCCGAAGAGGTCGGGGAAGATACCGCGCGAATGGTCCGCGTAGTCCAGGAAGAGAACGAGGTCGCCGAGACAGATCAGGGCGTCGGCGCCGTCGCCCGCCGTCGCGAGATCCCGCCCGTTCCCATGGACATCACTGATCACATTGACTCGCATGCCTCGCATGCCGATCACCCTAGAACCCCGGTTCCACCCTCGGTAGAGGGGCCGGACCTGCGGTTCCTTACGTGGTGACCGCAGCCCCTGGAGGTGTGGACTACTCTGCGCGAAGTACCGCACAGCACGTGTGACGCACGGAACATCTGGCCGGGACCCTCTATCGGTATGTCCGTACCGATGGGTAACGTCCGGGCAGTCCAGTTGTGCTCGCCCCGATGGAGCACCTGCCCGGTCTTGGACCGCAACCGGCGCGCACACAAGCCGTGGCGCCGGCGCCCGATGAGGAGCAGCAGTCTTGCGCGAGTTCAGCCTTCCGGCCCTGTACGAGGTCCCCGCGGACGGCAACCTGACGGATCTCATCCGCCGCAATGCCGCGCAACACCCCGATGTCGCGGTCCTCGGCCGCAAGGTGGCCGGCGCCTGGACGGATGTCACCGCCACCCAGTTCCTCGCCGAGGTACGGGCCGCCGCCAAAGGCCTGATCGCGGCAGGCATCCAGCCGGGCGACCGGGTCGCACTGATGTCCCGCACCCGCTTCGAATGGGTACAGCTCGACTTCGCGATCTGGAGCGCCGGCGGGGTCACCGTCCCGGTGTACGAGACCAGCTCGGCCGAGCAGGTGCAGTGGATGCTCGGTGACTCGGGCGCGGTCGCGGCGATCGTGGAGAGCCCGGAGCACGCCGCCAGGGTGGAGTCGGTACGGGACGGCCTGCCCGGCCTGCGGAAGGTCTGGCGGATCGACGACGGCGCGGTCGCGGAACTGACCGCCGCCGGCGCCGAGATCACCGACGCGACGGTCGACGAGCGCGCCGCGACCGCGAAGGCGGACGACCCGGCGACCATCGTCTACACCTCGGGCACCACCGGCCGCCCCAAGGGCTGTGTACTGACGCACCGCAGCTTCTTCGCGGAGTGCGGCAACGCGGTGGAACGCCTCAAACCCCTCTTCCGCACGGGCGAGTGCTCCGTACTGCTCTTCCTCCCCGCCGCGCATGTCTTCGGGCGGCTGGTCGAGGTGGCGGCCGTGATGGCACCGATCAAGCTCGGCTGTCTGCCGGACATCAAGAACCTCACCGACGATCTGGCGACCTTCCGGCCGACGCTGATCCTCGGAGTCCCGCGCGTCTTCGAGAAGGTCTACAACTCCGCCCGCGCCAAGGCCCAGGCGGACGGCAAGGGCCGCGTCTTCGACAAAGCCGCGCACACGGCGATCGCGTACAGCCGCGCGCTGTCCACCCCGCGCGGCCCCTCCCTCGGCCTGCGGATCCGGCACAAGATCTTCGACAAGCTCGTCTACGGCAAACTCCGCGCCGTCCTCGGCGGACGCGGCGAGTACGCGATCTCGGGCGGCGCCCCGCTGGGCGAGCGGCTTGGCCACTTCTACCGGGGCATCGGCTTCACGGTGCTTGAGGGCTACGGCCTCACCGAATCCTGCGCGGCCACCACCTTCAACCCGTGGGACCGGCAGAAGATCGGCACGGTCGGCCAGCCCCTGCCGGGCTCGGTCGTCCGGATCGCCGACGACGGCGAGGTACTGCTCCACGGCGAGCACCTGTTCACGGGCTACTGGAACAACCCAGAGGCGACCGCGGAGGCCCTGGCCGACGGCTGGTTCCACACCGGCGACATCGGCACGCTCGACGAGGACGGCTATCTCGCGATCACCGGCCGCAAGAAGGAGATCCTGGTCACCGCCGGCGGCAAGAACGTGGCCCCGGCCGTGATCGAGGACCGCATCAGGGCGCACGCGCTGGTCGCGGAGTGCATGGTCGTCGGCGACGGCCGCCCGTTCGTGGGCGCGCTGATCACCCTGGACGAGGAGTTCCTGACCCGCTGGGCCAAGGACCACGGCAAACCGTCCGGCGCGACGGCGGCGACGCTGCGCCAGGACCCGGAGCTGCTGGCCGAGGTGCAGCGGGCGGTGGACGAGGGGAACGCGGCGGTGTCGAAGGCGGAGTCGGTACGGAAGTTCCGGGTACTGACGCGGCAGTTCACGGAGGAGGCGGGGCACATCACGCCGTCGCTGAAGCTGAAGCGGAACGTGGTGGCGAAGGACTTCGCCGACGAGATCGAAGCGATTTACCGGGCGTAGGGGAGTTCGTCGCCTGCTCAGCGCGGCGTCAGAGCAACGACCTCAGCCGCGACGCCAGCAAGTCCCAGCGCCACCTCTCCTCCACCCACTCCCGCCCCCGCTCCCCCATCCGCCGCCTCAGCTCCGCGTCCCGCAGCAGCGCCACCACCCGCTCCGCCGTATCCGCCGACGCCACCGCACGCGGCCCCCCGCGCACCACCCACCCCGTCTCCCCGTCCAGCACCGCGTCCGGCGCCCCGCCCGAGTCGCCCGCGATCACCGGCAGCCCCGTCGCCGACGCCTCCAGATAGACGATGCCCAGGCCCTCGACGTCGAGCCCGCCGCGCCGGGTGCGGCACGGCATCGCGAAGACATCGCCCGCGCCGAAGTGGGCGGGCAGCTCCGACCAGGGGACGGCGCCGGTGAAACGCACCGAGGCGGCCACCCCCGTGTCCGCCGCCAGCTTCCGCAGCGCCCCCTCGTACGGCCCGCCGCCGACGATCAGCAGCACGGTGTCCGGCACCCGCGCCAGGATCGCGGGCAGCGCGTGGATCAGCGTGTCCTGGCCCTTGCGCGGGACCAGCCGGGAGACACAGACCACGACGGGCCGGTCCGCGAGGCCGAGCCGTTCGCGGACGGCCTGGCCGCCCGAGCCCGGGTGGAAGGTCTTCTCGTCGACGCCCGGCGGCAGTTGCACCATGCGCGCGGCGGCCTCGGGAGTGAGCGCGGCGGCGATACGCGAGCGGGTGTACTCACCGAGATAGGTGATCGTGTCCGTGCCCTCGCCGATGCGCCGTAGCAACTGGCGGGAGGCGGGCAGCTGGGCCCAGCCCGCCTCGTGGCCGTGCGTGGTGGCGACCAGGCGCCGGGCGCCGGCCGCGCGCAGGGCGGGGGCCATCAGACCGAGCGGGGCGGCCGCGCCGAACCAGACCGACTCGCAGCCGTGCTCGCGCAGCAGCCGTGTGGCTCTGCGGGTGACGCGCGGGGTCGGCAGCAGCATCGTCGTACGGTCGCGTACGACGGTGAACGGCTGCTCCGCGTCGAACGCCGCCGTCGCCTCCGCGCCCTCGCGCCCGTGCTTCCAGGTGGACGCGTAGACGACGAGCCGCTCGGGGTCCAGCCGGAGCGCCATGTTGTGCAGGAACGCCTGGATGCCCCCGGGCCTGGGCGGAAAGTCATTGGTCACGATCAATGTCTTGTGCATCGCCGCAGACAGTACCCAACGCACCGGCGGCCCTGCCTCGTGGCTCCCGCACAGCAGCGCCCGGCATCATGACTCCCGCGATCATGTACGAGTCGGACGAGGATGAGGCGGTCATGGCGGGCGCGCACGGCACACGGTTCCCGGTCGCGGTGTGGGCCCTCACCAGGGCGGCGCTGCTGCTCTGCGTCTTCAAGGTCGTCACGCTGCCGGGGCCCGACGTCACCGGCGATGTCGCGGTGATCTACCAGGGCTGGTACGAGGTGCTGAAGACCGGCACCTATCCGCTGGACGATGTGACCTGGCAGTATCCGCCCGCGGCGGCGCTGGCGATCGTCTCACCGGCGGTGCTGCCGTTCCTCGGCTACTCCTCCGCCTTCTTCGTGCTGGCGCTGCTCTGCGACGCGGCGGCCTTCGGTCTGCTGCTGTACGCGGGACGCCGGACCGGCCGGTCCCCGGGGGGCGCGTGGGTGTGGGTGGCGGGGGTGCCGCTGCTGGGTCCGACGGCGTACGCGCGCTACGACCTGATGGTGACGGCGGTGGCGATAGCGGCCCTGCTCGCCGGGGCGCGCCGGCCACGGCTGCTGGGGGCGCTCGCCGGGTTCGGCGCGCTGCTGAAGGTGTGGCCGGTGCTGCTGCTGGTGGGCACCCCGCGCGGCCGGGCCACCCGGCGGTCCTGGGCGACGGCCGCGGCGGTGGCGGCCCTGCTGGTCGTGGTCTGTTCCGCCGCGATGCCCGGGGCGCTGGCGTTCCTCACCTTCCAGCGCGACCGGGGCACCGAGATCGAGTCGCTGGGCGCGATGGTCTTCCAGGTGGCGAGGCACTACGGCTGGAACGGGAGCGTGCTGCTCAACTACGGGTCGGTGGAGTTCGTCGGGCCGTATGTCCCGCTGGTCAGCAATGCCGCGCTGGCGCTGACCGTCCTGTCCTTCGGCTGGCTGCTGGTGTGGCGGCTGCGGGCGCGCGCGTTCGGTACGGGCACGCTGTACGACGCCGCGTTCGCCGCCGTACTGCTGTTCACCACCACGAGCCGGGTGATCAGCCCGCAGTACATGCTCTGGCTGGTCGGTCTGGCGGCCGTCTGTCTGACGCTGCGGGCGAGCCGGATGGCCCTGCCCGGGTGGCTGGTGGTGGCCGCGACCGCGGTGACCCTGCTCGAATTCCCGCTGCTGTTCTCGCATGTGGTGGCCGGCGACCCGGTGGGTGTCCTGCTGCTCGCCCTGCGGAACGGGCTGCTGGTCGCGGCGACCCTGACCGCGTGTGCGCGGCTGTGGCGGGCCACGGTCCCGGGGCCCCGCGACGGGGACGCGACGGCGCTCAGGCCAGACGCTGACGAGCAAAGTCGCGCCAGCGCGCCGTGAGGTCGTCCGGCGTGGTGGAGAGCACGTCGTGCGCCGCCTTCTCCACCGCTCCTTCGCGCCCCGGGTGCGCGCCCACGGCCCGGTAGAAGTCGATCAGCCGCCGCTCGCCCCAGTCCCGGGCGATCAGTTCACAGGCCAGCCAGCCGCCCTCGTAGGAACGGGCCAGCCGGTCGGCGTCGCCGCCGAAGGCGAAGTCCTCGTCGGAGGGCAGTTGGGCGGGAGTCTCCCCGCGACGGACGGCGCGCTGGAGTTCGGGGGCGATCTCGCCCGCCGTCCGGTCCGTACCCCGGTACGCGACCCAGTCGGCGAAGCCCTCCGAGAGCCATGCCGGAGTGGCGGCCGAGGTGGCGGTCCGGGTCGCGACGTGGGTGGTCTCGTGGGTGAGGACGATCCGCTGTCCGTAGCCGCTCAGGTCGCCGTATGCCTCGGGGTTCACCACGATCCGGTCGGCGGGCGCCGCGCCCGGGGAGCCGACCTCGCCGGTGGTGACCGCCGCGATGCCGCGGTATCCGGCCGCCGGCGCCTTCAGGAGCCCGGCCATGGACTCCAGGGAGTCCGGTACGAGCAGGACCACCCGGCGCGCCCACGGGCCCGGCCAGGCGTCGTCCACGGCGGGTACGGCCCGGTCGGCGGCGGCCGCGATCCCGCGCAGCCGCGCGTCGGCGGCCTGGCCCGCCCCGACGCCGAGGACGAGGCTGTGGTCGCCGTGTACGGCCCGTACCTCGCCCTGCTGCCAGAGCTGTGGGCCGCCGCCCGCGCCCGCCCGGTCACCGGTCACGTACCAGCGTCCGCCGCTCTCCTCAAGCGCCAGCGTGCGGGGCGTGGCGACCGGCGCGGTGTCGTAGCCGGCGATCCGGTAGCGCAGTTCGGCCTGGACGGTGGCCCGGTCGCCGGTCCGTTCGATGTCGGTGAGGTGGTACGTCCAGGAGCCGAGCGGCACGGCCGCGAGGTTCTCGAACTCCTCGCGCGCGGTGGCGCGCAGGGCCTGCGCGGAAGGGGCGAGGACGGCGAGATACGCGTCCTCGTCCCGGTCCATCACGGCCGCGGCCCGCCGCTCCAGGGTCCGCCCGATCGCGTCGGTGGCGGTGTCGGGGGCCTTCTCGGGGGCCGTACAGCCCGCCGCCAGCAGCAGCGCGAGGAGCCACGGCACGGCCGTACGTCCCCACGCGCCGTGCCGTCCTGCCGCCGTACGCGCCCGACCTGCCACGCCGCCGATCGTACGGGGTGGCCGGCGGACCGGCCCCGGTCAGACGCGCGTGACCGACGAGACCGGCATCATGCCGACCGGGTCGTAGCGCACCGAGGCCCCGGGGTAGGGGGCGTGGATCACCTGGCCGTTGCCCACGTACATGCCGATGTGACTGGCGTCGTCGCGGTACGCCACGAGGTCACCGGGGCGCGCGGCGGTGAGCGGGACCTGCCGGCCCGCGTACCGCTGTGCCTGGGAGGTGCGCGGCAGTCCGACCCCGGCCTGCGCGTACGACCACTGGGTGAGTCCCGAACAGTCGAAGCCCGAGGGCCCGTTGGCGCCCCAGACGTAGGGCCGGCCCACCGCGTTCCGGGCGGCGCGCACCGCCGCCGCGGCGCGCCCCGAGGCGGGTACGCCACCGGCGAGCGCGGAGCCCTCGCCGCGGTCGGAGCGGGAGGCCCGGTCGTAGGAGTCGCGGTCGGCGGTGGGCAGGGAGTCGAGCAGCCGCCGTGCCTCGGCGAGTTTGCGTTCGACGGTGCGCTTGTGCCGGGATACGGCGTCCCTGCTGCGCTCCAGCTCGGTGAGGTCGTGGGCGGCTTCCATACGCACCTGTCCCAGCCTCCGCTGGGCCTGCTGGAGTTCTCTCAGGGTGCCGGACTGGCGGGCACCGACCCGGTCCAGGACGGACGCCTTGTCGAGATAGCTGTCGGGGTCGGAGGAGAGCAGCAGGGCGAGGGCCGGGTCGATGCCGCCCGAGCGGTACTGGGCGCCCGCGAGTGAACCGAGCGCTCCGCGCATCGTGTTGACGCGCTCCTGGCCGCGGGCGGCGCTGTCCTGCGCGTGCTCGACCAAGCCGCGCAGCCGTCCCACCCGTTCGCTCGCCTTGTTGTACAACTCGGTGGCCCTCTCGGCCTGTTCGTACAGCTGGTCGACCTTGGCGCGGGTGGCCTCCGGCGTCGCGTGCGGGTCGGCGCCCGCGGGGGCGGCTCCGAGCGCCGCCGCGGCGGTGGCCGCCGCGGCGGACACTGCGATGGCGCTGCCGCGGGCGCCGAGGCCCGGACCGGGCTGTGAGGGGCGGCGATGGGACACCACGGGAAGCCGCACTTCCTTCCGCTGTACGCACTGACGCAGCCCCTGCCGCCCGACGGGCGGACCGCTGGCCGGAGCTGCGCGCAGCAGACAGTAGCCGTGCGACCACGGAGCGACCAACGACCGCCCCGCGCACACAAAACGGCGCCCCACCGGAGACCACAAGGTCATCGGTGGGGCGCGGCGTCAGTGTGCGTAGCGGGAATTCGCCCGAATGGGCGGGTGTCAGGGGCCGTCAGGCGATCCGGACACCGAACTGGAACGGCATGTTGTTGATGGACTCGTAGCGCACGCTGGCACCGGGCTTGGGGGCGTGCAGCACCTGGCCGTTGCCCGCGTAGAAGCCGACGTGGTGCAGGTCGCCGTAGAAGATGACCAGGTCGCCCTGCTTGAGCTGGCTCATCCCGAGGCGTGTACCGGCGCTGGCCTGGGCCTCGGAGGTACGGGGTATGGCGGCGCCGGCCTGCGCGAAGGCCCAGGAGGTCAGTCCGGAGCAGTCGAACGAGCTGGGGCCGCTCGCGCCGTAGACGTACGGGGTGCCGATCTTGCTCTGGGCGGCGGCGAACGCGGCGGCGGCGAGCTGCGAGGAGGATCCGACGTTGCCGAGGTCGGCGCGCGAGGAGGTGCCGCCGGCGCGGCTGGCGCGGGACTCCTCCTCCTGGGCGAGGGCCTGACGCTCCTGCGCGGTGAGCGTGTTGAGCAGCTTCTGCGCCTCGGCGAGCTTCCCGCGGACCTCGTCCTTCTTCTCGCCGAGCTGCTTGCGGGTCTCCGCGAGGTCCTTGACCTTGCCCTGGGCCTCCTGGCGCTGCTGCGCGAGGGTCCGCTGCTTGGACTGGATCTGCTGGAGCGTGTCGGCCTGCTTGGCGCTCACCTGGTCGAGCGTGGACGCCTTCTCCAGGTAGCTGTCCGGGTCCGAGGAGAGGAACAGCTGCACGGCCGGGTCGATGCCGCCGGTGCGGTACTGGGCGCTGGCCATCGAACCGAGGCCGTCGCGCAGGTCGTTCAGCTCGTCCTGGCCGCGGGCGACCTTGTCCTGGAGCGCGTCGACCTGCTTTTCGAGCTTGCCCTGCGCCTCCTTGGCCCCGTTGTACTTCTCGGTGGCCTTCTCCGCGTCCTCGTAGAGCTTGTCGACCTTCTCCTTGACGTCTTCCTTGCTCGGCGTCGGGGCGGCGTTCGCGGCCTGGGCGCTGAGAGCGACGGCAGCGGCGGCGGTAGCGGTGAGCACGGTCACACGGGCACGGCTCGGCTGCTTGGGTCGACGGTGGGACGCCACGGAGGCGAGCTCCTTCTTCCTCAGCCGCCTACCGGGCCCTGGGGACGTGAAGTCCCGGCTTCCTGCGTCCATCCCTCCAGCGAACTGGACCGAACCGGGCTGAACTACACGAAATCGGCGGTTCCTTCGCTGCCACCCCGGATGGATGATCAACCGCGCGAAGGTTCGAGGCCTGACCTTAGTGACCTACTTGTGATCACTTCAAATCCTTCCAGGGAAAAACTCAGTCGACACGCACATAATTTACCGACACCACACAGGCAGTCATGGACATTCGACGCTGCGCTCCGACAACAAGCGAGCAATTCGGTCATTGTTGACATGAGTTGACCAGTGCCGCGATCAGTGCGCGACCGGCATCAGACGCGCGAAAGCCGCTTCAGCAGCAAGGCGGACGCGACCGGCCTGGCACCGGCCCTGGCGACCCCGTCCGCGACCTCCCGGTCGGTGGAGACGACCACCACGGGCCGGCCCGGCGGCTCCGCCCTGACGAGCTGGCGGATCAACTCGTCCGCCGTCACACCCGGTTTCGAGAACAGCACCCGTACCCCGCGCGGCGGGGCGAGCAGCACCGGCGCCGCCAGTTCGGCGCCGTCGAAGACACAGGTCACCTCGGCGCCCGTCTGCGCCGCGAGCATGGCGAGCCCGCCCAGCAGCCGCAGCCGCTGCTTCTCCAGCGGCATCGTCGGATAGCCGGTCTTGGTGACGTTGTAGCCGTCCACGATCAGATGCGCCTGCGGCAGCGCGAGCAACTGGTCGAGCAGCGCGGGATCGGTCTCGGACAGCGCGCGGGCCGCCACGTCCTTGGGAGACATCCGGCCGGGCTCCACCGCGTCGACCATGTCCGCGGGGCGGGCCGCGGCGGGCGGCAGCGCCAGCTCGCGGCGCAGCCCCTGCGCCGACTCCAGCACCGTGTCCAGCAGCAGCCGGAGCCGCATGTCCTCCACCGAGCGGCCCTCGCGGGCGGCCCGGCGGCTCGCCTCGACGGCCGCCTCCGCCTCACCGAGACGCGCCCTGATCCGGCGCGTCTCGCTCTCCGCGGCGGAGATCTGCGCCGCGGACTCGGCCCGGAACGCCTCGGACTCCGCGTGTGCGCGGCGCAGCGCGGCCTCGCCCCGCTTCACATCGCTGTGGGCGCTGCGCAGCTTGCGATGGAGCGATTCGGACTCCTTACGGGCCGCCTCCAGCTCCGTACGCAGCCGTTCGGTCTCGCTCTTGGTCAGCGCCCTGGCGACGGCCAGCTCCTCGCGCAGCCGCTCCAACTCGCGCCGGGTCTCCGCACCGGCCCGCTCGGCGTCCGCCCGCTGGGCCTCCTCGCCCGCGGCGGCCACCAGCTTCACCCACCCGGGCGGTCTGAGGACATACGCGGCGGCGGCGACATCGACGGGATCGGCGGCGGCCGGTGGCGAGCCGGCCTCCAGGGCCGCGGCCAGTTCGGGCTGGGCCTGGCTGATCCGCTCCCCGATCCGCTGGCGGAACACGGGGTCGCTCTCCAGGGCGGCGGCCATCGCGTTCCCCGCGAACTTCGCCCGCCTGTTCGGGGTGAACCGGGCGTACTGCCGCAATTGCGCCGGGAGTTCGGTGACGGTCAGCCCGCCGAAGGCGTCGGAGACCAGCGCGACGACCCGGCGCCGTACCCCGTCCGGGAGCGGGCGGTCGAGCGCCTCGGCGGCGTCACCGCCGGCCGCACCGGCCGGCTCAGCACCGCTCGCGGGCTGCTCCACGATCCGTCACCCCATCTACCCCTTTCGGGCGGCTCCCTCAGGAACCGGCCCCTGGCCTGTCCACCAGCTCGATCTGGTCCACGGCGTTGCACCAACGGCACCGCACCGACTCGATGGTCTCACTGACCACCTCGCGCTCCTCGACCTTCGGCTCCCCGGCCAGGTCCAGATGGACGTACTCGACGGCCTTCGACGAGCGGGTCACATCGAAGCGCGTGAGATTGCCGCACAGCGTGCAGCGCCACCGGGTAGCGGCCGTCGGCTGGGGAACCGTCGTCATCGTCGCCGTCCTCTTCTCGCGGTTTTTCGCAGTTTCCGTCGTCCCTCGTGCGGTGTCCCGCGGTGCGCCGTCGAAACGCGGAGACTCCGGAACACGCATGTGATGCCAGCAACCCTACGGCCTGGCGGCCACTCCAGGGGGCGGCGAGGCGCTCTGTACCAGTCGGTCCCGGTAGGCGATGCTCTGTCCATGATCAAGTGGCGGACCGCGGCCGACGGCCCAGTGGTGACCTATGGACTGATCGGCCTCTGCTGTCTGGTCTTCCTGGTCAGCCCGCTGTCGGGGTTCAATCCGGGGTACGGCGAGGGGGACACGCTCCTCGCGACCCAGAGCGCGTATTTCGAACGGTGGGGCGTCATCCCCGTCAATCTGCTGCACGGCACCCCGCACGCCCTGCTCACCCCGCTGACCGCGCTCTTCGTCCACGGCAGCTGGCTGCATCTGCTGGGCAACATGCTCTTTCTGTATGTCTTCGGGGCGATGGCCGAGGAGCGGATGGGCCGGGCGGGGTTCGCGCTCTTCTATCTCGCCGTCGGCTACTTCGCGCTGTTCGTGTACGCGGCGGCCAACGCCGACTCGGACCAGACGCTGGTGGGCGCCTCGGGCGCGATCTCGGGGGTGCTCGGCGCCTTCCTCTATCTCTTCCCCAGGGCCCGGGTCACCAGCCTCTTCCCGTTTCTGCTCTTCCTGCCGCTGCGCTTCCCCGCCTGGATCGTGCTGATCTTCTGGTTCGTGCTCCAGTGGGTGGCGGCGCGCGGCGCGAGCTCCGGCCCCGGGGTCGCCTATCTCGCGCATCTGGTGGGGTTCGGCACCGGCTTCCTCTACGCCTGGGTGCGGTACTGGCGTACCGATAGAGTGAAAGACCAAACCGCGGCCACCGAGGGAGAACGCCAACCGTGATCACCGCGATCGTGCTCATCAAGACCAGCGTCGACCGGATCCCCGAGATCGCGGAGTCGATCGCGGCCCTCGACAACGTCAGCGAGGTCTTCTCGGTCACCGGTACGTACGACCTGATCGCCATGGTCCGGGTCCCCAAGCACGACGATCTGGCGGATGTGATCCCCGGCCGGATCAGCAAGATCGAGGGCGTCGAGGGCACGGACACGCATGTGGCGTTCCGTACGTACTCCCAGCACGACCTGGAAGCCGCCTTCGCCATCGGACTCGACGCGTAGGGCTCCCCGGCGCCGGTGGCGGATGAAGAATTCCTCATCCGGCGCTCATCCCCGTCTCTTGCGCGCCCGGCACCATGACCGGCATGGCTTTCTCTCCTCGTCTGGCGGCCCTGGCGGCAGTCGTCGCCATCCCGCTCGGTATCGCCGCGACCAGCTACGCGATGACGGACAGTCCCGACGCGCCCAAGGTGCCGCCCAAGGTCGAGCTGGGCACCACACCGTCCGGCACGCCGACCATGCTGCCGGACACCCCGCCGGCCCCCTCGAAGAGCGCGAGCCCCGGCGCCGGCCCGGGCGACGCCGTCGTGCCCGGCCCCTCGGCCACCGACGGTGACGACGATGACGACCGCGGTGACGACACCGGTGAAGACGGCTGACTCGCGCCGTATCTCCGCCCGGGTACGGATCCTCCTCTGGCTGCTGGTGGTGATGACGGCCGCGCTGGCCGCCGTGGCCACCACCACCCGTTCCATCCTGTTGCGGGACGTCGACCAGCGGATCAGCCAGCTGCTCACCCAGGAAACAGGCGAGTTCGCGAACTTCGTCGGCCAAGGCGTCGATCCGGAGACCGGCGAGCGGTTCAGCGACCCGCGCAGACTGCTCCGGGTGTTTCTCCAGCGCCAGTACTCCGACACGGACGAGGAGTTGCTCGGCCTGATCAGGGCCGGCGTACCCAAACCGCATGTGATCCGGCAGCGCCGCGACCTCCCCGACCGGACCGCCCTGTGGCGCGACGACGACGCCCTGACCCGGATCTTCGCCTCCAAGGCCGCCTCCGGCACCCTGCACCGCCCGGGAGGCGAGGTGCGCTGGGCCAAGGTCGCCATAGACCCGGCCAGTGACGCGGCGCCCGGCGCGTTCGTCGTCGCCTTCCACGCGGACCGGGAACGGGCCGTCGCGAACGAGACGTTCCGTACGCTGCTGGCCATCTCGGGGGTGGCGCTGCTGATGACGACCGGCATCGGCTGGGCGGTCGCGGGCCGCATACTCGCGCCGGTACGGGTCGTACGGATCACCGCGGCGCAACTCACCGAGCAGGACCTCACCCGCCGTATCCCCGTCAAGGGGCGGGACGACATCGCGGCCCTCGCCGAGACCTTCAACGGGATGCTCGACCGGCTGGAGCGGGCGTTCGCCGCGCAGCGGGAGTTCGTCGACGACGCCGGGCACGAACTGCGGACACCGATCACCATCGTGCGCGGCCATCTGGAGGTGATGGGCGACGATCCGGCCGACCGGGAGGAGACCGTACGTCTGGTCACCGACGAGCTGGACCGGATGAGCCGTATCGTCGAGGATCTGCTGCTCCTCGCCAAGGCCGAACGGCCCGACTTCATCACTCCCGAGCCGGTCCAGCTCGCCGAGCTGACCGCCGATGTCTTCGTGAAGGCGCGGACGCTGGGCGACCGGGAATGGGTGCTGGACGGGGTCGCGGACCGTGCGGCGCGGCTCGATCCGCAGCGGATCACCCAGGCGATGGTGCAGCTCGCGCAGAACGCCGTGCAGCACACCGTGCCAGGACAGCGCATCCGGATCGGCTCGCAGGCGCACGGCGACCGGATCGAGCTCCATGTCACCGACAACGGCCCCGGCGTACAGCCGCAGGACGCGGAGGTGATCTTCGAACGCTTCCGCCGCGGTACGGCCCGCCGCGGCGCCCGCACCAGCGGGGCCGGGCTCGGTCTGGCGATCGTCAGGGCGATCGCCGAAGGCCACCGGGGCCGGGTCGAACTGCGCCCCACCGAGGGCGGCGGCGCCACCTTCGTACTCATCCTGGAGACGAGTTCATGAACCGCATTCTGATCGCCGAGGACGAGGAGCGCATCGCCTCCTTCGTGGAGAAGGGGCTGCGCGCGAACGGCTTCACCACCACCGTGGCCGCCGACGGCGACTCGGCCCTGGAGTACGCCGTCACCGGCGGCTTCGATCTGGTGCTGCTCGACATCGGGCTGCCGGGGCGCGACGGCTTCACCGTGCTGCGGGAGTTGCGCGAGGCGCGGGTGACGCTGCCGGTCATCGTGCTGACGGCGCGGGATTCCGTACGGGACACCGTGGCAGGGCTGGAGGGCGGCGCCGACGACTGGATGACGAAGCCGTTCCGCTTCGAGGAACTGCTGGCGCGGATACGGCTACGGCTGCGCACCGCGGCCCGCGCGCCCGAGGTGACGATGTTGCGCAGCGGCGACCTCAGCCTGGATCTGCGTACCCGCAGGGCGCGTTCCGGCGAGCTGACCGTCGATCTGACGGCCCGCGAGTTCGTGCTGCTCGAACTGTTCCTGCGCCATCCGGGCCAGGTGCTCTCGCGGGAACAGATCCTCTCCCATGTCTGGGGGTACGACTTCGACCCCGGCTCCAATATCGTGGACGTGTACGTACGGGCCCTGCGCAGGAAACTGGGCGCCCAGCGGCTGGAGACCGTACGGGGCATGGGCTACCGGATGCCATGACGGCCGCCCGGCCCCCCGCATGAACTCCCTCTCATAAAGCGTTCATCCGGGGCTCACCGCACGGACAGAGGCTGTTCGCCGTGACCCTCTCGTTCCGGCAGGCCGGCTGGCTCTGCGCCGTACTCAGCATCTGCGCGCTGCTCGCCGTGCCCGGTTCCCTGCCGGGACTGAGCGGTGACGCGCGGCTCACCCTGGGTGTCTTCGCCCTCGCCACCTGCGCCTGGATCGCCACCCCGGTGGACGACACGTATATCGCCCTGGGCGCCGGGCTGGCGCTGACCGCGACGGGCGTGATCAGCAGCGAGACGCTGTTCGCGACGCTCGGCGACGAGACGGTGTGGCTGCTGATCTGCGCGTTCGTCCTGGCGGCTGCCGTCACGGGCACCGGGCTCGCCAGCCGGGCCGCGGCTTTCCTGGTCGGCGGGGCCCGCACCGTACGGCAGTTGACGCATCTGACCACGGCCGCGCTGGTGGTCACCGCCTTCGCCGTACCGGCCACCTCAGGACGCGCGGCCCTCGCCCTGCCGGTCTTCCTCGCGCTCGCCAAGGCGCTCGCCGACCGCACCCGCCTCGTGGTGATGCTCGCGCTGCTCTTCCCGACCGTCATCCTGCTCTCCGCCGTCGCCACCCTGATCGGCGCGGGCGCGCATCTGATCACCGTCAGCGTGCTGTGGGAGCAGACCGGACAGCGGCTGGGGTTCGTCGAGTGGCTGCTGCTCGGGCTGCCGCTCGCCGTCGTCTGCTCCCATCTCGCCGCCGAGGCGGTGCTCCTGACGACCACGACACGCGCCGACCGGCGCGGACCCGTCCGGATCACCGCCGCGGAGATCCAGCGGCACGCGGACACCCCGGTCGAGGGACCGCTGACCTCGTCGGAGGCGCGGTGCGCGGTGCTGCTCGGGACCGTGGTCGTGCTGTGGTGCAGCGAGCCGCTGCACGGTGTGTCCCCGGCGGTGGTCGCGCTGATCGGCGCGGTCGTCGCCGCGTCCCCGGCGCTCGGGACCGTCGGACTCAAGGACGGGCTGCGGACCGTGCCCTGGCCGCTGCTGCTCTTCATGGCGGCGACCATGGCGATGGGTGTCGCCCTCGCCGAGTCGGGAGCCGCCGCCTGGCTGGTCAGCTGGGTGCCCGGCGGCTCCACCATCCCGCCGTGGGCGTTCCTCACCGGGGTGGTGCTGATCAGCACGGCGGCCCATCTGGCCCTTCAGTCCCGCTCGGCCAGATCCTCCGTGCTGGTCCCGCTGGTGGTCGTCGCCGCCATCGGCGCCGGCGTCAACCCGATGGCCGCCGCGCTCGCCTCGACCGCCGCGGCCGGGTTCTGCCACACCCTGCCCGCCTCCGCGAAACCCGTCGCGCTCTTCGCCGAGCTGCCCGGCACCCCCACCTACACCCCGCGTGACCTGCTCCGGCTCTCCGCCGTGCTCGCGCCGCTCACAGCAGCCCTCGTCCTGCTCTTCGCCCTCGCCGTCTGGCCGCTGCTCGGCGTGCCCGTTCGTCTGGAGACCCAGCCATGAGCTACCGCATCGCCATCGCCCCCAGCGGCTTCAAGGAGTCCCTCTCCGCCCGCCAGGTCGCCCAGTCCATCGCCGAGGGCCTGCTCAGGGTGGTGCCCGACGCGGAAGTCGATCTGATCCCGCTGGTGGACGGGGGCGAGGGCACCGCCGAGGCGCTGGCCGCCGCGACCAGCGGCCGACTGGTCCCGTACACCGCGACCGGCCCGGTCGGTGACCCCGTCGACAGCCACTTCGCACTCCTCGGGGGCACCACGCCCGGTACGCCGACGGCCGTCGTCGAGATGGCCGCTGTCGCGGGCCTCTCGCTCGTACCGGCCGGCCGGCGCGACCCGGGCGCCACCACGACCCACGGCGTCGGCCAACTCATCGGCGCCGCACTGGACCTGGGCGTCCGACGCGTCCTCGTCGGCTGCGGCGACTCCGGTACGTCGGACGGCGGCGCCGGAGCACTGCGCGCACTCGGCGCCCGGCTCCTCGACCACCGCGGCCGGGAACTGCCCCCGGGCGGCGCCGCGCTGCGCGGACTGGACCGCATCGATACGAGCGGACTCGACCCCCGGCTCTCCGGCACTGAACTGCTCGTCGCCTGCAACCCGTTCAACGTACTGTGCGGCCCGCGCGGAGTGGCCCGGGTGTTCGGCCCGCAGAAGGGCGCGGGACCGGCCATGGTGGAGGAGCTGTCCCTGGCGCTGGAGCGCTGGGCGGCCGTCCTCACCAGGGACCTGTCCCCCGCGACCGACCTGCGCACCGCCCCCGGCACGGGCGCCTCCGGCGGTCTGGGAGCCGGTCTGGCCGCCCTCGGCGCGCGCCTGCTGCCCCGCTTCGACGTCCTGCTCGACCGGCTCGACCTCGACGCCCGGCTGGCCCGCGCCGATCTGGTGATCACCGCGGAAGGCGCGCTCGACCACCAGACCGTACGCGGCAAGATCCCGGCCGAAGTCGCCCGCCGCGCCCACGCGTCCGGGGTGCCGGTCCTGGTACTGGCCGGCACCATCGGGCAGGGCGCGCACGAGGTGCGGGCCGTGGGCGTCGACGCGTACAGCTCGATCCTGCCCGCACCCGTAGCGCTGCCCGAAGCGCTCGACCGGGGCGGTGAGTTCCTCGCCGACGCGACCGAACGCGCCCTGCGGATGGTCCTGCTCGGCACCCGCCTCGCGCCCGTAGCGGCCTGACCTCAGCCGCGGTCGGGGACGCAGCGGCCGTCCTCCGTACGGTAGTTCCACCGCGCGCCATCGGTCACCAGCTCCCGCACGGCCCGGACGAACCGGTCGACATGCTCGTCCGGCGTCCCGGCGCCGAAGCTCACCCGGATCGCGTTGAGCGACCGCTCGCCCGGCTCGGCGTCGGGGGCGCCGCACTCCCCCGGGTCGCGCGGGTCGCTGCCCAGCAGCGTCCGTACCAGCGGGTGGGCGCAGAAGAGCCCGTCCCGAACACCGATGCCGTACTCCGCGGAGAGCGCGGCGGCGAAGTGCGAGCTGTTCCACCCCTCGACCACGAACGACAGCACGCCGACCCGCGGCGCGTCCTCGCCGAACAGCGAGAGCACCTTCACCTCGGGCACCCCGGCCAGCCCCTCCCGCACCCGGGCCACGAGCCGCTGCTCGCGCGCCACCAGCGCGTCGAACCCGGCGTCGGTGAGCGCCTTGCAGGCCGAGGCGATCGCGTACACCCCGATGACATTGGGCGAACCGGCCTCATGACGGGCCGCCGTGGTGTGCCAGTCGACATCCACCCCGCCGTCGGCCCGGCGCGCCACCTTACGGCTGGCGCCGCCCCCGGCGAGATACGGCTCCGCGCCCTGGAGCCAGTCGGCCCGCCCGGCGAGCACCCCGGACCCGAACGGCGCGTACAGCTTGTGCCCGGAGAAGGCCACCCAGTCGACGTCCAGCTCCGCGATGTCCACGGGATGGTGCGGTGCGAGCTGAGCGGCGTCCAGCACGATACGGGCGCCCCCCGCGTGCGCGGCGGCGGCCAGCTCCCGTACGGGCCACAGCTCACCGGTCACATTGGACGCACCGGTCACACAGACCAGCGCCGGCCCCCCGGAACCCCGCCCGGCGAGCGCCCGCTCCAGCGTGGCGACGGCCTCGCCCGGCGTCCGAGGAGCGTCCAGATAGCTCACCCGGGCGTCCCGCCAGGGCAGCAGCGAGGCGTGGTGCTCGGTCTCGAACACGAACACCTCACACTCCGCGGGGACCACGGCCGCCAGCAGATTGAGCGAATCGGTGGTCGAACGGGTGAAGACGACCTGATCACCGGGGCGGCAGCCAAGGAACTCGGCGACGGTGCGGCGGCTGTTCTCGAACAGGTCGGTGGACAGCTGCGAGAGATAACCGGCGCCCCGGTGGACACTGCCGTAGTACGGGGCGTAGGCGGCGACGTCGTCCCACACCCGCTGAAGGGCGGGGGCGCTGGCCGCGTAGTCGAGCGCGGCATAGGTCACCTCGCCGCCGGTGACGAGCGGGACGGTCACCTCACGCCCGAGCACGGGCAGCGGGGTGGCGCGGGCGGGATCGTCCGAGGGGGTCGTGGTGGCGGCGGCGTTCGGGCGTGCGGACATGGCGATATCTCCCGGCGGGACAAGTCGGAACGGCTTCAAGTCCCCGCGGTGCGCGGCTGCGCCGCGCTGGTGGCGGGGTGTGCCTCGACGCACGGGGTCACCGTGCGGAGGTGTTGAAGAAGGGGCGCGCTCGCCCTAACGCATTCGCTTGCTCACGAGACTGCTCCCTTGAGGACCAGGACCCCAAAGGTGGCAGGGGTCCGCGCTTGCCGCGGACCTCGCTGCCCACGGCCTGGTCTTCACCCGGGGCACCCCGCCACGGACGGAGGGTTGCCGGACAGCGAGCCGGGGCCTTAATCGCTGTCGCTCATGACCTTGCCGGAGAGTATGCCATACGGGGTACGGTGCGCCTCCGGCGCCCGGACCACGACCCCGGCGGGCCTACGACTGCGACGACGCGATCCAGCGCGCCAGCGCCCGCCCCGCTTCGCCCGAGTCGATCGACTCCGCTGCCCTGGCCATCCCCGCCGACAGCTGCGTCGCCAGCGACTCCCCCGTCGGGTCCAGCGCCACCAGCGCCGCCGCCGAGTTCAGCAGCACCGCGTCCCGCACCGGCCCCGTCTCCCCCGCCAGCAGCCGCCGCGCGACATCGGCGTTGTACGAGGCGTCCGCGCCCCGAAGCGCCTCCACGGGTACCAGCTCCAGGCCCACGTCACGCGGGTCGAACGCCTCCTCCGTCACCTCGCCGTCCCGTACGACCCACACCCGCGACGTCGCGGTGGTGGTCAGCTCGTCGAGGCCGTCGTCACCGCGGAAGACCAGCGCGGAGGAGCCGCGCTCGGCCAGCACGCCCGCGATGATCGGCGCCATACGGGCGTCCGCGACGCCGGTCGCCTGCGCGCGGACCTTCGCCGGGTTGGTGAGGGGGCCCAGGAAGTTGAAGGTGGTGCGGATGCCCAACTCGCCTCGCGCGGCGGCCACATGGCGCAGGGCGGGGTGGAACTTCACCGCGAAGCAGAAGGTGATGCCGGCTTCCTCTGCGACCTCGGCGACCCGCTGAGGGGTCAGTTCCAGGTTGACGCCGAGCTTCTCCAGTACGTCGGAGGCCCCGCTCGCCGAGGACGCGGCGCGGTTGCCGTGCTTGACGACCTTCGCGCCGGTGCCGGCGACCACGATCGACGACATGGTCGAGATGTTGACGGTCTTGGCGCCGTCGCCGCCGGTGCCGACGATGTCGACGGTCCGGCCGGGCACCTCGATCAGGTTGGCGTGCGCGTACATGGAGCGTACGAGGCCGCTGATCTCGGCGACGGTCTCGCCCTTGGCCCGCAGCGCGACGGCGAACCCGGCGATCTGGGCGTTGGTGGCCTCGCCGCTCATGATCCGGTCCATCGCCCAGGCGGTGGCGTCCGCGCTCTGGTCGGCGCCGCTCAGCAGCGCGTTCAGTACGTCCGGCCAGGTGCGGGCCGCCGCGGTGTCGCCTCCGACGGGGGTCACAGCGCTCATGCTCGCTCCTGGGTGTCCGGGTCCAATGCGTGGGCCTTGTGTGCGGCCCTTGGCCAGCCTATCGGCGCGTACCGGCGCGCAGGGCGGATGCCCGTACTCCGGGACGGATCCCACGCCGAGGGCCCCGGCCGGTTCCCTCGCGGGAGACCGGGCCGGGGCCCTCGGTGGTGGCGACCTGATGAGGCCGGGCGGGATCAGTGGTGGCCGTGGCCGCTGGTGATCTCCTTGTACTCCTCGGCGGTGGGCTTGGGAATCTGGCTGCCCTCGCCGTAGTAGCCCTTGCTCAGCTTCGAGCGGAGCTTCTCGGTCGGGCCGACCTTGCGCTCGACACCGTTCTCGTCGACCGTGGGGCCGATCTCGGCCGGCTTGTACTGCTCGTGCGCGGTGAGCTTGTGCAGGTCTCCCTGCTCCAGCGGGGTGTGGACCTCGATGAACTCACCGTGCGGCAGCCGCTTGATGACACCGGACTCGCGTCCGTGCAGCACCTTCTCGGCGTCGCGCCGCTGGAGACCCAGACAGATCCGCTTGGTGACGATGAAGGCGATGACCGGTCCGGCGAAGAAGGCGATCCGGACGAACCAGGTGATCGCGTTGATCGACAGATGGAAGTGCGTCGCCCACAGGTCGTTACCACCACCGACCAGCAGTACGAAGTACCAGGTCAGCCACGCCACACCGAAGGCGGTACGGGTCGGCGCGTTGCGCGGGCGGTCCGCGATGTGGTGCTCGCGCTTGTCACCGGTGACCCAGGACTCGATGAACGGGTAGACCGCGATCGCGACCAGCACCAGCGGGAAGATCACCAGCGGGATGAAGACACCCAGGACGAGGGTGTGGCCGGCGAAATTGATCTCCCAGCCGGGCATCACACGGATGAGTCCCTCGGAGAAGCCCATGTACCAGTCGGGCTGGGCGCCGGTGGACACCTGGTCGGGACGGTACGGGCCGAGGGCCCAGATCGGGTTGATCGTGGCGATCGCGGAGACGATCGCGATCACACCGAAGACCAGGAAGAAGAAGCCTCCGGCCTTCGCCATGTAGACCGGCAGCAGCGGCATGCCCACGACGTTCCTGTTCGTACGGCCGGGGCCCGCGAACTGCGTGTGCTTGTGGTAGAAGACCAGGATCAGGTGGGCCACCACCAGGCCGAGCATGATGCCGGGCAGCAACAGGATGTGGACCGAGTAGAACCGGGCCACGAAGTCGCCGCCGGGGAACTCCCCGCCGAACAGGAACATCGACAGATACGTTCCGACGACCGGCACCGACAGGACCGCGCCCTGCATGAACCGGACACCGGTGCCGGACAGCAGGTCGTCCGGGAGCGAGTAACCGGTGAACCCGGTGAACATGCCCAGGACGAACAGCAGGAAGCCGAACAGCCAGTTGACCTCGCGCGGCTTGCGGAACGCGCCCGTGAAGAAGACACGCATCATGTGGACCAGCATGGCCGCGAGGAAGATCAGCGCGGCCCAGTGGTGGATCTGCCGGATCAGCAGCCCACCGCGGACGTCGAAGCTGATGTCCAGCGTGGAGGCGAACGCCTCCGACATCATCACGCCCTGGAGCGGGACGTAGCTGCCGTGGTACTCCACCTCGTTCATCGACGGGTGGAAGAACAGCGTCAGATACACACCCGTGAGGATGATGATGATGAAGCTGTAGAGGCAGATCTCACCGAGCATGAAGGACCAGTGGTCCGGGAAGATCTTCCGCATGTTGGCCTTGGCCAGGCCGTAGATGCCCAGCCTGCCGTCCGCCCAGTCGGCGACCCGCTCACCGGCGGGCGCCTTGCGGTTCTTGTCGTCAGCGGTACTCATCCGCGCTCCCAGAAGGCAGGGCCGACGGGCTCGTCGAAGTCGCCGAGCGCTTCGAGGTTGCCCTCAGCGTTCACACCGATACGCAGCTGCGGAAGGGGGTGACCGGCCGGGCCGAAGATGACGCGGGCGCCGTCGGAGAGGTCGAAGGTGGACTGGTGGCACGGGCAGAGCACGTGGTGCGTCTGCTGCTCGTACAGGCTGATCGGGCAGCCGACATGGGTACAGATCTTCGAGTACGCCACGATCCCCTGATGGGACCATTCGAGCTCGCGCTTGTCCTTGATCTCGTCCGGCTGGATCCGGACGATCATCAGAGCCGCCTTGGCGATCTGCTTCTGGAAGTCCTCGCTGTGCGTGTCGAGACCCTCGGGCATGGCGAAGGTCAGCGAGCCCACGACGATGTCCTCGGGACGCAGCGGCTCATTGGTGTTCATGTTGATGAGCTCTTTGCCCTTGCGCCACAGCGTGGAGCGGAGCTTCTTCTCGGGCAGCGGGCCCAGGTCGCGCAGGAGCACCACACCGGAGAGCGGTACCAGCGCCAGCGCGCCGAACATGGTGTTCCGGATCAGCTTGCGCCGGCCGAAGCCGGACTCCGCGGCGCCCGCCGCGAAGTCCTCCAGGACCTTCGCCTTGACCTCCGGCGTCGCCTCGATCGGATGGCGGTCGTCGGACATCTCCACGTCCGACATCAGCGTGCGGGCCCAGTGGACCGCGCCGGCGCCGATGCAGAAGAGCGCGATACCCAGGGTCAGGCCCAGCGAGAAGTTCAGGATGCTGATATGGCCGAACGGGAAGATAAAGACGATCTTGTCGACCGGGAACGCCACGAACGAGGCGATGAACGCCACCGTCGCGACCATCGACAGCAGGAACAGGAAGGCGATCGCGCGCTCGGACCGCTTGGCCGCCCGCTCGTCGATGTCCTGCACACGCGGCCGGTGGGCCGGCAGGCCCGGGTCGGCGAACGGGTCGTCCGTACGCTCCACCGCGGTGGACGCGGCCCCCTGCTCGCTCGGCAGGTTCTTCTCTTGGATGTCTTCTTGGCTACTCATGACTTCTTGGCCTTAGCGGTGTGGGCCGCGACCCAGACGGCAACTGCGATCAAAGCACCCAGACCGAAGATCCAGGCGAAGAGCCCTTCGCTGACCGGGCCGAGGCCACCCAGCTTGAGACCGCCGGGGCTCTCGGACTGCTCACCGTTCACCGCCTTGACGTAGGCGATGATGTCCTTCTTCTCCTTCTCCGGCATCGTGGAGTCGGGGAAGGACGGCATGTTCTGCGGGCCGGTCTGCATGGCCTCGTAGATGTGCTTCGGATCCACGCCCTCAAGCGACGGCGCGGTCTTGCCGTGTGTCAGCGCCCCACCCTCACCGGTGAAGTTGTGGCACTGGGTGCAGTTGGTACGGAACAGCTCGCCACCGTTGGCGATGTCCGCACCCGCGGGGCTGTACTGCTTCTCGGTCGGTGTGATCGGACCGGCGCCGAGGGACGCGACATACGCGGCGAGCTGGTCGATCTCCTTCTGCGAGTAGATGACCTTCTTCTTCGGCACCTGGGCGCCGGGCGCCATGGCCGGCATACGGCCGGTGCCGACCTGGAAGTCCACGGCGGCGGAGCCGACGCCGACCAGGCTCGGGCCGTCAGAGGTTCCCTGACCGCCGGTTCCATGGCAGCTGGCACAGCCGACGGAGTAGAGCTTCTTGCCCTCCTCGATGGCGAGGGACTGGGCGGTTTCGTCAGCCTGCGCCTTGCCCGCGGGCGCGAACGCGGTGTACAGCCCCCCGGTGGCCGCCAGCGCGAGGAGTAGGACGACGACCGCCGCCAGCGGATGGCGTCGTCGTGCGGAGAGCTTTTTCACGGATTACCCCGGTGTCAGGATCTTCTGCGTCGGTGCTTCTGGACTGTGTGCGCTCGGGCGCGGTGCCCGGCTACTTGATCAAGTAGATCGTGGCGAAAAGGCCGATCCAGACGACATCGACGAAGTGCCAGTAGTAGGACACGACGATGGCGGCGGTCGCCTGCTCGTGGGTGAATCTCCTGGCCGCGTACGTCCTGCCCAGGACGAACAGGAACGCGATGAGACCCCCCGTCACGTGCAGACCGTGGAAGCCGGTGGTCAGATAGAACACCGAGCCGTACGGGTCGGAGGAGAGCGAGATGCCGTCCTTCTTGACCAGCTCGGTGTACTCGAAGACCTGGCCCCCGATGAAGATCGCACCCATCACGAACGTGATCACGAACCAGGTGCGGAGCTTCTTCACGTCACCTCGCTCGGCGGCGAAGACGCCGAGCTGGCAGGTGAGGGAGGAGAGCACCAGGATCGTGGTGTTCGTTGCCGAGAACGGGATGTTCAGGGCATGAGCCATTTCCTTCCAGTACTCGGCTCCCATCACCGATCGCAGGGTGAAGTACATCGCGAAGAGGGCCGCGAAGAACATCAGCTCGGAACTCAGCCAAATGATGGTTCCGACGCTGGTGAGGTTCGGCCGATTGACCGACGGGTGCGCGTGCCCGGTTTCTACTGTCGTTGCTGTCGCCACGACCGACATTATGTCGGTCGCTTATCCCGCCCTGACCCCGGGGGTGCCGTTCGGTGTGTCCACGGGGTGTGCCCTGCTCGAACAGCCCGGTCAAGGGGTGTCATTACCCGTGCTGACATGGTGTCCGACGGAGTAGCATCCGCGGCATCGGTTCATGGCAACGACGCCCTGAAGCCCTCGCAGACACTGATGTCACGGAGGAACAATGCAGCCGACCGCCACGGTGCTGGTCTACAGCGACGACGCGAACACCCGCGAGCAGGTCCGGCTGGCAGCGGGACGCCGGCCGGCCGCCGATGTGCCGCCGGTCGAGTTCCTGGAGTGCGCCACGTTGCCCGCGGTGCTCAAGCAGCTGGACAAGGGCGGCATCGACGTCTGTGTGCTGGACGGCGAGACGGTCCCCGCGGGCGGCATGGGGGTCTGCCGGCAGATCAAGGACGAGATCTTCCACTGCCCGCCCGTGCTGCTGCTGATCGGCCGCCCGCAGGACGCCTGGCTGGCCACCTGGAGCCGCGCGGACGCCGCGGTGACGCTTCCGGTCGAACCGGTCGGCTTCGCACAGGCGCTGGCCTCCCTGCTGCGCACCCGGCTCTCCGTGGACGCCTGAGGGCTGTGGACGCCTGAGAGCTGTGGACATCTGAGGGCTGTGGACGCCTGAGGGCCCGCGCACGACTGAGGGGCCGCGGACGTCGGTCGGACGTCCACGGCCCCTTGCGGACCACGCGGTTCGGGTTCTCCGGGCTCAGACGACGGGACGGAGCCTCGCCTTGTCGGCGGGGCTGCTGCCCTCCCGTGTGCCGGCCTGGAGGACGCTGCCCTCGCGCCAGTCCTTCCAGTCCACGTTCCAGTCGCCGTAGCCGTTGCCGAAGTCCTCCATGTAGTCCCCGGCGCTGTTGATGACCTGGACGATGTCGCCTTCCTGGACGGTCTCGAAGAACCAGGCGGCGTTGCCGGTGGACATGCCCACGCAGCCGTGGCTGACGTTCGCGGACCCCTGCGAGCCCACGGACCACGGCGCGGCGTGTACGTACTCACCGCTCCAGGTGACGCGGGTGGCCCAGTAGACGGGCAGGTCGTAGCCCTCACCGCCGCCGATGCCGACGCTGGTGCCGCGCATCCGTACGAAGTACTCCTGGCCCAGTACGACCTTGATGCCGTTACGCGTGGAGAAGCCGGGCTTGCCGGTGGTCACCGGGATGCTGTTGATCTCTTCCCCGTTGACGTAGACCGTCATGTAGTGCGCGCTGGCGTCGACGATGGCCTCGACCCGGTCGCCGGTCTTGATCTTGATCGGCTTGACCGCGCCGCCGTACAGCTTGTCGCTGATCTTCACACCTTCGAGGGTGCTCCACGCGGTGACGGTCCCGTTGGCGGGCCAGTAGTCCTTGGGGCGGTAGTGGAGTTCGGTTTCGTCCACCCAGTGCCAGGCGCCGCCGTCGGCGGCGGGCTGGGAGCGGACCTTCAGGGACCGCTCGACCACGTCCCTGGCCTTCTTGGAGGTGACCGGTTCGCTGAGCGTGGCGGTGATGGGCTGGCCGACCCCGTACTCGCCGGAGTCCGGGCCGAATTCGACGGTGAGCTTCTTCTTGGCGGGGCGAGTGTCGAAGGTGAGTGTCCGGAGCCCGGGGGCACCCTTCTTGCTCTCCGTGGAGACCTTGACGGTGTAGCGGCTGCCGGCGGCCAGGGGTGCCGTGGAGTGCCAGCGTGTGCCGTCGGCGGTGAGTTCGCCGGCCAGGTAGTGGCCCGTCTTGTCGACAGCGGTGACGTCGGTGATCTTTCCGTCGGCCCCCGTGGAGGTGACTTCGAGGGGCTTGTCCGGGTCGGCCTTGGTCTTGCCCGCGGACGTACTGAAGGAGATCTTGCCGGTGGCGTCGGACGGCTTGGCCGAGAGCGGGTGCTTCTCGTTGCCGCTGCACGCGGTCGCGCTCGCCCAGAGGGACACGACCAGCAGGGTGCAGCTCAAGACAGTGCGCAAGCGTGGCGTGTTTTTCATGAGCACAAGATAAGAACGCCTGCCGCTTTTGCGCGCGGTGAGAAGAGCAAACGGGGGACCCGAGCACTCCGCATGGAATGCTCGGGTCCCGGGTTCACTCGGAGTGGAGTGCTACTGGTTCTGGTTCTCGCCCCGGTAGAACTCGAAGACCCAGCCCCAGAGACCGATCAGGATCAGTGGTGCCGAGAAGTAAAGCAGCCACCAGCCGATGGCGATACCCAGGAAGGCGAGCGCACCACCGACGGCGAGCGAGAACGGCTGCCAGCTGTGCGGGGCGAAGAACCCCACCTCGCCGGCCTCGTCCGCGACATCGGCCTCCTTGTTGTCCTGAGCCAGCGCGTCCATCCGGCGAGCCGTGAAGGCCAGATAGAAGCCGATCATGATGCTCAGGCCGAAGGCCAGGAACAGCGCCGTCGTACCGACCGGCTCCTTCGACCAGACGCCGTAGACGACGGCGGTGGCGAGGATGAAGACGCTCAGCCAGATGAACAGCCTGCCTTGGATCTTCACTTGCCGACCTCCTTGCCACCCGCGAGGGCGGTGTCCTTCTGGCCGTCGAGCTCAAGGTGTTCCAGCGCGGCGATCTCGGGGTGGTGCAGATCGAACGCCGGCGATTCGGAACGGATGCGCGGCAGCGTGAGGAAGTTGTGCCGCGGCGGCGGGCAGGAAGTCGCCCATTCGAGCGAACGGCCGTAGCCCCACGGGTCGTCGACCTCGATCTTCTTGCCGTACTTGGCCGTCTTCCAGACGTTGTAGAAGAACGGCAGGACGGACGCACCGAGGACGAACGAGCTGATCGTGGAGATGGTGTTCAGCGCGGTGAAACCGTCGGCGGCGAGATAGTCCGCGTAACGGCGCGGCATACCCTCGGCGCCCAGCCAGTGCTGGACGAGGAAGGTGCCGTGGAAGCCGATGAACAGCGTCCAGAACGTGATCTTGCCGAGCCGCTCGTCCAGCATCTTGCCGGTGAACTTCGGCCACCAGAAGTGGAATCCGGCGAACATCGCGAACACCACCGTGCCGAACACCACGTAGTGGAAGTGCGCCACCACGAAGTAGGAGTCGGACACATGGAAGTCCATCGGCGGCGACGCCAGGATCACACCGGTCAGACCACCGAACACGAAGGTGATCAAGAATCCGATCGTCCACAGCATCGGTGTCTCGAAGGACAGTGAGCCCTTCCACATCGTGCCGATCCAGTTGAAGAACTTCACACCGGTGGGCACGGCGATCAGGAAGGTCATGAAGGAGAAGAACGGCAACAACACGCCGCCCGTCACATACATGTGGTGCGCCCAGACCGTCACCGACAGGCCCGCGATCGCGATCGTCGCCGCCACCAGTCCGATGTAACCGAACATCGGCTTGCGCGAGAAGACCGGGATCACTTCGGAGACGATGCCGAAGAACGGCAAGGCGATGATGTACACCTCTGGATGTCCGAAGAACCAGAACAGGTGCTGCCACAACAACGCCCCGCCGTTGGCGGAGTTGAAGATCTGCGCGCCGAACTTGCGGTCGGCCTCAAGCGCGAAGAGGGCGGCGGCGAGCACCGGGAAGGCCAGCAGGACCAGCACACCGGTCAGCAGCACGTTCCAGGTGAAGATCGGCATCCGGAACATCGTCATGCCGGGGGCGCGCATGCAGATGATCGTGGTGATGAAGTTGACCGAGCCGAGGATCGTGCCGAAGCCGGAGAAGGCCAGACCCATGATCCACAGGTCCGCGCCGATACCCGGCGAACGCACCGCGTCCGACAGCGGCGAGTACGCGAACCAGCCGAAGTCGGCGGCGCCCTGGGGGGTGAGGAAACCGCTCACGGCGATGATCGAGCCGAAGAGGTAGAGCCAGTACGCGAACATGTTCAGCCGCGGGAACGCCACATCGGGCGCGCCGATCTGCAACGGCATGATCCAGTTGGCGAATCCGGCGAAGAGCGGCGTCGCGAACATCAGCAGCATGATCGTGCCGTGCATCGTGAACGCCTGGTTGAACTGCTCGTTCGACATGATCTGCGTACCGGGACGGGCCAGTTCGGCGCGCATGAAGAGCGCCATCAGACCGCCGATGCAGAAGAACGCGAACGACGTGACCAGGTACATCGTGCCGATCGTCTTGTGATCCGTGGTGGTCAGCCACTTCACGACGACATTGCCCGGCTGCTTGCGCCGTACCGGCAGCTCACTCTCGTAGGAGTCGTCAGCTGCTGCGGCGGCACCCTGGGGTTCGTTGAGGATGCTCACAGTTTGTTCGTCTCCGCGTTCTTGGCCGGATCCGTCTGCGCGATGCCCGACGGGATGTAGCCGCTCTGGCCCTTCTTGGCCAGATCCTCCAAGTGCTGCTGGTAGCGCTCCGGGGAGACCACCTTGACGTTGAAGAGCATCCGCGAGTGGTCGACGCCGCAGAGCTCGGCGCACTTGCCCAGGAAGGTGCCCTCCTGGTTCGGGGTCACCTCGAAGGAGTTGGTGTGCCCCGGGATGACGTCCTGCTTCATCAGGAACGGCACCACCCAGAAGGAGTGGATGACATCACGCGACGTGAGGATGAACCGGACCTTCTCCCCCTTGGGGAGCCACAGCGTCGGACCCGGGTTCCCGGTCTGCGGGTTCCGCTGGCCCGGCACACCGGCGTCGTAGACGCCCTCGGCACCCTTGGGGAACTGGTCGGTGAACCGCTTCGGGATGGCGTCGAGCTCCGGGGGGATCTCGTTGCCCGTGGCGGTGTTGCCGTCCACGTTCTCGATGTAGTTGAAGCCCCAGCTCCACTGGTAGCCGACCACGTTCACGGTGTGGGCCGGCTTCTCGGAGAGTGAGAGGAGCTTCGACTCGTCCCGGGCGGTGAAGTAGAACAGCACCGAGACGATGATGAGCGGGACCACGGTGTACAGCGCCTCGATGGGCATGTTGTACCGGGTCTGCGGAGGTACCTCCACCTTGGTGCGGCTGCGCCGGTGGAAGATGATGCTCCACAGGATCAGACCCCATACCAGGATGCCCGTGACGAGCGCTGCCGCCCACGAGCCCTGCCAGAGGGAGAGGATCCGGGGAGCCTCCTCCGTCACTGGGGTGGGCATTCCAAGGCGGGGGAAGTCCTTGTATGTGCAACCGGTGGCGGTCGCGAGGATCAGGCCCGCAGTCAGCACCTGCGGCAGCTTCCGCCGCATCGGGCGCCGCGACGAGCGGTCGGAGCCGTTGGGACTCACGTAGCGCCTTCCCGAGAGTCTCGCCCGCGCGGTCGGCTACGGCCGTCTCCTGGTCGGTCGCCGGCCCACGCAGGCAGGGGTTTGGATGTTTATGCGGACCAAACCCTACTGGACGCGATTTAGGGCCGTGCGGGGAGGGTGCCCAACGCGCCGCCCGACTCCACGAAGGGGTGGACTTGCCGTTCCCAGGGCTCTCCCGGGGCCTTGGAAGGGCTGCTTCCGGGGCGCTTCTGACGCTCCCTCCGGATAACCGGAACCAGCGCGCGTTAGCGTGGGGCGTGGCCTACTTCGACGTCGCTTCCTCGGCTCCGCTGCACCCTGTCGCCCGGCAGGCCCTCCAGGCTTCCCTGGACGAGGGCTGGGCCGACCCCGCCCGGCTCTACCGCGAGGGCCGGCGGGCCGCGGTGCTGCTCGACGCGGCACGCGAGGCCGCCGCCGAGGCCGTCGGATGCCGCCCCGACGAACTGGTTTTCACTCCTTCGGGGACACATGCGGTGCATTCCGGAATGTCGGGTGCGCTGTCGGGGCGCCGGCGTATCGGGCGGCACGCGGTGGTCTCCGCGGTGGAGCACTCCTCGGTGCTCCACGCGGCGGCGGCCCATGAGGCGGCGACCGGGGGCGCGGTGACCGAGGTGCCGGTGGACCGGCTCGGCGCGGTGTCGCCCGACGCGTACGCGGGAGCGCTGCGCGAGGACACCGCGCTGGCCTGTCTCCAGTCGGCCAATCACGAGGTGGGTACGGAGCAGCCGGTGGCGGCCGTCGCCGAGGCGTGCCGCAGCCGGGGCGTGCCGCTGCTGGTGGACGCGGCGCAGTCGCTGGGCTGGGGCCCGGTGGAGGGTGCGTGGTCGCTGTTGACGGGCAGCGCGCACAAGTGGGGCGGCCCGGCGGGCGTGGGGCTGCTCGCCGTACGCAAAGGCGTCCGGTTCGCCCCGCGTGGTCCGGCCGACGAGCGGGAGTCGGGGCGCGCTCCCGGGTTCCAGAACATCCCGGCGATCGTGGCCGCGGTGGCCTCGCTGCGGGCGGTACGCGCGGAGGCGGCGGACGAGTCGGCGCGGCTGCGGGCGCTGGTCGACCGGATCAGGGCGCGGGTGCCCGAGCTGGTGCCCGATGTGGAGGTGGTGGGTGATCCGGAGCGCCGGCTCCCCCATCTCGTCACCTTCTCCTGTCTCTATGTCGACGGAGAGGCGCTGCTGCACGAGCTGGACCGGGCGGGGTTCTCCGTCTCCTCGGGCTCGTCCTGTACGAGCAGCACGCTGACCCCGAGCCATGTGCTGCGGGCGATGGGCGTGCTGTCGGAGGGGAACGTCCGGATCTCGCTGCCCCTCGGCACACCGGAGGCGGACGTGGACAGGTTCCTGGAGGTGCTGCCCTCGGTGGTGTCCGGTGTACGCGAGCGCCTGGGAGCGCCGGTCTCCGCCGCCGGGTCCGCGGGCACGGAGCCTTCGCTGCTGGTGGACGCGCTCGGCAAGCGGTGTCCGATTCCGGTGATCGAGCTGGCGAAGGTGTTCGGCGACGTACCGGTGGGCGGGACGGTGACGGTCCTCTCGGACGACGAGGCGGCGCGGCTGGACATTCCGGCGTGGTGCGAGATGCGCGGCCAGGAGTACGTGGGCGAGCGGCCGGCGGACCACGGTGTCGCGTATGTGGTCCGCCGGATGTCGTAGGGCGGGGCGTCAGGCCAGGTGGGCCTGGACCTCGGCGGCGGCGTCATGGCCGTACGCCTTGGTGAAGCGCTCCATGAAGTGGGTCCTGCGCAGGGTGTACTCCTGCGTGCCGACGGTCTCGATGACGAGGGTCGCGAGCATGCAGCCGACCTGGGCCGCGCGCTCCAGGCCGACGCCCCAGGCCAGGCCCGAGAGGAACCCGGCGCGGAAGGCGTCGCCGACGCCCGTCGGGTCGGCCTTGGTCTCCTCCTCGGGGCAGCCGACGATGATCGGCTCCTCGCCCACGCGGTCGATACGGACGCCGTTCTTGCCGAGCGTCGTGACGCGGTGGCCGACCCGGGACAGGATCTCGGCGTCGGACCAGCCGGTCTTGGACTCGATGAGCCCCTTCTCGTACTCGTTCGAGAAGAGATAGGTGGCGCCGTCGAGCAGGGTGCGGATCTCGTCCGCGCCCATGCGCGCGATCTGCTGCGAGAAGTCCGCGGCGAACGGGATCCCGCGGGTGCGGCACTCCTCGGTGTGGCGGAGCATCCCCTCGGGGTCGTCGGCGCCGATCAGCACCAGGTCCAGGCCGCCGACGCGGTCGGCGACCTTCTTCAGCTCGATCAGCCGGGCCTCGCTCATCGCGCCCGTGTAGAAGGAGCCGATCTGGTTGTGGTCGGCGTCGGTCGTGCAGACGAAGCGGGCCGTGTGCAGGACCTCGGAGATACGGACCGACAGGGTGTCGACCCCGTGGCGGTCCAGCCAGGCGCGGTACTCGTCGAAGTCCGCACCGGCCGCGCCGACCAGGATGGGAGCTGTGCCCAGCTGGCCCATGCCGAAGCAGATGTTGGCTCCGACACCGCCCCTGCGCACATCGAGGTTGTCGACCAGGAAGGAAAGGGAGACCGTGTGGAGCTGCTCGGCGACCAGCTGGTCGGCGAAGCGGCCGGGGAAGGTCATCAGATGGTCGGTGGCGATGGAGCCGGTGACTGCGATTCGCACGGCGTTAACGCTCCTGATGAGGAGAACGGTTGACAGTTCACGCTATCGGGTCTGCGGCGGCCTTTCTAAGCTCACGAATTACCCGATAGCCGTCTCTTCTTCGTGAACCGGGCGGGCATACGGGGCGGATACCGGGCAACGACCGGCCCGGACACCCACTCGGCGTACTCCCGGGAACCGCCCGCTCCTCCGTTCCGTCCCACCGGCGTCAGGGGACGACCGGGACGATTCACAGCCGAAGGAGCGCAGCGGTGACCAGCACGGAGCGGCCTCAGCAGAGCACAGCGGGCGCCGACGCCCCCGAACGCCCCCGCCTGCGGCGTTCCCCGCTCGCCGTCGCCACGGTGGCGGCGGCGGTACTGATCGCCGGGGGCGGTGGCGCGTATTTCGCCACCAGCGCCTCCGGCGACGCCACGGACGGCGGGAGCGGTACGTCGGGGAGCGATGCGGCGGGGAGCGGCACGTCGGGGAGCGGGAAGCCACCGCCGCTCGCCCTCGACGGCGCGGCGAGCGGTGCCGGAACCGAGTCCGGGTCCAGGTCCGGAACCAGCCCTTCCGGGCCGCCCGGCATCGCGCCGGGCGAGCCGGATCCGAGCGGGGTCACCTACCGCGCCAAGGGCGCGCTGCCCGACGGTCCCGCGACGGCCCGTGTCTACCGTACGAACGGAGAGGTCGCGGCGGCCGATGTGGCCCGGCTGGCCGGGGCGCTCGGGGTGGCGGGCGCGCCGCGGTCGGACGGGACGGTATGGAAGGTCGGTACGGAGAAGGACGGTTCCGGCCCGCTGCTCCGTGTCGACAAGCAGGCGCCGGGCACCTGGACCTTCGACCGGTACGGCCCCTCGGGCGGTGACAACTGCCTCAAGGGGAAGAGCTGTCCGAGCATGGGTGGCGCCGGCGGATCCGGATCCATGGCCGGCACCGGAAGTGACGGCCGCGGTGAGGCGGTCAGCGAGGCGGCGGCCAAGCGGGCGGCGGCTCCGGTACTGAAGGCGCTGGGACAGGACAGGGCCGCGCTGGACGCACGCCAGTTGATGGGCGCGATCCGGGTGGTGAACGCGGACCCGGTGGTCGGCGGGCTGCCCACCCACGGCTGGTCCACCGGGATCCAGGTGGACGCCAACGGGCATGTGACGGGCGGCACCGGCCAGTTGACGGCGCCCGAGGCGAGCGACTCGTATCCGGTGATCGGCGCGGACGAGGCGCTGAAGGAACTGAACGCGCCGGGCGACGCCACCGGCGGCGGGGAGATCGGCGGTTGCGCGACCCCGGCGCCGCTGGAGGGCGGTACATCGCCCGGGGGCGGGAAGCCCTCGGCTCCATGCCTGCCGAAGGGCGCGCCCCATCCTGAGCCGTTGGTGGTCGAGAAGGCGGTCTTCGGGCTGGCGATGCGGTCCGTGGACGGGCGCGGGGCGCTCGTACCGTCCTGGCTGTTCGAGGTGGCGCCGGGCGGGGACGCCCCGCCGTACACGGTCACCCAGCCCGCGGTCGCCCCGGAGTTCCTGGCGAAGCCGAAACCTCCCCGGTCGCAGCCGCCGGGCGAGGAGGTGCCGGGGCAGCGGGTCACCTCGTACACCACCGAGGGGCGGACCCTGACGCTGCACTTCTCGGGCGGTATGTGCAGTACGTACACGGCGTCGGCGGACGAGAGCGGTACGGCGGTGAAGGTGCGGCTGACCGAGTTCAGCGAGCCGGGGACGGTCTGTGTGGCGATGGCCAAGTCCATGACGGCGGAGGTGACGCTCGACAAGCCGCTGGGCGACCGGCGCGTGATCGAGGCGACGACGGGCGATCCACTGCCGCTGAAGTCCTGACCGGGACGCGACACGCGTGACAGGCGGCGGTCCCGGGGTTCCGGGACCGCCGCCTGTTGTTCGCGCGCTCAGTTCCAGCCGACTCTGTCCCGGCCGGCTCTCTCCTAGCTGAAGGAGTCCCCGCAGGCGCAGGAGCCCGTCGCGTTCGGGTTGTCGATCGTGAAGCCCTGCTTCTCGATGGTGTCGACGAAGTCGATGGAGGCGCCGCCCAGGTACGGGGCGCTCATCCGGTCGGTGACGACCTTGACGCCACCGAAGTCCTTGACGACATCGCCGTCGAGCGAACGCTCGTCGAAGAACAGCTGGTAACGCAGGCCGGAGCAGCCACCGGGCTGTACGGCGACGCGCAGCGCGAGGTCGTCCCGGCCTTCCTGGTCCAGCAGGGCCTTGACCTTGCCGGCGGCGGCGTCGGACAGGAGGATGCCGTCGCTCACGGTGGTGGTCTCGTCCGATACGGACATCTGCTTCTCTCCCGGGTTGTACGGACTGCTTGCCGACAGTGCAACCGGCTCGGCCGCGGATACATTCCGGGCCCTGGCGCGTGTCTTTCCCTCCTTCATGCTCGCACACCGGCTCGCGATGCGGCAGCCGGTGGCTCCTCGGGCCTCCCGCCCGGGAATGCGTCACATCGACGCTATGGGCATCGTCAAAGTGACGTGAACCGGTTATCATAGATAGTGTCAATTAGACGAAAAGGCTCGTCTGCAGAGAAGAAGAAAGGGTGCGTGACGTGACCACCGCCCAACCCCGTCAGGATCTCGCCGTCCAGCCGACGCCCCTCGCCCTGCTGCTGCTCGGCCGCGAGGCCGACCCGCGCAGCGAGCGGGGCGTGGAGTGTCCGGGCGATCTGCCCTCCCCGTCCGACCCGGACCTGGTGGAACGCGCCCGCGCGGCGAAGGAGAAGCTCGGGGACAAGGTCTTCGTCCTCGGCCACCACTACCAGCGCGACGAGGTCATCCAATTCGCGGATGTCACCGGCGACTCCTTCAAGCTGGCCAGGGACGCGGCGGCGCGGCCCGACGCCGAGTACATCGTCTTCTGCGGCGTGCACTTCATGGCGGAGTCCGCGGACATCCTGACCGGCGACGACCAGAAGGTCGTCCTGCCCGACCTCGCCGCGGGCTGCTCCATGGCCGACATGGCCACCGCCGAACAGGTCGCGGAGTGCTGGGACGTACTGACCGAGGCCGGCATAGCCGAGCGGGTCGTCCCCGTCTCGTACATGAACTCCTCGGCCGACATCAAGGCCTTCACCGGCAAGCACGGCGGCACGATCTGTACGTCCTCCAACGCCGAGCGCGCGCTGACCTGGGCCTTCGAGCAGGGCGACAAGGTCCTCTTCCTGCCCGACCAGCACTTGGGGCGCAACACGGCGGTGCGGGATCTGGGCATGTCGCTGGAGGACTGCGTCCTGTACAACCCGCACAAGCCGAACGGCGGCCTCACGCGGCAGGAGCTGCGCGACGCGAAGATGATCCTGTGGCGCGGCCACTGCTCGGTGCACGGGCGCTTCTCGCTGGACTCCGTCCGTGATGTACGGGAGCGGATCCCGGGCGTGAACGTGCTGGTGCACCCGGAGTGCAAGCACGAGGTCGTGGCCGCGGCGGACTACGTCGGCTCGACGGAGTACATCATCAAGGCCCTGGAGGCGGCCCCGGCCGGCTCGAAGTGGGCGATCGGCACGGAGCTGAATCTCGTACAGCGGCTGGCGAACCGTTTCGCCGCCGAGGACAAGGAGATCGTCTTCCTCGACCGTACGGTCTGCTTCTGCTCCACGATGAACCGGATCGACCTGCCGCATCTGGTGTGGGCGCTGGAGTCGCTGGCCGAGGGCAACGAGGTCAACCGCATCCAGGTCGACAAGGAGACGGCGGACTTCGCGCAGCGGGCGCTGGAACGGATGCTGGCGCTTCCGTAACTGTGGGGCGGGTGACGGGTGGCGGGTGGTCGGCGTCGGGTCAGTGCCGAGGGGTAGTCGGGGGCGTCCGAGGTCGGTCATGGCGGGTGGGCCCCCGGCCCACCCCGACTACCCCCCGGCATGAACCCCCACCCCCACCACACACCAGTGCCCCGGAGCAGCGGCACCATCACCGCCGCCCCGGGGCACCTTCGGTTACCTCACCAGATACCTCAGACGTTCGCCGGTTCCGGCTCGCGCGGGGACTCCTGGACCGGGGTGCCGTCGCCCCCCTTGGCGTGGCGCTTCGCCGCCTTCTTCTTCGCGCGGCGTTCCTTCCGCAGCTCCACCATCGCGTACAGCGTCGGCACGAGCAGCAGGGTCAGCAGCGTCGAGGTCACCAGACCGCCGATCACCACGACCGCCAGCGGCTGGGCGATGAAGCCGCCCTCGCCCGTGACCCCCAGCGCCATCGGGAGCAGCGCGAAGATCGTCGCCAGGGCCGTCATCAGGATCGGGCGGAGCCGGTGACGGCCACCCTCGACGACCGCTTCCACGACGCCCAGGCCCTGCGACCGGTACTGGTTGATCAGGTCGATCAGCACGATCGCGTTGGTCACCACGATGCCGATCAGCATCAGCATGCCGATCATCGCGGGGACGCCCATCGGCGTACCGGTCAGGAGCAGCAGACCGATCGCGCCGGTGGCCGCGAAGGGCACGGAGACCAGCAGGATCAGCGGCTGGATCAGCGAGCGGAAGGTCGCGACCAGGAGCATGAAGACGATCGCGATGGCCGCCAGCATGGCGAGGGCCAGCTTTCCGAAGGCGTCGTCCTGGTCCGCCGTGACTCCGCCGATGGACGCGGTCGCGCCCGCCGGCAGATCCAGGGCGTCGATCTTCGACTGGAGCGAGGCGCTGACCGCGCCGGTGTTGTCGCCGGTCGGCCGTGCCGTGATCGTCGCGGCCCGCGAGCCGTCGATCCGGGTCATCGAGACCGGACCGGGGACCAGCTTCACGTCCGCGATCTGGCCGAGCTTCACCGGGCCCAGGGGCAGGTTCTTCAGCTCGGCGAGCGTCGTGGCCGGCTTGGCCGAGGTGACGACGACATCGCGCTCGGTGTCGTCGAGGATCGCCTTGCCGGAGGTGGTGCCGCGTACCGCCTGGCCGACGGCGAGGCCGAGCGTGGTGTCGTTGAACCCGGCCTCCGCGGCCTTGGCGTTGGCCTTGACCGAGATGCGCGGGACGGACTGCGACAGGTCGCTCTGGACGTCCGTGACGTCGTCGAGCTTCGCGACGGTGGCCTGGACCTCGTCCGCGGCCTCGCGGAGGGTGTCCGCCTCGGACGCCTTGACCACGACGCTCAGGTCCTGGCTGCCGAAGCCGTCACCCGCGCCGATCGTCGTCTCGCCGATGCCGTCGAGCCCGGCGAGCTCCTTCTCGATGAGGTCCTGCGTCTTCTCGTACGACGCGGAGTCCTTCAGGGTCACCTGGTACGTCGCCTGGTTGGCGCCCGTACCGCCGCCGAAGGCCGCCATGAAGCCGGAGGAGCCGACGGTGACCTGGTAGTCCTTGATCTCTCCGATGCCGGAGAGGACCGTCTCGACCTTCTTCGCCGCGGCGTCGGCCGCGTCCAGGCTGGTGCCCGGGGTCAGCTCCTGCTTGATGGAGAGGACTTCCTGGTCGCCCTGGTCGAAGAAGTTGGTCTTGAGCAGCGGCGCCATGCCGAACGTACCGATCAGCACGACGATCGCGAGGACCACGCTGGTCATACGGCGGCGGGTCGCGAAGCGCAGCACCGGCACATACATCCGCTGGAGCCGGCTGCGGCCCTCCTTCTCCTCCGCCTGACGGCGGGCCTCGTCGGGGCTGACCCCGACGGCGGCCTTCGGCGGGCGCAGGAACCAGTACGAGAGCACCGGTACGACGGTCAGCGAGACGAGCAGGGAGGCGAGCAGCGCCGCCGTGACCGTCAGCGAGAACGAGCCGAACAGCTCGCCGACCATGCCACCGGTCAGACCGATCGGCAGGAACACCGCGACGGTGGTGAGGGTGGAGGCGGTGACCGCGCCCGCGACCTCCTTGACGGCGGTGAGGATGGCGGCCTCGCGCTCCTCGCCGTAGCCCAGGTGCCGCTTGATGTTCTCCAGGACGACGATCGAGTCGTCGACCACCCGGCCGATGGCGATGGTCAGTGCGCCGAGGGTGAGCATGTTGAGGGACAGGTCACGGGTCCACAGCACGATCAGCGCCAGCACGACGGAGAGCGGGATGGAGACGGCGGTGACGATGGTGGAGCGGAGCGAGGCCAGGAAGACCAGGATCACGACGACGGCGAAGACGAGGCCGAGCGCGCCCTCGGTGGTCAGCCCCGAGATCGACTTGGAGACGGCCGGGCCCTGGTCGCTGACGACGGTGAGGGTGGCGCCGGAGCCGAGGTCCTTGCGGAGGTCGGGCAGCTTGTCCTTGACCTCGTTCGAGATGGCGACGGCGCTGCCGTCGTTGTCCATGGTGGCCGAGACGGCGAGGCTGGGCTTGCCGTTCGTACGGGTCAGCGAGGCCGCGGGGGCCGGCTTCTGCTCGACGGAGGCGATGTCACCGACGCGTACGGGCTTCGCCGCGGAGCCGCCCGGGGAGCCCGCGGGCGCCTGGGGCACCACCCGAAGGTCCTCGATCTGCTTCAGCGAGGTGAATCCGCCGCCGACCTGGACCGTACGGCTCTTGCCGTCCTCGGAGAACGCGCCTGCGGGGAAGGTGGCACCGCCGGCCTTGAGCGCCTCGGAGAGCGCCATGGTGTTGAGGCCCGCCGCGGCGAGCTTCTTGTCGTCGGGGGTGACGGCGACCTGGAGATCGCGGACACCGTCGACGGAGACCTGGCTGACCCCGGAGATGTCCTCCAGGGCGGGGACGACCGTACGGTCCAGCTGATCGGCCAGCGCCTGCTGGTCCTTGTCGGAGGTGACGGCGAGGACGACGGTCGGGATGTCGTCCGTCGAGCCGGCCACGACCTGCGGTTCGACATCGGCGGGGAGCTGGGCGCGCACGCGGTTGACGGCCTGCTGGACGTCGGCGACGAGCTGCTTGGTGTCCGCGTCGCCGAAGTCGAAGCTGGCCATGACGACGGCGCTGCCCTCGCTGGCCGTGGAGGTGATGCCGCTGATGCCGTCGACCGTCTTGATGGAGTTTTCGAGCGGTTCGACGACCTGCTTCTCGACCACATCGGGAGAGGCGCCCTGGTAGGGGGCGATCACCGACACCATGGGAAGTTCGATGGTGGGCAGGAGCTGCTGCTTGAGCTGCGGTATCGCGATGGCTCCGAAGACGATCGCGATGATCGACATCAGCCCTATCAGGGCCCGTTGCGCGAGGCTGAATTTCGACAGCCAGGACATTGGGTGTCTCTCTTCTGTGGTGAACGCGGCAGGTGGACGCGGCGGCTCGGCCGTGGAGAGGCGCTGCGGCGCCTCCAGCGGATGGGCACGACGGCCCCTCTATACGATCGGCCATCGACGGGGGTCCGCGCGTAGACCGCAGGTCGAGTTTCCTTATCCGGCGTATACCGCGTCTGGAGTACGCGCGAGAGGTGTGCTACTCCACCCTTGGACGTACCAGGCCCGATTCGTAGGCGATTACCACCAATTGAGCCCTGTCGCGAGCCCTGAGTTTGGCCATCGCGCGGTTCACATGGGTCTTGACCGTCAGCGGACTGACCCGGAGGCGCTCCGCGATCTCGTCATTCGAGTGGCCGCCCGCGACCAGGACCAGCACCTCGCGCTCGCGCCCCGTCAGCGCGTCCAGCCGCTCCGAGCCGACCGCCGGGTCGGGGCCCTCGCCGGAACCCGCGCCCTGCGCGAGGAAGGTGGCGATCAGGCCCTTCGTCGCGACGGGCGAGAGCAGCGCCTCACCGGCCGCCGCGATCCGGATGGCGTTGAGCAGTTCCTCCGGCTCCGCGCCCTTGCCGAGGAAGCCGGAGGCTCCGGCGCGCAACGACTGCACCACGTACTCGTCGACCTCGAAGGTGGTCAGCATGACGACATGCACCCCGGCGAGGTCCTGGTCCGCGCTGATCATGCGGGTGGCGGCGAGGCCGTCCGTGCCGGGCATCCTGATGTCCATCAGCACGACATCGGGCCGGCTGGAGCGGGTGAGGGCCACGGCCTGCGCGCCGTCGGCGGCCTCCCCGACGACCTCCATGTCCGGCTCGGAGTCCACCAGTACCCGGAACGCGCTGCGCAACAGCGTCTGGTCGTCGGCGAGCAGGACCCGGATCGTCATGCGTTCTCCCCCGTGCGGTTCATGACCGGCAGTATCGCCTGGGTACGGAACCCGCCGCCGTAGCGGGGCCCCGCGCTGAGGGTGCCGCCGAGGGCGGTGACGCGCTCGCGCATGCCGATGAGTCCATGGCCGCCACCCTCCGCGGGCTCGCCCGTGCCCCGGCCGTCGTCGAGCACGGTGATCTCGACGGTGGCGCCCACGCGTACGACGCTGACCTCGGCCTTCGCCAGCTGCCCCGCGTGCTTGCGTACGTTGGTCAGGGCCTCCTGGATGATCCGGTACGCGGCGAGGTCGACGGCGGCGGGGAGCCCGCTCGCGGAGCCGCCCGCCCCGTTCACCGCGAACTCCACGGGCAGGCCCGCGTTACGGAAGGTGTCGAGGAGCCCGTCGATGTGGGAGAGGCCGGGGGCCGGTTCGGTGGGGGCCGTCGGATCGCCGGACTGACGCAGCAGCCCGACGGTGGCGCGCAGTTCGTTGAGCGCGGAGCGGCTGGCCTCCCGTACATGGGCCAGGGCTTCCTTGGCCTGGTCGGGGCGCTTGTCCATGACGTGCGAGGCGACGCCGGCCTGCACATTGACCAGGGCGATGTGGTGGGCGACCACATCGTGCAGATCGCGGGCGATGCGCAGCCGCTCCTCCGCGACCCGGCGGCGCGCCTCCTCCTCCCGGGTGCGTTCGGCGCGTTCCGCGCGTTCGCGGATGGCGTCGATGAAGCCGCGGCGGCTGCGTACGGCGTCGCCCGCGGCGCTCGCCATGCCGGTCCAGGCGAATATCGACAGATTCTGCTGGGAGTACCAGGGGTCCGGACTGCGCAGCATCGCGGCGGCGGTGAGCACGGCCATGGTCGCGAGGCCGACCCGCCAGGTGGTGGGCCGGTCGGTGTGGGCGCCGACGGTGTAGAGCGCGATGACGGCGCTGAACACCACGGTCACGGGCGGATGGCCGGTGAAGAGATCGACGAGGGTCAGGCCGCCGGTGCACAGCAGTACGGGCATGGGGGCGCGGCGGCGGAAGGCGAGCGCCGCCGCGGCGAGCACCATGAGCAGCACGCCGAGCGCGGTCGGGGTGCGGGTACCGAAGGTGGGAGCGCCGGGACCGGTATGGGGCTCGGCGAACGATCCGAGCACCATGCAGGTGAGGACGGCCGCGGCCAGCGCCCCGTCGGACGCGAGCGGATGCGCGCGCACCCAGCTCCGCGCACGGGCGAGCGCGGTTCCGAGCGGGGTCACGTCGGGCATCCGGAAGGGGTCACGGAGCAACGGTACGGGGTACGGAGGGCGGCGCCCACGCGCGTGGGCGCCGTACCCCCGGACGCGGGACGTACACACACGTGCCCCGCGCCACCGGACGGAGCCGGGGGCGCGGGGCACGCGGGGAGTGCTGGAGTGCGGGAGACGCCGTCAGGCCGAAGGGATCAGGCCGTCGTCGTTCAGCATCTCGCGGACCTCTTCCAGGGTCGCGCCAGGAGCGGGCAGGATCAGTTCGGACGGCTCCAGGGAGTCGTCGGGCAGTGGCTCGCCGAGCTCGCGCACCTTGTCCAGGAGGGCGTGGAACGTACGGCGGAAGCCGTCCGTGTCACCGTTCCTGATCTCGGCCAGCAGCTCGTCGTCCAGCTTGTCGAGTTCGGTGAAGTGGCTGTCCGCCAGCTTCACCTGGCCCTCCCCCATGATCCGTACGATCATGACGAATCCCTACTGCTTGTCGAATTTGTTCGTGGTCGGCGGGGCGTCCTGGGTGCCGCCCTCGATCGCCTGCTTCGGGGCCGAGCCGCCCGCGAGCTCCGCCTTCATGCGCTGGAGCTCAAGCTCGACGTCCGTGCCGCCGGAGATCCGGTCCAGCTCGGCGGCGATGTCGTCCTTCGCCATCCCGGTCGGGTCGTCCAGGGCGCCGGAGGCCAGCAGCTCGTCGATCGCACCGGCGCGCGCCTGCAACTGCGCGGTCTTGTCCTCCGCGCGCTGGATCGCCAGACCGACGTCGCCCATCTCCTCGGAGATGCCCGAGAAGGCTTCCCCGATCCGGGTCTGCGCCTGTGCCGCGGTGTAGGTGGCCTTGATGGTCTCCTTCTTCGTACGGAAGGCATCGACCTTGGCCTGGAGGCGCTGCGCGGCGAGTGTGAGCTTCTCCTCCTCGCCCTGCAGCGTCTGGTGCTGCGTCTCCAGGTCGCTGACCTGCTGCTGGAGCGAGGCACGGCGGGAGAGCGCCTCGCGCGCCAGGTCCTCCCTGCCGAGCGCCAGCGCCTTGCGGCCCTGGTCCTCCAGCTTCGACGACTGGCCCTGCAACTGGTTCAGCTGCAACTCCAGCCGCTTGCGGGACGTCGCCACATCGGCGACCCCGCGACGTACCTTCTGTAGCAGCTCAAGCTGCTTCTGGTACGAGTAGTCAAGGGTCTCGCGCGGATCCTCGGCCCGGTCAAGGGCCTTGTTGGCTTTCGCGCGGAAGATCATCCCCATACGCTTCATGACACCGCTCATGGGCTTCGCGCGCCCCCTTCTGACGGACTACAGCTCCAGCACTCCAACAGAACCCACAGTACGGGCCCTGCCTCTATTACCGCACTGTTCCAGCACGGATGCGCTCCTCCCCAAGGACGACTGCTCCGCCGCCCGGTCAGGCGCAAGGAGTAGACGGCGGTCAGGGACAGGGGAGACAAAGTCCCCCTCTGTCCCTATACGGACGCTCGCTGTTGCGGGATCGTTCCCCGCAGGGGTGGGGTCCAACCACCGCACCCCGTACCCTTGGGTTTTGTGTTCCGAAGCCGTTCCAAGGAAGAGAAGGCCCCCGCCACCCAGGTGACACCGGGCCTCTCCACGCAGCCCCGCGACCCGCAGGCCCCCAAGGGCCGCCCGACTCCCAAGCGCAGTGAGGCGCAGACGCAGCGGCGTCGCGCCTCCACGACGCCGACCGACCGCAAGACGGCCATGAAGCGCCAGCGCGAGGCACGCCGCGCGGATCTGGCGAAGCAGCGCGAGGCGCTGGCGAGTGGTGACGAGCGCTATCTGCCAGCCCGTGACAAGGGGCCGGTACGCCGCTTCGTCCGCGACTTCGTCGACTCACGCTTCTGCATGGCCGAGTTCTTCCTGCCGCTCGCGGTGGTCATCCTCGTGCTGAGCATGATCAGGGTCGGTGCCCTCCAGAACATCGCGCTGCTGCTGTGGCTCGGTGTGATCGTGCTGATCGTCATCGACTCGATCGGACTCTCGTTCCGGCTGAAGAAGCAGCTCGCCGAGCGCTTCCCGGACACCCCCAAGCGCGGCGCGGTGGCCTACGGCCTGATGCGTACGCTCCAGATGCGCCGACTGCGGCTGCCGAAGCCGCAGGTCAAGCGCGGAGAGCGACCCTGAGCACGGAAGTCCCCAGCCACTCGGAAGGCCCGGCCCACAGACCGGTCACCGGTGGCGCGCTGCGCCATGTCGTCCGGCGGGAACTCGTCGCGCGCCAGCTCGACGAGCAGATAGCCGGCCGTTTCCCGGTGGGGCGGCGGCTGCGCGTCCTGGACGTGGGCATGGGCCAGGGCACCCAGGCCCTGCGGCTGGCGCGCGCCGGACACACGGTCACCGGCCTTGAGTCGGACGCCGCGCTGCTCACCGAGGCCCGCGCGACGCTCGCCGACGAGCCCGCGGGCATACGTGAGCGGGTCAGGCTGATCGAGGGCGAGGGCCTGGAGACCGGGGTGCACTTCCTGCCCGGCAGCTTCGACGTGGTCCTCTGCCACGGAGTGCTGATGTATGCCGACGAGCGGGACGCGCTGCTCGCGGGGCTGGCCAGAATGGTGGCACCGGGCGGTCTGCTGTCGCTGCTCGTACGCAATGGGGACACCCTGGCCCTGCGGCCCGGTCTGGCCGGGGACTGGGCGGCGGCGCTGGACTCCTTCGACACGGACACCTATGTCAACCGGCTGGGGCTGCGGGTACACGCGGACCGGCTGGAGGCGCTCACCGCCACCCTGGCGGGGATCGCCGCGCCGCTGCACGCCTGGTACGGCGTACGCGTCTTCACGGACGGCGCGGCCGGGGACGCGGAAGCGCCCGCCGGGGAGGAGCTGGAACGGCTGCTGGCCCTGGAGGACCGGGCGGGGCGCACCGATCCGTACCGGAGGGTCGCCGCGCTGCTGCATCTGTGCGGCGTGCGTGGCTGAGACCCGGGACACGACCCGGCCGGGGAGTCAGTCAGGTGAGCGGCCCCCGGACGCGTCCTCACGGTCGTGAGCAGCAAAGAGAGCGGCGGCGGAGCCGGCGCACCCGAGACGGCCCGGCTCTCCGCCGGGGAGACCTGGCGGGCCCTGTACCGGCACTTCCGGCCGCACCGCCGCATCGTTGCCCTCGGCGCCTTCCTGGCGCTGATCGGCGCGGCGGCCGGACTGGCCCAGCCGCTCGCCGCCAAGACCCTGGTCGAACGGCTGGGTGAGGACGGCTCCATCACCGGCATTCTGCTGGTGCTGACGGGGCTGGTGGTGTTCGGTACAGCGATCGAGGCGCTCGCCTCGTATCTCCTGGAGCGGACCGCCGAGTCGGTCGTCCTCGCCGCCCGACGCACCCTGATCGGACGGCTGCTGCGGCTGCGGCTGCCCGAGGTGGAGCGGACCCAGCCGGGCGATCTGATGTCCCGGGTCACGTCGGACACCACACTGCTGCGCGCGGTGACGACCCAGTCGATCGTCTCGGCGGGCACCGGCGGGCTCGCGTTCGTGGCGACCGTCGTGCTGATGGGCGTGATGGACGTGGTGCTGCTCGGTGTGACGCTGGGGGTGATCGTGGTGATCGGCGCCGCCGTGGCGCTGGTCATGCCCAGGATCTCGCGGGCGACACGGCGGTCGCAGGAGGCCGTCGGCCATATATCCACCGTGTTGGAGCGGGCCTTCGGCGCGTTCCGTACGGTCAAGGCGTCGGGCGCGGAGGAGCGCGAGGCCGCCGTGGTGGAGGCGGCGGCCAAGGACGCGTGGCGGCACGGCGTACGGGCCGCGAAGTGGCAGTCGCTGGCCGGGTCCTCGGTCGGGCTCGCCGTACAGGTGTCGTTCCTCGCGGTGCTGGGGATCGGCGGGGCTCGGGTGGCCTCGGGGGCCATCTCCATCTCGACGCTGATCGCGTTTCTGCTGTTCCTGTTCTATCTGATGGATCCCGTCTCGAAGCTGGTGCAGGCGGTGACGCAGTACCAGGTGGGATCGGCGGCCGTCGCCAGGATCGCGGAGGCGGAGCGGCTGGAGACGGAGGTCCTGGAGCCGGCCGCCGGAGGGACGGGCGCGGCCGGGTCGCACGGCGGCGGCCCGGCCACCGTGGCCTTCGAGAACGTCACCTTCCGGTACCGCGAAGAGCTTCCGTACGTCCATCACGGTGTCTCCTTCGAGATCCCCGGCCCCGGGATGACGGCCTTCGTCGGCCCCTCGGGCGCGGGCAAGACGACCGTCTTCGGACTGATCGAACGGTTCTACGAGGCCACCGGCGGCCGGGTCCTGGTCGACGGCAGGGACGTACATGACTGGTCGCTCCCCGAACTGCGCGCCACGATCGGCTATGTCGAGCAGGACGCGCCGGTGCTGGCCGGGACGCTGCGCGAGAATCTGGTCTTCGCCGCCCCCGACGCCACCGACGAGCGGATCCGGGAAGTCCTCGTACGAGCCAGGCTGGACGGGCTTGTCGAGCGGCTGCCGGACGGTCTGGAGACGCTGGTCGGGCATCGTGGCTCCAAGCTGTCCGGGGGTGAGCGCCAGCGTGTGGCGATCGCGCGGGCGCTGCTGCGCGGGCCCCGGCTGCTGCTCCTGGACGAGGCGACGTCCCAGCTGGACGCGGTCAACGAGATGGCGCTGCGGGACGCGGTGGCGGAGGCGGCGAGGGAGGTGACGGTGCTGGTGGTGGCGCACCGGCTGTCGACGGTGACGCTCGCGGACCGCATCGTGGTGATGGACGCGGGCAAGGTGCGGGCGGTGGGCACGCACGACGAGCTGGTGGCGAACGATCCGCTGTACGGGGAGCTGGCGGCCACCCAGTTCCTGGCGGCGGCACGCTGAGGAGCGCGACGGTGTCCGCGCCGGTCGAGGCAGGTTGAGGCAGGTCGGGGTCGGTCGGGGTCGGTCGGGGTTGGTCGGAGCGGATCCGGGCCGGTCGGGTCGGCGCCCCCTGATCGGCGGTGCCCCGCAGGCACCACCGATAGGACAAACGGGATACTCCGGGCATGGATGTTTCCCTTCGCCGCCGTCGCGCCCGCCGGCCGCTGCTGCCTCTGACCGCCGCGATCTGCGTAGCGGCGGTGGCCGGCGGCTGCGCCGGCCCCGGCACCCCGGGCTCCCACAGGTCGAACCCCGACACCACGACCCAGGCGGCGGCCATGCGGCGCGCCGGCAACGATCTGCAGACCGCCTACGAGACGGCGATCAAGAACGCGCTGCCCTCGGTCGTCCAGATCCAGTCGGGGGGCAGCCTCGGATCGGGCGTCGCCTACGACGGACAGGGCCACATCGTCACCAACGCCCATGTCGTCGACCAACAGCGGACCTTCTCGGTCACCCTGGCCAACAACGAGCAGCCCCTCGGGGCCAAGCTCGTCTCCAGCTTCCCCCAGCAGGATCTGGCCGTCATCAAGCTCGACAAGGTCCCGGCCGGGCTGAAGCCCGCCAAGTTCGGCGAGACCTCGGCGGTCGCGGTCGGTCAGATCGTGCTGGCCATGGGGTCACCGCTGGGGCTCCAGGGCAGCGTCACCCAGGGCATCGTCTCGGCGGTCGGACGGACCGTCAGCGAGCCTTCGTCGGGCGGCGGTACGGGCGCCACCATCGCCAACATGGTGCAGACGTCGGCCGCGATCAACCCGGGCAACAGCGGGGGCGCGCTGGTCAATCTGAACAGCGAGGTGATCGGCATCCCGACGCTGGCCGCGGTCGACCAGCAACTGGGCAACAGCGCCGCGCCCGGGATCGGCTTCGCGATCCCGGCATCGCTGGTGAAGACGATCGCCGACCAGATCATCAAGAACGGCCGGGTCATCGACTCGGGCCGGGCGGCCCTGGGCATCAGCGGGCGTACCGTACTCGGCCCCGACTTCCAGCCGATCGGCGTCGCGGTCGTCACGGCCCCGAGGAGCGGCGCCGCGGCCAAGGCGGGCATCAAGCCCGGGGACATCATCACCAAGATCGACGGCACCCCGGTGACCACGATCCTCGCGCTGTCCGAGGAACTCGCCTCGCACAAGCCGGGACAGAAGATCAAGGTGACGTACACGCGGAACGGCGCGACGAGGACGGCGGAGGTCACGCTCGGCGAGATGTAGCGGCCCGGGGTGCGGTGACGCCCGATCACACCGACCCGGCACACACGACGGGGCCCGCCGGACACGACCGGCGGGCCCTGTCCGCGTGATGACCCGCCCTCGCTTCGCGAGCAGCGTGTCCGCTGCCTCGGACGGCAAAAGGAAGAGGCGAGGAGAACTCTCCCCGCCACTCTCAACCTATAGCGCACCGGGGGGCTTGCGGCAAGACCCCGGTCACGGCGCAGAATCGTCGGCCGATGTCACAACCTGCGGAAACGGGAGCACGACGTGCGGCAGCCAGGGGCGAGGACGTGCCTGACAAGAGGTTCGACAGAGCGGGAGGCGCTGGTGATGCGACCGGCCGGTGCGATGCGACGGGACATGGCCGCCCCGGAGGTGTCGCGATGACCGAGCGGTACGTGTGCGATCTTCACGAGGTCGACGAGACGGGGGTCGCGCTCGTCGGCGGCAAGGGCGCGCACCTGGGCGGGCTGTCGCGGATCGAAGGCATCCGTGTGCCAGGGGGCTTCTGCGTGACGACGGACGCCTTCCGGCGGATCATGGCACAGGCGCCGTCGATCGACGCTCGACTCGATCAGCTGGCGCGCCTGAACCCGGACGACCGGGAGGCGACCCGGGCGCTCAGCGCACGGATCCGCCGGACCATCGAGGAGATCGCCATCCCGGGCGAACTCCTGGCGGCGATCACCCGCGCGCTCGCCCGGCTCGGCGAACAGGCCGCCTACGCGGTCCGGTCCAGCGCGACGGCGGAGGACCTGCCGACGGCCTCCTTCGCCGGGCAGCAGGACACCTATCTGAACGTCATGGGGCCGAGCGCGATCCTCCGGCACATCAGCCGCTGCTGGGCCTCGCTGTTCACCGAGCGGGCCGTGACCTACCGTCAGCGCAACGGCATCGATCACCGTACGGTCCACATGGCCGTGGTCGTCCAGCGGATGGTCTTCCCGCACGCGGCCGGCGTCCTGTTCACGGCCGACCCCGTCACGGGCGACCGGAAGACCGCCACCGTGGACGCCGGTCTCGGCCTCGGCGAGGCCCTGGTCTCCGGTCTGGTGAACCCGGACGTCTTCGCGGTGCGACACGGCGAGGTCGTCGCCAGGACGATCGCCGCCAAGCGGCGCGCCGTGCACGCCCTGCCGACCGGCGGCACGCGGGAAGTGGCGGTCGACTCACAGCGGCAGAAGCGGCCGGCGCTGACGGATGCGCGGGTCGTGGAGCTCGTGGCGCTCGGGCGGCGGATCGAAGCGCACTTCGGCCGCCCTCAGGACATCGAATGGTGCCTGGCCGACGACGGCTTCCAGATCGTGCAGAGCCGGCCGGTCACGACGCTGTTTCCGGTCCCCGAGAGCGGCGACCAGGAGAATCACGTCTATGTCTCCGTGGGTCATGGGCAGATGATGACCGACCCCGTGAAGCCTCTGGGGCTCTCCATGTGGCGGCTGACGGCCATGGTGCCGATGCACGAGGCCGGCGGAAGGCTCTTCGTCGATGTCACCCGGCGCCTGGCCGCGCCCGCGAGCCGCGCCGGCCTCCTGGACGTCATGGGGAGGGGCGATCCGCTGATCAGGGACGCTCTGGAGACCGTCCTCGATCGCGGCGATTTCGTCCCGTCGCTCCCGGAGACGGGTCCCGGCGGCCCGCCGGGACGCGGTGCGCCCGCGCCTGTCGAGACCGATCCGGCCATCATCACCGAGCTGATCGAGCGCAGCCGGGCGTCCGTCGCCGCCCTGGAGCGCGACATCAGGACGAAGTCAGGACCGGCGCTGTTCGACTTCCTGCTGGAGGCCTTCGAGGAACACAAACGAGTCCTCGGAGATCCGCTGAACATTCAGGCGATCATGGCGGGCATGGAGGCCACGTGGTGGCTCAACGACACGCTGTGGGAGTGGTTGGGCGAGAAGAACGCGGCTGACACCCTCACGCTGTCCGCCCCCGGCAACGTCACGTCGGAGATGGGACTGGCGCTGCTCGACGTGGCGGACGTGATCCGCCCGTGGCCGGAGGTGGTGGCGTTCCTTCAGGGCGTCGAAGGCCGCCAGGACGGGGAGTTCCTGGACGAGTTGCCCAAGCGCGCGGGCGGGGCCGAGGCGCGCGACGCGATCGAGTCCTACCTCGACCGGTACGGCATGCGCTGCGTCGGCGAGATCGACATCACGAGGCCACGCTGGCGCGAACGCCCCGGCACGCTCGTGCCCGTGATCCTCGACAACGTAAGGAACTTCGGCCCCGGCGCCGCCGAGCGGCGCTTCGAGCAAGGGCGGCAGAAGGCGCGGAAGAAGGAACAGGACGTGCTGGCGCGCCTGCGGGCCCTGCCGGACGGGGACCGGAAAGCCGACGAGACCAAGCGGATGATCGACCGGGTCAGAACCTTCATCGGGTACCGGGAGTACCCGAAGTACGGCATCATCAGCCGCTATTTCGTCTACAAGCGGGCCCTGCTGGAGGAGGCCGGGCGCCTCGTGCGGGCCGAGGTGCTTCCCGAGAAGGAGGACATCTTCTACCTCACGTTCCAGGAACTCCACGATGTCGTGCGCTCGCGCCAGGTGGACGACCGGCTCATCCAGGAGCGCAAGGACGCGTTCCGGTCGTACCACGCGCTCACCCCGCCCCGGGTGCTCACCTCCGACGGTGAGGCCCTCACCGGGTCGTACCGCCGCGACGACGTGCCGGCCGACGCCCTGATCGGCGTCCCGGTCTCCGCCGGGACCATCGAGGGAAGAGCCCGCGTCATCCAGGACATGGCGGAGGCCGATCTCGCGGCGGGCGACATCCTGGTCACGACCTTCACGGACCCCAGCTGGTCACCGCTGTTCGTCTCCATCGCGGGCCTGGTGACGGAGGTGGGCGGCCAGATGACCCATGGCGCGGTGATCGCCCGGGAATACGGTCTGCCGGCCGTCGTGGGTGTAGCGCGGGCCACCCGGCTGATCAGGGACGGCCAGCGGATCCGCGTGCACGGGACCGACGGGTACGTCGAGATCCTGCCCTGACCGATCACGCCGAGAAGCCCCAGGGTGCCCGCGGACCGCTCCGCGGGCACCCCGTACGGGTCAGCTCTCGTCGGCCCGCAGGCTCATCGGACCGTAGATCTTGGCACCGTCCTCGAACAGCGAGACCTGCTCCGCGCCTCCGGCGAGAAGCTCCTTCCACGCCTCGCCGACCCACGACTCGGCATCCCCCTGCGTCGTGAACTCCTCAGGCTCCACCGCCGGCGAGACCTCCGTCCCGTCGGCCTTCTCGAACCGCCACATCCACGCCATGTGCGCCTCCCGGGTCCCGCGGAACTGATCGATTTCCTGCCCGCAGCGTAGCCGGGCGCGCACCGTGAGCGGTGACACGGGAGGATCGCCCCGTGGAACTGACTCTGCTCGGCACCGGAGCCCCCTCGGGACTCCCCCGCCCCCACTGCACCTGCGCCGCCTGCGCGACCGCCCGCGGTGAACGCGCCCGCGCCGCGACCGCCCTGCTGGTGGACGGCGTCCTGCTGCTCGACCTCACCCCGGGTGCGGCGCTCGCCGCGGCCCGCGCCGGGCACTCCCTCGCGGGCGTACGGCAGGTCCTGCTCAGCCATCCGCACGACGGTCCCGCGGTGGAGCTGCCCGCCGGACTGCCCGCCGCGGGCCGGGTGGCCGACGGCCGGGTACTGACGCTGCTCGGCGGACACCGGGTACGTGCGGTGCCGATGGACGCGCCGGGAACGGGGTACGAGGTGACGGCGTCCGGCGGCGAGCGGCTGCTGTATCTGCCGCCCGGCGGCGCGCCCGCGGGTCTCCCACCCGAGAACAGCCGGGCCACGGCCCCCTACGACATGGTCGCCGCCGACGTGGTGGGCCGGCCCGACGCGGTGGCGCGGCTGCGGGCGGCCGGGGCGATCGGGCCCGACACCGATGTCATCGCCGTCCATCTCGACCACGATGTGCCGCCGGGCCCCGAATTGGACCGGCGGCTGGCGGCGGCGGGCGCGCGGGCCGTACCCGACGGAACGACGCTGACCGTCGGCGCGTACCACCCCGTACCCCAGGTGCCACGGCGCACCCTGGTGACCGGCGGGGCGCGCTCGGGCAAGTCCTGGGAGGCGGAGCGGCGGCTCGCGGCGTTTCCCGGGGTGCTGTACGTGGCGACCGGCGGCGGTCGCGAAGGCGACCCGGAGTGGGACGCCAGAGTCCGCGCGCACCGTGAGCGCCGACCGGGTTCCTGGCGCACGGAGGAGACCTGCGACCTCGTGCCCCTGCTCACGGCGGAGGGGCCGCCGCTGCTCATCGACTGCCTGTCGCTGTGGCTGACGGACGCGATGGACCGGGTCAACGCGTGGGACGACGCGGCGTGGGCGACAGGGGGCGAGAAGGCGCTGCGGGAGCGGACGGGGGCGCTGGTGGCGGCGGTACGGGCGACGCGGCGCACGGTGGTGGCGGTGACGAACGAGGTGGGCTCGGGGGTGGTGCCGGCGACGGTGTCGGGGAGGCGGTTCCGGGATGAGCTGGGGAGGCTGAACGCGGGGGTGGCGGGGGAGTGTGAGCATGTGCTGCTGGTGGTGGCGGGCCAGGCGGTGACGCTGCGCTGAGCTCCGGGGGTGCGCCGTCCGGCGCGGGGTGCGGTTCGCCGTCCGGCGGGGGGTGTGGTGCGCGGTGCGCCTCCGGCGCGGGATGCGGTGCGCCTCCGGCGAGTGTGCGGTGCGCCTCCGGCGCGGGGCGCGGTTCCGCCTCCGGCGGGGGGTGGGGGCGCGGGGCGCGGTGGGTGGTGCCGGGGGCCGGGGCCTCCGGAGGTCCGTGTCCGGACTGCTTTCCTCACCGTGCTTCGCACGAGCTGCGACGCTTTACGTCCGGACACGCACCTCCTCCGACCCCGCCCCCCTCCCGCCCGGTGGGCACCCAGCCCGACTCCGCCGCTATCGGCCCGGTGGTGGGGTGCGGGACGGTGCCACCGCCCCGCGCACGGCCGGGCCGCTTGTGCGGGCGGTGAAGGGGGGCGCGCAGGGATCGCGTCCGGGACGTAGAGCGTGATTTGTGGCGCACGAACGCCCGAACCATCGACTGGCCGGAACGCGCCGTAAATCATGCAGTCCCGGACGCGAACCCGGAGCGCACCCCGGCAACAACCCGCACCAGGAAACCGGCCCCAGCCAAAACGCGCACCGCCCGGACCGCACCCCGGCAACAACCCGCACCCGGCCCACCGGCCCCCGCCAAAACGGAGCGCGGCCCGGAACGCACCACCGCCGGACGGTAATCTCGGCGAAATGAGCTCGCTTAATCTCGATGACTTCTCCGATCTGATCGAGCGCCCCGACAGCGGTACGCGGCGGGACGCCGAGGAACGGCGCGAGCGGCTGGCCGTGCCGAGTGGGGCGCTGGGGCGCCTGGATGAGCTCGGTGAGTGGCTCTCCGCCGCGCAGGGGTCCGTACCGGTCAAGGCCGTCCGGCAGCCCCGTGTCGTGCTGTTCGCGGGTGATCACGGCGTCGCCGCGCTCGATGTCTCGGGGCGGCCCGCCGGCAGCGCGCAGTCGCTGGTGCGCGCGGTGCTGGAGGGCGAGAGCCCCGTCGCCGTACTGGCCCGGCTGGCGGAGGTGCCGGTGCGGATCGTGGACGCCGGGCTCGACTGCGATCCGGCGCTGCTGCCCGACGAGGTCGTACGGCACCGGGTGCGGCGTGGCAGCGGGCGGATCGACATCGAGGACGCGCTGACGATCGAGGAGGCCGAGCGGGCCGTACGGCTCGGGATGGCGATCGCCGACGAGGAGGCGGACTCGGGCACGGATCTCGTCGTACTGGGCGATCTCAGCGTCGGCGGCACGACATCCGCGGCCACCCTGATCGCCGCGCTGTGCGGTACGGACGCGTCCGTGGTGACCGGGCGCGGTGGCGCCGGGATCGATGATCTGGCGTGGATGCGCAAGTGCGCGGCGGTGCGGGACGCGCTGCGCCGGGCGCGGCCGGTGCTGGGGGATCAGCTGGAGCTGCTGGCGACGGTGGGCGGCGCGGATATGGCCGCGACGACCGGGTTCCTGCTCCAGAGCGCGGTGCGGCGGATGCCGGTGATCCTCGACGGTGTGGTCTCGGCGGCGTGCGCCCTGGTCGGCCAGCGGGCGGCGTTCCGTGCTCCCGACTGGTGGCTCGCGGGCCAGTTGACCGGGGAGCCCGCGCAGGCGAAGGCGCTGGACAGGATGGCGCTCAACCCTCTGCTGGACCAGGGCGTCACCGTAGGGGAGGGATCCGGGGCGCTGCTCGCGCTCCCGCTCGTCCGGGCGGCGGCCGCTCTCGCGGCGGAGTTGCCCGAGCGGACCGCGGCGAAGGACGCGGAGGACTCCTCGGAGTACGTCACCGGGTGAGGCATCGGTGCGGTCGCTACCACGGGCGGCCGTATCAGTCTGCATGAAACACGATGCCCCATATGATCGTGTTTTATGGGAGAAGTCCGCATGGCTGTCTATCCGTTGGGCCGGGCGACCGGGGCGAGCCGGCCCACCGAACGTTCGCGGCGCGGCGCGGCGTTCGCGGTCTGGTATCTGCGCGCCGTCACCTTCGTCAACTTCCTGAGCGCCGTGTGGGTCTCGCTCGGTCAGGATCTGCGGCGGCACAACGTCGACAACTACTTCACCCCGTATCTGCTCACGGCGGGCTTCGCGTCCGGTGTCTTCACGCTCTTCCTCGCGATCACCATGCGCCGCCGCAAGCGTGCCGCCTGGATTCTCAATCTCGTTCTGGCCGGGTCCTTCCTGCTGCTGTTCTCGTTCGTGATGGTCTTTCCCGAGATCAGGCGGTACCCGCAGAACTGGGTGTCGCTGGGGCTGACCGGCGCCTTCGTCTGCGCGCTGCTGCTGGGGCGGCGGGAGTTCTACGCGAAGGGCGACCGCTCCAACCCGAGGCTGGCGGCGGCCGTGGCGGTCGGCGGGCTGCTGGTCACCTCGCTGCTGGCCGCGCTGCTCGTCACCGTCACCAACACCGCCGGGGGCTCCTCGTCCTTCACCGAGCGCTGGCGCTACGGCACGGCGCGGCTCGTCTCGCTGATGGCGGACGACTCCCGGTTCCCGGGGATCGTGACACCGGGCTGGGTCAAGGTCACCATCAACGTCCTGTCCACGCTGCTGCTGCTCGCCGTGCTGTACGCGGCCTTCCGCTCGCGGCGCGCGGTCGACCCGATCACCGGGGACGACGAGGCGAGGCTGCGGGTGCTCCTGGACCGGCACGGGGAGCGTGACTCGCTCGGCTATTTCGCGCTGCGCCGTGAGAAGAGCGTGATGTGGTCGCCGACCGGCAAGGCCGCCATCACCTACCGGGTGGTGGGCGGGGTGTCGCTCGCCTCCGGCGATCCGATCGGTGATCCGGAGGCATGGCCTGGGGCCATCGAACCCTGGCTGGCGCAGGCGCGGGAACACGGCTGGCTGCCCGCCGTGATGGGGGCGAGCGAGGAGGCCGGCACGATCTACGCCCGGCACGGTCTGGACGCGCTGGAACTGGGCGACGAGGCGCTCGTCGAGACCGCCGAGTTCACCCTGGAGGGGCGGGCCATGCGGACCGTGCGCCAGGCGTACAACCGGGTCGCGCGGGCCGGCTACCGGGTCACGGTCAGGCGGCACGAGGACATCCCCGCCGACGAGATGGCCGAGCTGCTGCGCCGCGCCGACGACTGGCGCGACGGCGCGACCGAGCGCGGCTTCTCGATGGCGCTCGGCCGGCTGGGCGACCCGGGCGACGGCCGGTGCGTGATGCTCGAATGCCATGACGGGAAGGGCGAGCTGAGGGCGGTGCTGAGCTTTGTGCCCTGGGGGCCCAAGGGGCTCTCGCTCGATCTGATGCGCCGTGACCGGGACAGCGAGAACGGGCTGATGGAGTTCATGGTCATCGAACTCCTCCGGCGCGCGGGGGAGATCGGGATCACCCAGGTCTCGCTGAATTTCGCGATGTTCCGGTCGGTCTTCGAGCGGGGCGCGAAGCTGGGCGCGGGCCCCGTGCTCCGGCTGTGGCGCTCGCTGCTCAGCTTCTTCTCGCGCTGGTGGCAGATCGAGTCGCTGTACCGCGCCAACGCCAAGTACCGGCCGATCTGGGAGCCACGCTTCATGCTCTTCGAGAAGAGCGCCGATCTGCTGCGCATCGGTATCGCCGCGGGCCGCGCCGAGGGCTTCCTGGAGGCGCCGGGGCTGCCGGGGTGGCTGCACCGCAGAAGGCTGGGGACGCGCCGCTGAGCGTCGGGGGGCTACTCTCGCGCGATGACCCCCATGGACGGCGAACGCGTGGACGCCGCACGCGCCCCGGTGGCCGACGGCATACGGTTCGCCTTCGGCACCCTCACCGTGCTCCCGGTCCGGCTGACACGCTGGGACCGCGGCGCCGCCCGTGCCGGGATGCTGAGCGCGCCGGCCGCCGGGCTGGTCGTGGGGGCGGGCGCGGCGGGCGCCGGGGCGCTGCTGCTCCTGGCGGGAGCGCCGGCGCCGCTCGCGGCGGTGGCGGCGGTGGCCGTACCCGCGGTCCTCACCCGCGCTCTTCATCTCGACGGTCTCGCCGACACCGCGGACGGTCTCGGCAGCGGCAGGCCGGCCGAGGACGCGCTGCGGATCATGAAGCGGTCGGACATCGGTCCGTTCGGGGTGGTCACGCTGGTGCTGGTGCTGCTGGGGCAGATCGCGGCGGTGGCCGGTCTGTACGCGGGGAGCGCGGTGCGCGGCGCGGTGGCGGTGGTCGTCGCCGGGGTGACGGCGCGGCTCGCGCTCACTCTGGCGTGCCGTACGGGGGTGCCGCCGGCCCGGCCCGACGGTCTGGGCGCGGCGGTGGCGGGGGTGGTGCCGGTACGGTCCGCCGCGGTCGCCGCGCTGCTCGTGCTGGCGGCCTGCGCGGCGGCGGGCGCGCTGTCCGGTCCCTACGGCGCCGTGCGGCACGCACTGGCGGCCGTGGCCGGGCTGGTCGCGGCCCAACTGCTGCTGCGGCACTGCGTACGGCGCTTCGGCGGGGTCACCGGCGATGTCTTCGGCGCCCTCGCGGAGACGGCCGCGACCGTGGCGCTGGTCGCGCTGACGCTGGGCTTGTGAGACCCGGCTGACCGGGGTGCGCTCCGGCGAACCGCAATGGTGCGAAAGCCGCCCACAGCCGAAGGAACCGGCTCCCCGGTGAGCGACGTATATCACTGAGCGTAGGCTCGTTCCCGCCGCGCGCAGCGCCCGCTTACGATGCGGCGGGCACGGTCGGCCCACCCCTCGACCGCCAATGAACCTAACGGAAGCGAGATTTCACCACCGTGACTGCTCTCACTCTCAGCACTGCCGGGGCGGCGACGCTGCGCGCCGACGCGATTGTCGTCGGTGTCGCGAAGGGCGCCAAGGGGCCGGTCGTGGCGCCGGGCGCCGAGGCCGTGGACAAGGCGTTCGACGGAAAGCTCGCCTCCGTCCTGGAGACCCTCGGCGCCACGGGTGCCGAGGGAGAGGTGACCAAGCTGCCCGTGCTGTCGGGCCTGAAGACACCGGTCGTTCTCGCGGTGGGGCTCGGCCCGGTCCCGAAGAAGGACGCGACGTACGGCGCCGAGCCGCTGCGCCGCGCGGCCGGGGTCGCCGCGCGTGCCCTGTCCGGTGTGAAGAAGGCCGCGTTCGCGCTGCCCATCGAGGCGTCCGAGGACGTCGAGGCCGTCGCCGAGGGCGCCCTCCTCGGCGCGTACGCCTTCACCGCGTACCAGGGCGGCGAGAAGAAGGCCAAGAAGGGCGACAACGGTCCGAAGCGGCCGCTCGGCGAGGTGGCGCTGCTGGGCGCCAAGCCGCGCGACAAGGCGCACAAGGCCGCGGCCGACCGCGCGATCGCGCTGACCGAGGAGGTCAACCGCGCCCGTGATCTGGTGAACACCCCGCCGAACGACCTCACCCCCGAGTCCTTCGCCGCCGTGGCCACCGCCGCCGGCAAGGAGAACGGCATCAAGGTGCAGGTCCTCGACGAGAAGGCGCTCGCCAAGGGCGGCTACGGCGGCATCCTCGGGGTCGGCCAGGGCTCGGCCAACCCGCCGCGGCTGGTGAAGCTCGCCTACACGCACCCCGAAGCGGAGAAGACCCTCGCCCTCGTCGGCAAGGGCATCACCTACGACTCGGGCGGCATCTCGCTGAAGCCGGCCGGTCACAACGAGACGATGAAGTGCGACATGAGCGGCGCCGCCGCGGTGTTCGCCGCCGTCGTCACGGCCGCGCGGCTCGGTCTCCCCGTCAACGTCACCGGCTGGCTCGCCCTCGCGGAGAACATGCCGTCCGGCACCGCCACCCGCCCGGGTGACGTGCTGCGCATGTACAGCGGCAAGACCGTCGAGGTCCTCAACACCGACGCCGAGGGCCGGCTCGTCCTGGCCGACGCGCTGACCCGGGCCTCCGAGGAGAACCCGGACGCGATCGTCGACGTGGCGACCCTGACCGGCGCGATGGTGCTGGCGCTGGGCAACCGGACGTTCGGGATCATGGCGAACGACGAGGCGTTCCGTACCTCGATCCACGAGATCGCGGAGGAGGCGGGCGAGGCGTCCTGGCCGATGCCGCTCCCCGCGGACCTGCGCAAGGGCATGGACTCCCCCACCGCCGACATCGCGAACATGGGCGAGCGGATGGGCGGCGGCCTGGTCGCCGGACTCTTCCTGAAGGAGTTCGTCGGCGAGGGCATCACCTGGGCCCACCTGGACATCGCGGGCCCGGCCTTCCACGAGGGGGCGCCGTACGGCTACACGCCCAAGGGCGGTACGGGCTCCTCGATCCGTACGCTCGTGAAGCTCGCGGAGCGCATCGCCGCGGGCGACCTGGGCTGAGGCACCGGCCGGGTCACGGTCCACGCGCGAAGGCCGGCGGACCGGGGCTCCGGAGGCGGGTGGGGGCGGCAGAACTATGTCGCCCGTCTCACCTCCGGGGCCCCGCGTCCCGTCTTGCTTCGACAAGTGCGAAGATGGGTTCTCGGCAGGACAGGGCCCCCACCACAGGGCCGAAGACATAGCGGCCGAAGACCAGCCGCCGCCCGGTCACCGGACCGCGCCCGGCGCACATGCATGGAGGACGTGACGTGGCGAACGACGCCAGCACCGTTTTCGACCTAGTGATCCTCGGTGGCGGTAGCGGCGGTTACGCCGCGGCGCTGCGTGGAGCGCAGCTGGGCCTGGACGTCGCCCTGATCGAGAAGAACAAGCTGGGCGGCACCTGCCTGCACAACGGCTGCATCCCCACGAAGGCTCTGCTGCACGCCGGCGAGATCGCGGACCAGGCGCGCGAGAGCGCGCAGTTCGGTATCAAGGCCACCTTCGACGGCGTCGACATCGCCGGTGTGCACAAGTACAAGGACGAGGTCATCTCGGGCCTCTACAAGGGCCTCCAGGGTCTGGTCGCCTCCCGCAAGGTGACCTACATCGAGGGCACGGGCCGGCTCTCCTCCCCCACCTCCGTCGATGTGAACGGGCAGCGCGTCCAGGGCCGTCATGTCCTCCTCGCGACGGGTTCCGTACCGAAGTCGCTGCCGGGTCTGGTGATCGACGGCGAGCGCGTCATCTCCTCGGACCACGCGCTGACGCTGAACCGGGTGCCGCGGTCCGCGATCATCCTGGGCGGCGGCGTCATCGGCGTCGAGTTCGCCTCCGCGTGGAAGTCCTTCGGCACGGACGTCACGGTCATCGAGGGCCTCAAGCACCTCGTCCCGGTCGAGGACGAGAACAGCTCCAAGCTGCTGGAGCGCGCCTTCCGCAAGCGCGGCATCAAGTTCAACCTCGGTACGTTCTTCGAGAAGGCCGAGTACACGCCTGACGGTGTCCGGGTGACGCTGGCCGACGGCAAGACCTTCGAGGCGGAGATACTGCTCGTCGCGATCGGCCGCGGTCCGGTCTCCGAGGGTCTCGGGTACGAGGAGCAGGGCGTCGCGACCGACCGCGGCTATGTCCTCGTCGACGAGTACATGCGCACGAACGTGGAGACCATCTCGGCGGTCGGTGACCTCGTCCCGACCCTCCAGCTCGCGCATGTCGGCTTCGCCGAGGGCATCCTGGTGGCCGAGCGGCTGGCCGGCCTGAAGGCCGTTCCGATCGACTACGACGGCGTGCCCCGGGTGACGTACTGCCACCCCGAGGTCGCCTCCGTCGGTATCACCGAGGCCAAGGCCAAGGAGATCTACGGCGCGGACAAGGTCGTCGCCCTCAAGTACAACCTCGGGGGCAACGGAAAGAGCAAGATCCTCAAGACCGCGGGCGAGATCAAGCTCGTCCAAGTCAAGGACGGCGCCGTGGTCGGCGTCCACATGGTCGGTGACCGTATGGGCGAGCAGGTCGGCGAAGCTCAGCTGATCTACAACTGGGAGGCCCTGCCGGCCGAGGTCGCGCAGCTCATCCACGCGCACCCGACCCAGTCCGAGGCTCTCGGCGAGGCCCACCTGGCCCTGGCCGGCAAGCCCCTCCACTCCCACGACTGATGCTTCAGTCCGGGCTCGACGACCACTACCGCACTTCCCCTCACTCGGCGCTCCGCGCGAGCTGGGGAGACTCCATCGTTAGGAGCAACTGAAACCATGGCGGTTTCCGTAACCCTGCCGGCGCTCGGCGAGAGCGTCACCGAGGGCACTGTCACCCGCTGGCTGAAGGCCGAGGGCGAGCGCGTCGAGGCCGACGAGCCCTTGCTTGAGGTCTCCACCGACAAGGTCGACACCGAGATCCCGGCCCCGGCCGGCGGTGTGCTGGCCTCCATCAAGGTGGCCGAGGACGAGACCGTGGAGGTCGGCGCCGAGCTGGCCATCATCGACGACGGTACGGGCGGCCTCGCGGCGGCCCAGCCGACGCAGACTGTCCCCGCCCCTGCCCCCGCCCCCGCGGCCCCGGCCCCGGTGGCCGAGGCTCCCGCGCCCCCCGCTCCGGCCGCCGCGCCCGCCGCCGCTCCGGCCGGTGGCGCCTCCGGCACCGACGTCACGCTGCCCGCGCTGGGCGAGTCGGTCACCGAGGGCACCGTCACCCGCTGGCTGAAGCAGGTCGGCGAGGAGGTGGCGGAGGACGAGCCGCTGCTTGAGGTCTCCACGGACAAGGTCGACACCGAGATCCCCGCCCCGGTCGCCGGTGTGCTGCTGGAGATCGTGGTCGGCGAGGACGAGACCGCCGAGGTCGGCGCCAAGCTCGCGGTGATCGGTGCTCCGGGCGCCGCCCCGGCCGCCGCTCCGGCTCCGGCCGCTCCGGCGCCCGCACCGGTCCAGCAGGCTCCGGCCGCTGCCCCGGCTCCCGTCGCCGCCCCGGCCCCGGCCCCGGCTCCGGCGCCCGTGCCGGTCCAGGCCGCTCCCCCGGCCCCGGCTCCCGCTCCGGCCGCCCCGGCACCCGTGGCCCCGGCCCCGGTCACCCCGGCGCCCGCCGCGACCACCGGGGACGACGTCGCGTATGTCACCCCGCTGGTGCGCAAGCTCGCCGCCGAGAACGGTGTCGCCCTGGCCTCGGTCAAGGGCACCGGCGTCGGTGGCCGTATCCGCAAGCAGGATGTCATCGCCGCCGCGGAGGCCGCCAAGGCCGCCGCGCGGGCCGCCGCCCAGGCTCCGGCCGCCGCTCCCGCCGCCGCGTCGAAGGCGCCCACGCTGGAGGCGTCCCCGCTGCGCGGTCAGACCGTCAAGATGACCCGCATGCGCAAGGTCATCGGCGACAACATGATGAAGGCGCTGCACACGCAGGCCCAGCTGACCTCCGTGGTCGAGGTGGACATCACCAAGCTGATGCGGCTGCGCGCGCGGGCCAAGGACTCCTTCGCCGCGCGCGAGGGCGTCAAGCTCTCCCCGATGCCGTTCTTCGTCAAGGCGGCGGCCCAGGCGCTGAAGGCCCACCCGGTCATCAACGCCCGGATCAACGAGGACGAGGGCACGATCACGTACTTCGACTCGGAGAACATCGGCATCGCCGTGGACTCCGAGAAGGGTCTGATGACCCCGGTCATCAAGGGTGCGGGCGATCTGAACATCGCCGGTATCGCCAAGAAGACCGCGGAGCTGGCGACGGCGGTCCGGGCGAGCAAGATCACCCCGGACGATCTGGCCGGCGCGACCTTCACCATCAGCAACACCGGTTCGCGTGGGGCGCTGTTCGACACGATCATCGTGCCGCCGAGCCAGGTCGCCATCCTGGGGATCGGCGCCACCGTCCGGCGTCCCGTGGTCATCAACCACCCGGACCTCGGCGAGACGATCGCGGTGCGCGACATGACGTACGTCGCGCTCTCCTACGACCACCGGCTGGTGGACGGCGCGGACGCCGCCCGCTATCTGACGGCGGTCAAGGCGATTCTGGAAGCCGGCGAGTTCGAGGTCGAGCTCGGACTGTAGGCCCCGAACGCCTGACGGCACTCTGTACGGCAAAGGCGCCCCCGCCCGGATCATTTCCGGGCGGGGGCGCCGCCGTATGGTGCGCGCCGCCGTATCGTTCATCCATCGACCGCTGCCCCCAGGAGCGCTTCATGACCCCGCCCGTCATCCACTCGCTGCGCGAACAGATCCGCGAGCACATCGTGGAGGGGATCGTCAGCGGCCGGTGGAAGCCGGGTGAGCGGATCGTGGAGCGGCGCATCGCGACCGAACTGCGGGTCAGCCAGACGCCCGTGCGCGAGGCGCTGCGCGAGCTGGAGAGTCTGCGGCTGATCGAGTCGGCGCCGAACAAGGGCGTACGGGTTCGGAATCTGACCGCGGCCGATCTGGAGGAGAGCTATCCGGTGCGGGCGGGTCTTGAGCAGATCGCCGCGGAGCTGGCCGCCGAGCGCCTCGCGCTGGACTGCTCGGCGCTGGAGCCGCATGTACTGGCGCTGTACGAGGCGGACCGAAGAGCCGACGGGACCGGTCAGGTGCGGCACACCGTGGCCTTCCACCGGGAGCTGGTGCGGGCCGCCGGTAACAGTGTGTTGCTGCACACCTGGGAGGGGCTGGGCATCGAGGTCTTCACCGCGCTGTCGATCCGCTGGCTCGGAACGGTGCAGAAGTCGTACGCCGAGGAGCACGAGGAGCTGGTCCAGGCGTTCCGCAGAAGGGATCCGGGCATTGGCGCACTGGTGAAGGACCATGTGCTCGGATGTGCGCCGCGCGCCTGATTCACCCCTTCTGTCACGACTCACTCTCCGTCACTCGGTGCCCCGTTCTGCGGCACGGAATGCCAATTTCTCCAGATCGAGAAGTTTTGCCTTTCAACCCTTTGATCGATCATCGATCAGCGATTTACAGTCTTAGGCGGACTGCACCCAGTCCTCCGCCCTGTCCTGCCAGACAAGGCTCTTCTCCACCCCCCTCCTGTCCGGAAGGCGGCGACCATGCCCGACCCCGTAGGCAAACTTCCGAGCGAGCTCGACCAGCTCCCGGACCGTGATGCCGAGGAGACCGCCGAGTGGGCGGCCTCGCTCGACGCCGTGACCGAGCACGCCGGCCCGCACCGCGCCGCCTATCTGATGCGGCGCACCCTCCATCACGCGGGAACGGCCGGGGTCCCGGTGCCCGCGCTGCTGGAGACCGACTATGTGAACACCATCCCCACCGCCTCGGAGCCCGCCTTCGACGGCGACGAGGCGATGGAGTCCCGGATCACCGCCTGGAACCGCTGGAACGCGGCGGCCATGGTCACCCGCGGCGCCCGCTACGGCGTCGGCGGCCACATCGCCACCTTCGCGTCGGCGGCCTGGCTCTACGAGACCGGCTTCAACCACTTCTTCCGCGGCAAGGAGGGGGACGGCTCCGGCGACCAGCTCTATATCCAGGGCCACGCCTCCCCCGGCATATACGCCCGCGCCTTCCTCGACGGCCGGCTGACCGAGTCGGACCTCGACAATTTCCGCCAGGAGGCGGGCGGCAAGGGTCTGCCCTCGTACCCGCATCCGCGCCGGCTGCCCTGGCTGTGGGAGTTCCCCACGGTCTCGATGGGTCTCGGCCCGCTCTCCGCGATCTACCAGGCGCGCTTCAACCGCTATCTGACCAACCGCGGGATCAAGGACACCTCCGCCTCGCACGTCTGGGCGTTCCTCGGCGACGGCGAGATGGACGAGCCCGAGTCGACGGCGGCACTGGCGCTCGCGTCCCGTGAGCAGCTGGACAACCTGACCTTTGTCATCAACTGCAACCTCCAGCGGCTCGACGGCCCCGTCCGCGCCAACTTCAAGATCGTGCAGGAGCTGGAGGCGCAGTTCCGCGGCGCCGGCTGGAATGTCGTCAAGTCGCTGTGGGGCTCGGCCTGGGACGAGCTGTTCGCGCTGGACACCACGGGGGCGCTGGTCCGCCGGCTGCGCCAGGTGCCCGACGCGCAGTTCCAGACGTACGCGACCCGCGATGTCGCCTACATCCGCGAGCACTTCTTCGGTGTGGACCCGGCGCTCATCGCTCTCGCCGAGCTGCTGCCCGACGCGAAGATCGCCGAGTGCTTCTACACCTCGCGCGGTGGCCACGAGGCCCGCAAGGTGTACGCGGCCTACCGCGCGGCCCTCGCGCACAAGGGCGCCCCGACCGTCATCCTGGCGCAGACCGTGAAGGGCTACACGCTCGGCGCCGGCTTCGAGTCGCGCAACGCCAATCACCAGATGAAGAAGCTCTCGGGCGACCAGTTCCGCGCCATGCGGGACCTGCTCGACCTGCCCATCCCGGACTCGAAGCTGGACGACAGCCTCGTACCGTACGGCCACCCCGGCGCCGACTCGCCCGAGGTGCGCTACCTCCAGGAGCGCCGCGCGGAGCTGGGCGGCCCCGCGCCGGCCCGCCGGGTGCACGCGGTGGCCCTGCCCGAGCCGTCGGACAAGCCGTTCCAGGCGGTCTACAAGGGCTCGGGCAAGCAGTCCGTGGCGACCACCATGGCGTTCGTCCGGCTGATGAAGGACCTGATGCGGGACAAGGAGACCGGCAGGCGCTGGGTCCCGATCGTCCCGGACGAGGCCCGCACCTTCGGTATGGAGGCGCTGTTCCCGTCGGCCGGCATCTACTCGCCGCTGGGCCAGACGTACGACCCGGTCGACCGCGACCAGATCATGTACTACAAGGAAGCCAAGGACGGCCAGATCCTCAACGAGGGGATCACCGAGGCCGGTTCGATGGCGGACTTCATCGCCGCGGCGACGTCGTACGCGACGCACGGCGAGACGATGATCCCCTTCTACATCTTCTACTCGATGTTCGGCTGGCAGCGTACGGGCGACCAGATGTGGCAGCTCGCCGACCAGCTCGGCAAGGGCTTCATCGTCGGTGCCACCGCGGGCCGTACGACCCTGACCGGCGAGGGCCTCCAGCACGCCGACGGCCACTCCCATCTGATCGCGTCCACCAACCCGGCCGCGCTCAACTACGACCCGGCGTTCGCGTACGAGATCGCCGTGATCGTCAGGGAGGGCCTGCGGCGGATGTACGGCCCCGAGGCCGAGGACGTCTTCTACTACCTGACGGTCTACAACGAGCCGATGCCGCAGCCCGCGATGCCGGAGGGTGTCGAGGAGGGCATCGTCAAGGGCCTGTACCGCTTCAAGGAGGGCACCCCGGCCGCGGCCGACGCCCCCCGTACCCAGCTGCTGGCGTCCGGTACGGCGATCCACTGGGCCCTGGAGGCGCAGGAACTGCTCGCCGCCGACTGGGGCGTCGTCGCCGATGTCTGGTCCGCGACGTCGTGGGGCGAGCTGCGCCGGGACGCGATGGAGGCCGACGAGGCGCTGCTGCGCGGCGAGGAGCGGGTGCCGTATGTGACGCGCGCGCTGTCCGGCGCGCCCGGTCCTGTCCTCGCGGTCAGCGACTGGATGCGTCAGGTACCCGACCAGATCAGCCAGTGGGTCGAGCAGGACTACACCTCGCTCGGTACGGACGGCTTCGGTCTCTCCGACACCCGGGAGGCGGCCCGCCGTCACTTCGGTGTGGACGCCCGGTCGATCGTGGTCGCGGCGCTGGCGCAGCTGGCCCGCCGGGGCGAGGTCAAGCCGGAGCGGGTGGTGGAGGCCCGCGAGCGCTACGGCCTCTGAGCCCGTCGGGTCGCTCACGGCCCGCTGATTGCCGCGGAGCCCCTGTCACGGTGTGGCGGGGGCTCCCGGCATCATGGTGCAATGCGTGCTGCTCGGCTGATCAAGATGGTGCTCCTGCTCCAGTCCCGGCCCTCCATGACCGCGGGCGAACTGGCCCGGGAGCTCGAAGTGTCCGAGCGGACCATCACCCGGGACGCCCAGGCGCTCTCCGAGGCCGGGGTCCCGGTCTACGCGGACCGCGGCAGAACCGGCGGCTACCGGCTGGTCGGCGGCTACCGCACCCGGCTGACCGGGCTGGCGCGCGACGAGGCGGAGGCGCTGTTCCTCTCCGGAGTGCCGGGCGCGCTGCGGGAGATGGGGCTCGACGATGTCTCGTCGGCGGCCCGGCTGAAGGTGTCGGCGGCGCTGCTGCCGTCGCTGCGGGGCGCCTCGGACTCGGCGGCGCAACGCTTCCATCTGGACGCGCCGGGCTGGTACCACGAGCCGGAGACGCCCGAGCTGCTGCCGGTCCTCGCCGAGGCGGTCTGGGACGACCGGCTGGTCGCGGCGCGCTACCGCCGCGAGGACGCCGAGGTGGAGCGGGAGCTGGCTCCGTACGGTCTCGTGCTGAAGGCCGGTGTCTGGTACGTCTGTGCCTGTTCCCAGGGGGCTTTCCGGGTCTACCGGGTGGACCGGTTCACCTCGGCGGAGACCTTGCAGGAACGTTTTTCTCGGGATGAGTCCTTCGATCTGCCCGGATTCTGGGAGGAGCGCGCCACCGAATTCGTCCGCTCCCTGCTGCGTACGGAGATCGTGGTCCGGCTCTCGGCGGACGGCGCCCGGCTGCTGCCGCGTGCCGTCGACCGCGTGGCCGCCCGCGAGGCGCTGGCGACGGCCGGTCCACCGGACGACCGGGGTCTGCTCACGCTCGCCCTGCCGGTGGAATCGGAGGACGTGGCGTACGCCCAGCTCCTCACGCTCGGACCGGACGTGGAGGTCCTGCGACCGGACACCCTGCGGGACCGCTTCGCCGAGGCGGCACGGCGGATGCGGACGCTGTACGAGTGACGGGGCCGCCGCGCGGCGTCGGCGTACCCGAACATCCGGCAACGAAACGGCTCACAATCCGTGGCTCCGCGTGCGCCGCCCTCCCGTAAGCACGATGCTTGACCCGTGATGGACGAGACGGAGTTCTGGGAGATCGTCGACAGCGCCCGCGAGGCCGCCGAGGGCGACCCCGAGGACCAGGCCGATCAGCTGGTCGAGCGGCTGCTGCGACTCGACCCCGACTCCGTACTGGACTTCTCGCGCCACTTCGAGTCGCGTTACAACCGCGCGTACCGCTGGGACCTGTGGGGCGCCGCCGCCGTTCTGCTCGGCGGCGTCAGCGACGACGCCTTCGACTACTTCCGCTGCTGGCTCATCGGCCAGGGCCGCGAGATCTTCGAGGGCGCGCTGCACGATCCGGACGCGCTGGCCGAGCTGCTGGACGACTTCGACCCCGACCTCGACGGGGACGGCGAGGAGCTGGGGTACGCGGCGGACGAGGCGTACGAGCAGCTGACCGGCGTGGTGGCACCCGCCCTGGGCATCGCCTCGCAGCCGGCCGAACCGGAGGGCACACCGCTGGACTTCGAGGACGAGGCGGCGCTCGCCGAGCGCTTCCCGCGGCTCTCGGAACGCTTCGGCGGCGAGTAGATCCGCTAAGGGCTGTCCGTCAGCGAGATCCCCATGAGCACATCATCCACATACTCGCCGTCGAGGAAGAACTCCCCGGGCAGAACCCCCTCGACGACATAGCCCTCCGCCTCGTACAGCGCCCGCGCCGGGGCGTTGTGGCCGAGCACCCGCAGCGTCAGCCGCCGCGCCCCCTGGTCGCGCGCGTGCAGCGCCGCCGCGCGCAGCAGTGCGCGGGCCACCCCGCGCCCCCGCGCCCACTCGTGGACCGCGAGCCCCTGTATCTGCCGCACATGCGCGTTACTGGCGAGCGGCGTGGGCGGCACCACCCGGACATAGCCGGCGATCCGCTCGTCATCGACCTCCGCGACCAGGAAGTCCTCGGGCCGGTGCAGCGCGTCGAAGAACGGACCGTAGGGCGGCTCCGGCCGCGGCGACACGGCGTGCAGCGACGACCAGGTCGCCCGGTCGAGCTCACCCAGGGCGCCATCGTCGGAAAGGAGTGCGGGACGTATCTGTGCGTCGGACATGGCGCAACTGTGCCATGGGCCGTTCCACGGGCAGGATGGGTCCCATGAGGATCGCGATCACCGGTTCCACCGGGCTCATCGGTACGGCACTCGCACGCTCCCTGCACGCCGACGGCCACGAGGTGGTCCGCCTGGTGCGGCGCCCCGTCCGGACCGCCGACGAGGTCGAGTGGGACCCCCTGCGCCAGCGGGTCGACGCCCACCGCCTCAACGGCTGCGAGGCAGTCGTCCATCTCGCCGGAGCCGGCATCGGCGACCGCCGCTGGACCGAGGCCTACAAGAAGGAACTCCGCGACAGCCGGATCCTCGGCACCGCCGCCATCGCGGAGGCCGTCGCCACGCTCGACCAGCCGCCCCGAGTGCTGGTGAGCGGATCCGCCATCGGGTTCTACGGCGACACCGGGGACCGCAAGGTGGACGAGAGCGCGCCTCCGGGCGACGGATTCCTGGCCTCGCTCTGCGTGGACTGGGAGGAAGCGGCCCGACCGGCCGAAGAGGCGGGCGTACGAACGGTGTTCGCGCGCACGGGCCTCGTGGTCGCGCGCGGCGGCGGGTCCTGGGGCCGGCTCTTCCCGCTGTTCCGCGCGGGGTTGGGCGGACGGCTCGGCTCGGGACGCCAGTACTGGAGCTTTTTCGCGCTCCACGACGAGGTGGCGGCGCTGCGGCATCTGATCGACACGGAAGCCCTGGAGGGCCCGGTGAACCTCACCGCGCCGGAGCCCGTCACGAACCGCGAGATCACGGCGGCGATGGGCCGCGTCCTGCACCGCGCGACGCCGTTCCCGGTGCCGGCGGTGGCGCTGCGGGTGGTGCTGGGCGAGCTGTCGGCGGAGGTCCTGGGCAGCCAGCGGGTGGTGCCCACGCGGCTGCTGGAGTCGGGCTTCAGGTTCGCGTTCCCGACGATCGAGGAGGCGGTACGCGCGGCGTCCGGCGGGGGCGGTTGACGCGGTGCGTTTCGGCTGGGGCCGGTGGTTGTGTGCGGGTTGTCGCCGGGGTGCGCTCCGGGTTCGCGTCCTGGACTGCATGATTTACGGCGCGTTCTGGCCAGTCGTTGGTTCGGGCGTTCGTGCGCCACAAATCACGCTCTACGTCCCGGACACGATCCCTGCGCGCCCCCCTTCACCGCCCGTCACGGACTGGCCCGGCCGGGCACGAGGCCGAGTGCGCCCACGGGCGGGAGGGGGTCGGGGTCGGAGGAGGTGCGTGTCCGGACGTAAAGCGTCGCAACTCGTGCGAAGCACGGTGACCACGCGACGGAGTCGCATATCGAACGCAGCGCAGTCCGGACACGGACCTCCGGAGGCCCCGGCCCCCGGCACCACCCACCGCGCCCCGCGCCCCCACCCCCCGCCGGACGGCGGAACCGCCCCCCATGCCTCCGTGACCCCCGTCGCGCGCGTCCGCCCCCCGTCCCCTCCCTCCCTACTCTCGACCCAACTCGGGCGTTCCAGGGGCCTGATGCGCGCATCAGGCCCCACCCAGCCGCGCCGACCTCGGGGAGGGGCACGTGCTCAGCACCGCATTCAGCAGCGCGCACCACGCAGACGTCGTCATCATCGGAGCCGGCCTCGCGGGTCTGGCCGCGGCTCATCATCTGACCAGCGCCGGGGTGAGAGTCAGCGTCCTGGAGGCCGCTCCCCGCGTCGGCGGTCGCATGGCCACCGACCGGGTCGACGGCTTCCGGCTCGACCGCGGCGGGCGGCTGCTCACCACCTCGTATCCGGAGTTGCTGCGCACCCCAGGTCTGGAGGGCGCCGCACTGCGGATGTTCTCGCCGGGGGTGGTCGTGCACAGCGACGGGCGGAACTACCGGACCGGGGCCGTAGGGAGCGCACGGAGCGCACTGACAGTGGCGCGCGCCCTGGCGAGCGCCCCCCGCCCACCGCTCGGCGGCGCGGTCGACCAGGCGCGGCTGGGCGCGGTCCTCGGACGCCTCGCGACGACGCCGACCTCCCGGCTGCTGGCCCGCCCCGAACGCACCGCGCTGGAGGCCCTGTCGGTCCGGGGGCTGCCCACACGTACGGTCAACGGCTTTGTCCGCCCGCTGCTGTCCGCGCTGCTCTGCGACCCCGAGCTGACCACGTCGAGCCGGTGCGCCGACCTCGCGCTGCGCGCGTTCGCCCGGGGCAGGCTGTGTGTGACCGCCGGTGGCTCCTCCGTACTGCCCGAACTGCTGGCGCGGGCGCTGCCGCAGGGCACGGTCCGTACGGATGTGTGTGTGACGGACGCGTCGATCTCCGGTGTCACCACCAAGGAGCACGGCGAGATCACCTGCCGCTCGCTCGTGGTGGCGACGGGCGCGCGGGCCGCGGCCGAGTTGCTGCCGGGGCTTCGGGTGCCGGACTTCCACGCGGTGACGGTGCTGCACCACACCGCGCCCGCGGCCCCGTTGACCGATCCGACGCTGCTGCTGGACGCCGACCGGAGCGGACCGGTGGCACATACGGCCGTGATGAGCGCGGTGGACCCCTCGCGCGCGCCGGAGGGTCGTGTGCTGATCTCGTCGACGGTGCTCGGGCCCCCTCCCCCGGCCGCCGTGCTCGACCGTACGGTCCGCGCGCAGCTCGCGCGGCTCTACGGGACGCCGACCGACGAGTGGGAGCTGCTGGCCGTCCACCACGACCCGGAGGCGGTGCCCGCGATGCCGCCGCCCCACGATCTGCGCCGCCCCGTACGGCTGTTGTCGGGGCTGTATGTGTGCGGCGATCACCGCGATACGAACACGGTCCAGGGCGCGCTGTTCTCGGGCCGCCGCGCCGCGCACGCGATCCTGCGCGATCTGGGCGTACGCCCCGCGTACGGGTCGGCGCGGCGCGCGGCGGTGGCGTAACTCGCCCGCGCACATCAGGGGCTCCGGTCCCGTCCGGGTGCCGACTCACCTCGGGCGGGACCGGCTCAACTCGCGGTGGATGCCGAGCGGTTCAGCCGAGTGCCGCGACCCGGTCGCGGTAGTTCCGTACGGCGGCCGCGTCCCGGTAGGGCTCCAGGCGCCGTTCGAAGTCCCGTACGTACTCCACCGCCCGCGCCGACCGCATCTCGGTGGCCTGCTGCGCCGCTTCCGCGCCCAGCAGACACGCCTGGTCCAGCTCACCGAGGCCCAGACGGCCGCAGGCGAGCACGACACGGCAGAAGAGACGGCTGCGCGCGAACGCCGGGGAGCGCAACTGGAGTGAGCGTTCGGCGTGCTGGACGGCGGCGCGGTACTGCTGGAGGTCGCGGTGGCAGTGCCCGAACTCGTCGGCGAGCTGCGCCTCGTCGAAGAAGCGGGCCCAGTGCGGGACGTCGTCGCCGGGGCGCGCCGTCCCCAGGGCGCGTTCCGCCCGTACGAGGGAGGCCGTACAGGCCCGTACCTCACCGAGGACGCCGTGTCCGCGGGCCTCGGCGGAGTGCAGCAGCGCCTGGACGACCGGAGGTGCGGACGCGCCGATGCCCTGCTGGGCGACGCGGGCCAGCTGGACGGCTTCCCGGCCGTGGCCGAGATAGACGGCCTGGCGGCTCATGGTGGTCAGGACGTACGAACCGTACGCCCGGTCGCCCGCCGCCTGGGAGAGCCGCAGGGCCTGGACGAAGTAGCGCTGGGCGAGGCCATGGGCGGCGATGTCGTACGAGGTCCAGCCCGCGAGCCGGGTCAGATCGGCCGCGGCGGCGAAGAGTCTGCGCCCGGTGCTCTCCCCGTACAGACCGCGCAGCATCGGCTCGGCCTCGTGCTCCAGATAGCGGACGAGCGCCTGCCGGGCGTGCCCGCCGCCATAGGCGTGGTCGAGGGTGCGGAAGAGGTCACCGACCGAGCGCAGGGCCTCGATGTCCCCGGTGGTGACCCGCTGGCCGACGGCGCGTTCGGTGCGCTGCCGGGGGACGGCCGAGGACGCGGCTCTTGCCTGGGTGGGTACGCGGGCGCCGTTGTGCGGGACGGCGGCCGGATGGGCCACCCGCTCGTCGGGGCGTCCGATCAGCCAGTCGCGGCTGGGGACGACCAGCCCGGCCGGGGTGAACGCGATCTTGCGCAGTTCGCTGTGGCTGCCGGAGTCCTTGCGCCAGAGTCCGCCGACGATGTCGACGGCCTCCTCGGGGGTGGCGGCGAATTCGAGGCCCGCGTAGACGGGGGCGCAGGCGTCCAGGCCGAGATCCTGGGCGGAGAGCCGGCGGCCGAGGCGGCGGGTGAAGACCTCGGCGATCAGTGCGGGGGTGGTGCCGCGTGGTTGCTGCCCGCGCAGCCAGCGGGTCACCGACGTCTTGTCGTACCGCAGATCGAGGCCGTGCTCCAGACCGAGCTGATCCACCCGACGGGCGAGACCGGCGTGGGAGAAACCGGCTTCTGAGATGAGCGCGGCGAGCTGGCGGTTGGGGATGCGCTGCGGAGGTCGTTCCGACATCAGCTGTACGGTCTCCTGCCTTCCGGGCCCGGGGAGCAGCCCTCATGGAACGGCGCGAATTTAGTAGCAGTGACCGGTTTCACCGGCGGCTTCGTCCGATATTCATCCGTTCGTGTGAGGATCGAGGGCGTTGCTGACAGGCGGGCGGCGGCGGTCCTGAAGGGACCGCGTGAGTGATCCGGCGCAGGCCCCTCGGGGAACCCGCGGGAGGTGCCCGGGAGCACCTGCCCGGCTCGCCGCCGAGGGCCCGCCGTACAGTGGCGAGGGCGCGATACGTGCACGGTGAAGGTTCTAAGGAGGCACTGCCGTGAGTGAGCTGCGGTACATCCGCCTGGGGTTCGGCGAGGATTCCGTCGAGTACCAGGAGGCATGGCAGGAGCAGCGCCGGGTACACGCGGCCCGCTTCGCGGACGAGATCCCCGACACCTGTCTGCTGCTGGAGCACCCGCCGGTGTATACGGCCGGACGGCGCACGGCGGACAGTGAACGCCCCCTGGACGGCACCCCCGTCGTCGATGTCGACCGCGGCGGGAAGATCACCTGGCACGGCCCCGGCCAGCTGGTGGGCTACCCGATCCTGAAGCTGCCGCGCCCGGTGGATGTCGTGGAGCATGTCCGCCGGCTCGAAGAGGCCCTGATCCGTACGGCCGCCGAGTTCGGTCTGGAGACCTCCCGGGTCGAGGGCCGCAGCGGGGTGTGGGTGCTCGGGGATCCGGTGGCGCGACGGCCGGCCACGGGCGGGCTCTCGCTGGACTTCGACCCACGGGTGGCGGACGAGGAGTTCGACCCGCGGCTGAACGGTCCGCAGTACGCGCCGTCCAACGCGGGCCAGCGCCGGGAGGACCGCAAGCTCGCGGCGATAGGCATCCGGGTCGCCAAGGGCGTGACCATGCACGGCTTCTCGTTCAATGTGAACCCGGACAACACCTGGTTCGACCGGATCGTGCCGTGCGGGATCCGGGACGCGGGCGTCACCTCCCTGGCGTATGAGCTGGGCCGGGAGATCACGGTGGAGGAGGTCGTCCCGGTGGTGGAGAGGCATCTGCGGGACGTACTGGAGCACGCGGAGCCGAAGCCGCGCGAGGTCGAGCGCGCGAGCGCTGTCGAGCGCGCGAGCGCTTAGGACGTACACACGGCCCGGGGCGTACGCGGCTGCTGGGCCGACCGGGGGAATGTGTCCCTCTGGCCACGGGTTGGCCACACGTAATGCCACGCAAATATCGGGCGTAACCTGGTGTTCGCCGAAGAATCGAATGCCGCGCCAGCAGAGAGAGGTGCCGGACGTGTCCGCTGTCGCACCCGACGGACGCAAGATGCTGCGCCTGGAGGTCCGGAACAGCCAGACCCCCATCGAGCGCAAGCCCGAGTGGATCAAGACCCGGGCGAAAATGGGTCCCGAGTACAAGCAGCTGCAGAACCTCGTGAAGAGCGAGGGGCTGCACACGGTCTGCCAGGAGGCGGGCTGTCCGAACATCTTCGAATGCTGGGAGGACCGCGAGGCGACCTTCCTCATCGGTGGTGACCAGTGCACCCGGCGTTGTGACTTCTGCCAGATCGACACGGGCAAGCCGGACGCGCTGGACCGCGACGAGCCGCGCCGCGTGGGCGAGTCCGTGGTCACGATGGATCTGAACTACGCCACGATCACCGGCGTCGCGCGCGACGACCTGGAGGACGGCGGCGCCTGGCTGTACGCGGAGACCGTGCGCCAGATCCACGCGCAGACGGCGGGGCGCGAGAGCGGCGCCACCAAGGTCGAGCTGCTCGTCCCGGACTTCAACGCCGTACCCGAGCAGCTGGCCGAGGTCTTCTCGTCCCGGCCGGAGGTGCTCGCGCACAATGTCGAGACGGTGCCGCGGATCTTCAAGCGGATCCGTCCGGGGTTCCGGTACGAGCGCTCCCTCGAAGTGATCACACGCGCCCGTGAGGCGGGCCTGATCACCAAGTCCAATCTGATCCTGGGGATGGGCGAGGAGCGCGCCGAGGTCAGCGAGGCGCTGCGACAGTTGCACGAGGCGGGCTGCGAGCTGATCACGATCACGCAGTATCTGCGTCCGTCCGTACGTCACCATCCGGTCGAACGCTGGGTGAAGCCGCACGAGTTCGTCGAGCTGAAGGACGAGGCCGAGGAAATCGGCTTCTCGGGTGTGATGTCGGGACCGCTGGTGCGGTCGTCGTACCGCGCGGGCCGGCTGTACCAGCAGGCGATGGAGCGGCGCGGCGCGGCCGTCACCGCCCAGGCCTGATAAGGGATTCGGGCCCCGGCCAGGCTGTGTGAACCTGAGCACAAGCGATTACCGGGCAGTAGAGACGAGTCGTCCCGCGGCCCGTACGATCCCGCAGGTCATGGGGGCGTACGGGCCGCGGCCGCGTCCGCGGGGTGGTCCGGGGGCCGCGTCAGGGTTTCATTCGCGTTTGACCGGTGGGTCACGCACTGGTAACACCAGTGAGTGACCCTGAATGCACGTTCCGCGTACAGGTGTCCGCGCTTTCGCCGCTACGTTCACGTTCACCTTCACCGCTCCTGAAGGGACCGCCGCCATGCAGGTCGCGCCGGTACGACCCGTCACCGAAGTGGTGGCCGCGGCCACCCCCCGCACCCGCATGGTGCTGCCCTCCGTCTCCACCGCGCTGCGCGCCGTGGAGTACCTGCTCCTGAGCGGCGGCCAGCGCACGGCCCGCCGAAACGCCTGGACGGCCGTGCTGGAGGACCGCCGCAGGGCCAAGGACCGGGTCGAGGCGGAGCATGTACTGGAGGCCGTGTCCGAGGCCACTTCCCGCGCCACGTAAACTTCTGGGCATGGCGAGGAAGGAAAACGCAGACACTGCTGCGAACCCGGGGCGACTGAAGCAGATCGCCCTTACCTACAAGATGACCCGGCGGGCCGACTCGAAGGTCGGTCTTGTCGTCGCGGGTGTGGGAATCGTCACCTTCGGTGTCTTCCTCGCGATCGGCTTCTTGATCAACCACCCCATCTATCTGGGCATCCTGGGCTTCATCCTGGCGTTCCTCGCGATGGCGATCGTCTTCGGCCGCCGCGCCGAACGAGCCGCCTTCGGACAGATGGAGGGCCAGCCGGGAGCGGCGGCGGCCGTCCTGGAGAACGTCGGACGCGGCTGGACCACCACGCCCGCGGTGGCGATGAACCGCAACCAGGACGTCGTCCACCGGGCCGTCGGCAAGGCGGGCATCGTGCTGGTGGGCGAGGGCAACCCGAACCGGGTGAAGGGGCTGCTGGCGGCCGAGAAGAAGCGCATGGCGCGCATCGTGATGGACGTGCCGGTGCACGACATCATCGTCGGTGACGGCGAGGGCCAGGTGCCGCTGAAGAAGGTCCGTACGACGATGCTGAAGCTGCCCCGGGTGCTGGCGGGCCCGCAGGTGACGGCGGCCAACGACCGGCTGCGGGCGATGGGCGACCTGATGAGCAATATGCCGCTGCCGAAGGGGCCGATGCCGAAGGGCATGCGGATGCCGAAGGGCGGCGGCGGAAAGCCGCGCTGATCTTCGCGTACGCGGCTGGGCACACAGCTTGGAGAGTGTCAGAGCATCAGAGGGCGGTCCGGAACGAGGTTCCGGACCGCCCTCTCTATGTGCTCATCGTGCTCATCCGCGCTCTGTGCTTCACCCGTTGCGGCGGCTGGGCGCCGGGATCTACAGCCGGGATCCACATCCGCAGATCTACATCCGCACCTGTACGGCGCGGGCGAGGCGGTCGTGCAGCCCGCGGGCGTCGCGGTCCCAGATCAGCGCGGGGATGGCGAGGCAGAGCAGCGCGCTGCGTACGAACGCCCGGCCGAATCCGATCCGCTCGCCGCTCTCGGTGATGACTCGCAGGCCGAAGAGGCGCTTGCCGGGTGTGAAGCCGACCGTACCGAGGGTGAGCACGCTGAGTACGAGAAGGACGCCGAGGGCCCAGTTGCCCGATGCCTGCCAGTCACCCCCGGCGAGCAGCCCGTATGCGATCAGCATGCACAGCGCCCAGTCGACGAAGAGGGCACCGAAGCGCCGGCCGAGCGGGGCGACGGAGCCCGGTCCGTGCTCCGGCAGACCGAGCCGCTCACCCCGGTAGCCGAAGTCGACGCCCATGTCCTCGGCCGCCGCGCGGGGGCCGGAGAGCCACGATCCGATTGCTTGCCTGTTGTCCACCCGTCCACGGTACTGGGACACGTTCTCGGCCACGGGAACGGGGTAGCCGCGGGTACCCCCACGTACCCGCACGGGTACGTGGGGGTGGGCGTCGGGTGTGCGGAGGCGTCGTACGCCCCGGCGCGCACCCGGGCTGGTTAACTTCGGCGAAACAAATGGGTCATGCTGGAGAAATCCCGGAAACCTATGGTCGGGTCCAGCGTGTGCCACCGCACTGGCCGCACGACCGATAACCCCCGCCCCTCCCTGGGTCGGGAGGAGGAGGAGCTGGATGTTCCAGAACGCCGACGAGGCCAAGAAGTTCATCGCGGACGAGGACGTCAAGTTCGTCGACGTCCGTTTCTGCGACCTTCCTGGCGTGATGCAGCACTTCACGATCCCGGCGAAGGCGTTCGACCCGGCCGAGGAGCTGGCCTTCGACGGCTCGTCGATCCGCGGCTTCCAGGCCATCCACGAGTCGGACATGGCGCTGCGCGCGGACCTGTCGACGGCCCGGCTGGACCCCTTCCGGCGTGACAAGACGCTGAACCTCAACTTCTTCATCCACGACCCGATCACGGGCGAGCAGTACAGCCGCGACCCGCGCAACATCGCCAAGAAGGCCGAGGCGTATCTCGCCTCCACCGGCATCGCGGACACCGCGTACTTCGGCCCCGAGGCCGAGTTCTACGTCTTCGACAGCGTGCGTTTCAACACCACCGCGAACGAGGGCTTCTACCACATCGACTCCGAGGCCGGCGCCTGGAACACCGGTGCGCTTGAGGACAACCGCGGCTACAAGGTCCGCTACAAGGGCGGCTACTTCCCGGCCCCGCCGGTCGACCACTTCGCCGACCTGCGTGCCGAGATCTCCCTGGAGCTTGAGGCGTCCGGCCTCCAGGTCGAGCGCCAGCACCACGAGGTCGGCACGGCCGGCCAGGCGGAGATCAACTACAAGTTCAACACGCTGCTCGCCGCGGCCGACGACCTGATGCTCTTCAAGTACATCGTGAAGAACGTGGCCTGGCGCAACGGCAAGACCGCGACGTTCATGCCCAAGCCGATCTTCGGTGACAACGGCTCCGGCATGCACGTCCACCAGTCCCTGTGGCAGGGCGGCACCCCGCTCTTCTACGACGAGCAGGGCTACGCGGGCCTCTCGGACACCGCCCGCTACTACATCGGCGGCATCCTCAGGCACGCCCCGTCGCTGCTGGCCTTCACCAACCCGACGGTGAACTCGTACCACCGCCTGGTCCCCGGCTTCGAGGCCCCGGTCAACCTGGTCTACTCGCAGCGCAACCGCTCGGCGGCCATGCGCATCCCGATCACGGGCTCGAACCCGAAGGCCAAGCGCGTCGAATTCCGCGCCCCGGACCCGTCCTCGAACCCGTACCTGGCCTTCTCGGCCCTCCTCCTGGCGGGCCTCGACGGCATCAAGAACAAGATCGAGCCGGCCGAGCCGATCGACAAGGACCTCTACGAACTCGCCCCGGAGGAGCACGCGGGCGTCCCCCAGGTCCCGACGTCCCTCCCGGCGGTCCTGGACGCGCTGGAGGCGGACAACGAGTACTTGCAGGCGGGCGGCGTCTTCACGTCGGACCTGATCGAGACGTGGATCGACTACAAGCGCACGAAGGAAATCGCCCCGATCCAACTGCGCCCGCACCCGCACGAGTTCGAGCTGTACTTCGACATCTAAGATGTAGAGTTCGAGCTCGAAAGCAACAGCCGATCGCAACGAGCGTTGACTCCACCCAGAGTGTGGAGTCAACGCTCGTTTTGCCTAAAGATGTGGCAGCTGCTTTGGGGAACGAAAGCCCCCACGAGGAACCTACGCCGTCGGCGGCTCGGGGATGCGCCAGCTGATGCGGAACCGCTGGTCCGGTGGAAGCCCGAATCTGCCCACCGGGCCGATCTCTTTGATGAGATAGCCGAAGACCTGATGGTGGGCCTCCTCAGAGAGTTCATGCCAGGTCTCCGGGGTCGCCGTCATCACCTCTCTCATCAAGGACACATCCGATTCGGCGCGCAGCATCTCGATGCGGTCCTCACGGTCCATGGTCTTGTCGGCATGCATGGCGCTGATCGACCGCTGAAGAAGGTTCGGCTCCACTGCCAGGCGCTGGAGTGCCCGGTCGCAGCCGTAGCGGAAGGCCGTATGCATTTCGACCGCTTCCTGGTCCGGATAGCGGTAGCCGAAGGGGCTGCCATCCTCAGCGCCCAAGTAGTCGCCCTTCAGAGTTCGAAGGAGGGCACGCAGGGCAAACTCGGCTCCGTTCTCCTCGATGAGGCGAACACCGACCTGCACCCATTCGTCCTCCGAGATCGCCGGCTCGTGCGGCACCGCGAGCGAGGGAGCAATCTCAATGGCATTGAACGGGTTGATCATCATGCCGACGACCGCCTCAGCGGTCCACCGCCCGTCATCCGTGCCCCAACCCTGTGACAGCGCCAGTTCTCGGGCCGACTTCATGCCACCCGGTTCTCCCTCCCGCACCGCGCGCCATAGGGGCAGGAACCGCGCCACCTCGGCCGTCGGATCCCGGGGCGGGTCCACGCAGGCAGCGGCGAGCACCGCCACGATCGACTGCACGGTCTCCCAGCGCGGGACGTTCAGGCCCTTGAGAGTCGTACGGACGCCCTCATGGCTGACGACCGCCGGGTGGACACCCTCAGCGATCAGGGTGCTCACCTTTCGCATGCCGGGGCGGCCCGCCGCCCGGTGAAGTTCTTCCAGGGCGCGCACCAGCTCCTGGTGAGCTTCGTTCGAAGGAGAGACGGTATCGGTGGTCACGAAACGACAGATCCCTTCGGCCTTTCATGTGACGGCAGGATGACCGTCAGATAGCGCCAAGAGTGTAGAACTCGCAGGCAAAGGGCCACACGTCAGATTTCGCCAACTTGCCGTCCTGGGTGTCAAACACCGACAAGCACTCGAATACGGACCTGAGCATGGAGTCAGCGTCGTGAGCGAACCGGCGCAGTTTCCCAAGGAGTTGCCCCATGCACATCCCTGACTATGCCCATGCCATGATCCGGTCCGCACTTCCGACTGTGCCCACCTCCCGCCAGGTGGGTGCGCTGGATTGCTGCCTCTGCGACAAGCCCTTTGAGGATCGGTCGCCTGTACCGCTCGGGCCGACTCCAACGTCGGGACTCTTCGGCTGCCACCCCTGTCTAACTCGGTTGGTCGCCCGGTCACGGCGGGCCCGCGACGCAGCACTCACACACGACGCCGAGCGCGCGCAAGCGGAGTCCGCGGCCTGGATGCCGGTACGTAAACGCCATCTCGCCCGGCTCTGCAGCGTGCGGCAGGCCGCTGAGGCCGTGGCCGAGCTGGCCCGGGGCGAAGACACCGAGGCACTGCGCGTCGCCTGGCTACTGGTCTCGCTGGAGTCCGCGCATACCTGGCTCCCCGACGCTCCGGAACCACCCGGTTCTGTGGATCGTGAAGACTCGGAGATGAAGGACGAGACTTTCCGGCTCAACCTGGCCATGATCGCGGCGCGGGGGGCGGTGGCGGAGCGGCTGGCATATCACCTTCTCAACGACACGCAGCCTGAGGAGCCGGAGATGTGCGAGGAGTTCGAATGCTCTGAAGGCTGCTCGGGACGCCACGACTACACGCACATCGACTGCGGGCCGGACGCTGTCTTCGACGATCTTTCGGAGCATGGCATCACCGTGGAGCAGGCAGAGACCGAACCCCTGACACCTCGGCTCACCGCCCTCTCAGAGAGGACCGAGGCCGAGGAAAAAGACTCACCACTTCCGGACATCGAGGAGGCGGCTCCCGTGATCCTGGCGCACTTCGGCATCGACGCGGACGTCACGGACGTCCTGGTGAGCGCGGCGGCGGTCGGCCTGGTCGCCGACGCTTGGCGCGACGGGCCGCTGGACATGATCCACGCGGCAGACGACGGACCAAGTGACGGAGAGATCTTCGCGCAGAGTGTCGATCTGTACCGCAGGGCCCGCACGGCGCTGGTGGCCGCGCAGGACGACGGGCCCGAGGTGCTGCTCGCGTTCGTGGCCGTCGCCTCCGACGTGGACCTTCCCTGGGCCGGCGGCTCGGGCTTCGCATTGCGGTCGGTGTCCGAATCCGTGGCGGAGTTCGTACAGCACGTCGACGACCGGGTCTGGTTCACCGCGAACGTGATGCGTGAACGAGGCTGGCGAGCGGCGCTCCTGCACAGAGCCGCTTCGGCCGCGTTCAAGGCCCCGACTCACTTCGGTATGCCGGGCTGGCCCGGCGCCGTCACCTCAGGTATGGAGCGTCTCGCCGTGCTGGACCGGTCGGACGCACCCGGGGCTCTGACAGACCTCGCGGCAGTGGAAGCGGCATTGCTCGAAGCGCCCGACAGGCTCGGGGCAGCCGCCCTCGACTGGATTTCCCGCCGGGCCCTGCTCGCGTAATTCCACCATCTGGACCACCCGGTAGCTGACGGGCTTGGGGCGGATAAGCCCCTGCAATGGGGAATACCATCAATACATCCGGCTCGCGGAGAGTCGGTGGGCGGCATCTTCCTACGGGCCCGGCCCCCTGGGACGCTGCGCATGGGCGGGGTTTGCTCAGCTCCGCGGTAATCATTCGTGGGCTCACTAGGTATGTGACCTGAAGTGCCAGCCGGGTTGGCGCGAGGTATTCGCATGCCCAGAAACACCACAAAGACAATTGCCCGCACTCGGATGCAGTACCTGAGTGAACCCAGGTCAGCCGCTCAGGACGCCGTACCGCGTGACGGCTCCCTCGGTCTGGACACCTGCTCGCCCGAGCAGCGTAGGCTTCGCGCCTTGCGTTCATACGTGGCACGCCATCTCCCCACTGGGGCTCAACTCGTCATCACCAGCAGCCCTTCCGGGACCTGGGGCGGGAAGCTGCGCCCATCGCCTCGATGGGATTTCTATCCCCTCGACAAGCCCTGCGCAGAAGCCGATGGGGCAGAGTTAGCCGATGGGGCAGAGTTAGAAGAAGTCCCTGCCATGAGCGACGACGCCGAACGGCTGTTTACGGGTCTGACGTGCCGCATCGCCGCACAGGACTCCGAAGGTAGATGCGCGATCGGCAATTGGTTCTCCGACCCGCTGACGCGGCCCGGCTGGTCCAATGACAGAGGTGAAGATCGACACAAGAAGCAGTTGCAGGGATACGGGCACCGATGGACGTTTCAGTGGAACGGCCTCTCTTACGTCGAAGATGTGGCCGCGTCCCTGACCGCTTCTCCCGTCGGCGTCTTCGATGCCATTGCTCGCGACGCCGGCGACCATTTCGAAGTCCGGTTGGGTGACGCGACCTTGCGCTTGTACGGACGGCGAGCCCCCCTGCAGCAGGAGTCGGGGGTCACCCGGTGAGTTGGGACAACCTAAGCCTCGTCATCCTTGCCGCCTTCGGTTGTCTCACGCTCCTGCTGACACAGGTGAGCGAGGTGTTGTCGAAGCTTCCGCAGATCATCCGTGCTTGGCGGCAAGTACGAAACGAGCTCCGCAATGGGGCAGGTCCTGACCGCCAAGAGGCCTCGCCGGAATACGACGACCGAGGTGTTGGTCCGGCGTCCGAAGCAGCGCGTTCTTCTGACACGCCCTATCGGCCTGAAACACAGAGAGGACCATCGGCACAAAGTATCGATGAATGATCCGCTCGATGCATCCTGGCCGAGCATCCAGAGTGCCGCTCCGCCCAGAAATGGTCACTGCGTGCCGCCAGGTGCACCAGCTGCCAGCCCGCGCGTCTCTGGCAGGAGGCGGTGATACTGGTCAGGCGCAATGCCATGCCCTACACGCCAAAGCTCAGATGGAAGGCGGGCCCGCCAGTCGAACGCCGACAAAGCGCTCGCGGTGGTATCCACGAACGCCCGGGGCTGGTGTCGGCATCGCCTCCAGCGGGCCTGCGCACCGCCTCGCCCGAGTCCCCACACCACTCGCGAGACCCAGCCGCCATCCTCGTTGACACTGAGCGGCAACCACGCCACGCAGCATCGCGACAGAGGCCCTGCTTGCATCGAGGGTTGTGTGACGGCTGGTCCGTCGGAGCCTGAAGTCTGCGTTGTCCGGGAGGGTGCAGTCCGTCGATCCTATGTCTGCTGGCCACCACGCAGCAGGGGTGGGCTGAGCAGCCACGCGTTGCCCCGGCGGTACAGGGCGGCAGGACGTCCCGTGTGGGGAAACCGTTGCTCTCCTGTCGACTGGACGAAGCCCGCCGTCTTGATCACCTTCCGACGGAAGTTGCTCGGGTCCAGCGCCTGACCCCAGACCACCTCGTAGATCCCGCGAAGTTCGCTCAAAGTGAATGATTCTCCGCAGAACGCTGTGGCGACGGATGTGTACTCAAGCTTCCTGCGCACCTCCTCCAGGGCGTCCAAGAGAATATCCGCATGGTCGAACGCCAACCCAACGCCAGCACCGACCAGTTCAGAAACCGGTGACCAGTACGCGCGCTCAGCGTCGGTGCCGCCCACTGGAGCGGGAAGATCCGGCCCCAGCGCCAGATAGGCGATCGTGACCACCCTGCCCCTGGGGTCGCGACGGGGTGTCCCGTAGGCACCCAACTGCTCCAGATGCAGTCGCCCCCCGTCGATACCCGCCTCCTCCCAGAGCTCCCGCAACGCCCCCTCACGCAACGTCTCATCCTTCTGAACATATCCGCCGGGCAGCGCGGGCCGACCGAGGAACGGTTCCACCCCGCGTTCAACCAGGAGGACCATCAACTGGTCGTCCCTGACAGTAAAGATCGTCAGGTCCACGGTCACCCACGACGCCTCCACCTCCGTGGAGTGCTTCAGCCAGTCATCCACCAGATCCCCTAAAGGTCATATTGACCTGAACGCGTTCCGACACTTATGGTCGGATGAACCTTAACTCTACAAGGTGGAGGGAAGCGTGATCACTTCTGATGCGCCGGCGCTGGTCAAGGAAGCGACCGATGAGCCAACCGCCGCCACACGCCACCTATGCGCCGGCGTGTATGTGGACGAACGATTCCGTGATCTCGTGATCAACGAGGTGTGCGCAGCCCCGCACCGAAGAGTCGCACCGTCTTACGGATTCGACATCGTGCCGGTTATGCATCACGCCTGGCTGGCAGCAGCGCTGAGCGCACTACTCCGCGCGACGGTGATGGGGGCCGCGATCTTTCCGGTCCTCGCGGGCGCCCTACCCGCCGCCATCCTGGTCACCTGCGGACTTGCCCTCCTGTGGCTGCTCCACGCCGCCGCGTTACTCCGGGACGTCGAGACGGAACCGAGGTACAAACGGAAATCCAAGCGCCGTGGGCTGGGAACAGCTCGAAGGAAAATAAGGCTGCTCACCTTGATCTTCACTTGGAAGTACTCGGGAAGGATCAAGTACTCCGAGAAGATAAGCGCGTTCAAGAAAATCGGTGTCGTCGCACTCAATCTGGTCCTGGTCGGGCTGTCTGTCGCGGTTCTCTTCCCGGTCCACGCCATATCGGCCCTCTACTCGGCCGGAACAATTGCGGTCTCATGCCTCGCCGTCGGAGCCGCACGGCAGGTGATGCTGAACCGCATTCTGCGAGCAACGGATCTCAGACCGAAGAGACTATCCCGTCGGCAACGGGTAGCGGACACACAGCAGCGTCACGTCTGTGCAGTGTACCGACGCCCGCGTCACAACGAGGACGACGACCTCACCGTGTTCACGCTTTTCGGGGACGAGTCACCATTTATCGGAGCAGGAGAACTCGTCTACCAGTGGAACCCGCCGATATGCATTCAGTTGTTGCGCCCCGGCGATGACGACGAAGCGCCGCTTCATGAGCGCGAACACCCGGTACCTCCCTTTCAGGCTCACGAGTTGGTCGAGCATATCCGAGACGCGGTTCAGCAGTTGAACGCCGATGACGGGGAAGTCCGTCTTCCTGTGCAGGTCCGGGACCGTGTATACGTGGCGGAGACGGACGTGGCGGCGGATCGCACCCTCCTTCCGTCACGGATCAACGAGAACGACATGCGAGCCATCATCAACACGCCGGGCTCCAAGTCACACCACTTCCTTGAGATCACTATGCCTCTTGAAGGAGGGGAGTTCGTTGCAACCGTAATGCTGAATGTCAGCTTACAGGGGAGAACTCTGAGCATCTCGACTGCGGCTTGCGTTCTTGCTCATTCTCCCAGATCTTTCCAGCACGCAGAAGAATTCGGCCAGAACGGTGCCGCAGCTGTTGCCTTGACAGCAATCAGGCAACTGTCCACACTACCCGGAGAGATATCGCGCTCTTGGCGGATCATCCGCTACTTCTACGCTCTGGGAAAAGCTGTGCTACTCCCCAGCGACCTCACTTCGACGCCAATCCGAAACGTCCTGGTCGGTACTCGTATCAGCGCTCGGGAGAAGGCAGCCCAGTCATGGTCCAAGATTCAGCTTGAGAAAAGCGGCATCTTGGGCCGAATGAAGACCATAGAGCAGCGTTTACTGCATGCCGCCAGCGACTTCCTGCGCGCCAAAAATGTAGACATTTCCGAGTTTAACGATCGCGCACTGAAGATCATCAACAGCGGGATTTTCAACTTCGGCGACAATAACACTTTCAGTAACAACGCGGTAGGCGACGGATCCAAGGCAGGCGGCACAGGAAATCAGTCGGCAGGTTCGGGAAATCAAGGAAACGGAGAAAGAAAATGACCAATAATCGAGGGATATCCAACCACGGTAACAACAACAGCTTCAGCAACAACGCAATCGGTGAACGGGCCCACGTCTCCTTCGCCGCACCGCCCCAAGAGCACGATACTCGCACCATCGAGGAGGGGCCGACATGGGACATCGGCGTGGTCACGATCCTCAGCGAAGAACTCCAGGCGGTAAGGAGCGAGTTGAGTCTGGAACGCCACAAGGAGCCCAGCGGATTGTATTTCTACCGAGGAAATTATGCTGCACCGGGAACAATCATTCGTGTCGTAGCAACCCAGAGTCAGAGTCAGGGGCAACGATCGACAATGGCCGCGCTGGATAATTTGCGCCGCCACTACAACCCGCGCCTTTGGGCCTTGGTTGGCGTCGGCGGCGGAATCCACGATGAGCACGCCCGCATAGGAAACGTCATCGTCTCCACAGATATCGTCTACTACGAGAACCGAAAAATCCAAGGCGGCGGGGAGGTCAAGCGCCGCGGAGAGCATCGGCAGGCACCTGCACCGGTGGTTCATGCGGTAAACGCCTATTTCGCAGACAATGGAACTCCCGCACACATCCACGGTCAAATCCCTTCGTACGCATCGGAAGAATTCTCCGTCTACCCGGGCGTGATGGGATCGGGCGAAGCGGTGATCGCGGACCGTGAAAGCGAGATTCGACAGTACCTCACGGCCTATCACGAGAAGGTCCTGGCTGTGGACATGGAGGCCGGCGGCCTGAGTCAGTACTGGCAGGAGAATTCGATCCACGGCGGAGATAATCCTGGCTGGGTCGTCGTGCGCGGCGTGTCCGACAACGCCGACAAGGAAAAAGGTCACGGATACCACGAACTGGCTGCGCGCAACGCTGCTCATGTTCTGGGGCGGCTCATGTCATACCTCTGCTAAGAGGGAAGCGCCAAGCACCACATGAATACTCAAACACAAGGAGAGAGCACACATGACTGCTTTTGTGTTCGGGGTTCTCAGCTCCCTGGCAGCAAGCGGGGTCATACTCGTCCTCGGTCTGCTGCGCGGCTCACGCCCACTTTGGTGGTTGGTCGCCACCTGTTCCTGGTTTACAGGCACAGGGCTCGGTCGCGTATATCGGCGCCAGTCCTCCGCCGAGGGAGACATCGCACGAGAGCTGGGCCGAGCTCGCTGGATCAAGGTCCTGGCCGGGCGTGGAAACGTCCTCACTCGTGAGGTCTTCTCCCCGCTGTGGTCGGGTGAGCTACCCCTGGAATCAGTGCAGATCCTGTTACCCGACCCCAGCACCCGGACGGACTCGTGGCTTGACCGACGATCGCACGACGTGTGCCGTTTCGACCCCGGCTTCACCCCGAACCTACTCAGAAGCCAGGTGCAGACGAATATCCACTATCTCGTCCATGTCTCGGGCACCCAACGCAACTTTGAGCTTCGCAGCTTCAATTTGCCCAACTCTTACCGGGTGATCGCAACAGACCAGGCCGCCTACATCACCTTCTACAGCAACTCTGCTCACGGGAGAAATTCTCCCTGCCTGTATGCGCGCGCCACCGGGCTTCTGTACATCTTCGCCTTACAGCAGTTCGAGTCAGCTTGGATGGACAGTTCACCTGTACCCACAGCCTCGTAGCATCGTCGGCGGCTGTCGCGCAGGAGGCGGCCACGCCGGTCCCCATGGCCTGCGGAGTGATCCGCGACGGCCAGAGCTCGGCACATGCCAGCCAAGCGAGTCCTCTTGGCCGACCACGCGGCCTTCGTCAGGTCGTCTCCCGCAAGGGCTCCACAACCGATGGCGGTCGGTGCTGGGGTGACGCACGAGCATGCCGTTACTGATCGCGCCTCCGGACGGAGAGTGTGCACCCGTTGTGCACCGGCCCGCCCGGTACAGGGACATCCGTGCTGATCAGAGACTTCATCGAGCTGTACTTCGACATCTAGAACGTGCGGTCGGACGACCGGGCAACACCGAGGCCTCGCGCACCGGGCAGGTGTCGGACCATCGGGTGCCTGACGTGACGTCATAGCAGCGGCGAAGGCCGCCGCCCCCTGTCGGGGTGGTGGCCCTGGCGTACCGGGACCTTGCCGCGCGCCAGTCGCTCTACCAGTGGCAGACGCCTCGTTACGACCTGCCCGGCATCGTTGCCGAGGGGCTGAGCGGCGTGCGCGGGCGCGTGGTCGATGTCGGTTGTGGCAATGGCAAGTTCATCCAGCGGCTGCGCCAGGACCGGCCCGATCTGGCCCTGCTGGGTCTGGACGTCGCTCCAGGCATTCTTGCCGCTGTTCCGGGCCCGGTCGCCGTGGCGGACGTGGCCCGCCTGCCCCTCGCAGCGGCGAGTGTCGACGCCGCCCTGGCGCTGCACATGCTGTACCACGTTCCGGACATCGTCCTGGCGGTCCGGGAGTTGTCCCGTGTCCTGACCCGCGGCGGACTGGTGATCGCCTCCACCAACAGCGAACGCGACAAGACCGAACTCGATGACGTGTGGCAACGGGCCGCAGCCGATGTCCTCGGCACCCAAGGCGGCCCGGCGCGGGGCTCGCTCAGCGCCCGGGTCTCGCTCAGCGCCCGCTTCTCACTGGAGAAAGCGCCGGCCTTCCTCGGCGAGGAGTTCAGCCGCGTGGAGACGATCGAGCTGCCGGGCGTGATCACGGTCCGCGACCCCGAACCGGTCGTCGCGTACCTGGCCTCCTACCGTGCGTGGGCGGATCGGCACGACGTGCCGTTCGACGCGACCATCGAGCGCTCCCGCGCCCTCCTCGACGACCACATCGCGCGGAACGGGGCGTTTGAGATCAACTGCCTGGCCGGCATCCTGATCTGCCGTCGCTGACAGTCGTCCGCGGTGTCACATTCGGATACGAGGGCAGCCCTCTGGACGGCTTCAGCGAATTCCGGGACTACTCGACTGGTACGGATGACGCCCGGAAGGACCCGTCGTCCAAACCTCGCGGCGAGGAGCGGCGGGCCGGGGCGGTCGTGTCCCGGCCCGCCGTGTCCGTGTCGGGGATTCAGCGATCGGCGGCGACGCGGCGGACCTTGACCGCGTTGTCCGTGCGGGTGGTCGGACGGCCGTCCGGGTCCAGCTGGGTTCGTTCGTGTTCTTCGCTCAGGAGTACCTCCCACTGGCCGTCCGGGAGTTGGAGCGAGTCCAGGACCTCGTCCGGCTTGGGGAAGTGCACGCTGGGGTCGGGGTTCCGCTCCCAGGAGGGGTATCCCGCGTGCCCGACGATCAGGAGCACACCGCCGGGTGCGGTGGCGGAGGCCGCGGCCCGTAGCACCTCTTCCCGGGACGTGTCGCCGCGGAAGTAGAGGAAGTGGGCGGAGACGAGGTCGTAGGTGCCTGCGAGGAAGGAGGTGGCGAGGTCGTGTCGCCGCCAGTCGACGCGGTCGCCGACCCCGGCCTCCGCCGCGTGCCGGGCCGCGCGGTCCAATGCGACCTGGGAAACGTCGGTGGCGGTGACTCGCCAGCCGTGCCGGGCGAGCCAGATCGCGTCGGCTCCCTCGCCGCAGCCGAGGTCCAGGGCGCTGCCCGGTTCCAGGGCGGTGACTTCCCGCACCAGTACGGTGTTGGGGTTTCCGCTCCAGACCCGGTCGTTCTCGCCGTAGCGGGTGTCCCAGAACGCCTCGTCCGAGATGCTTTCATACGTCATTGACGTGTTCTCCCCTTTCACATGGGTATGGGAACTTTCGCGGGCGATCCGGTCGGTGATCGTCTTCTCCATACGAGGGTCACAGCCCGTGCCCGGAACCGTTGAGCACACGGTGCTCCGCGGCCTCCCGCTCGCGCCTCGGGGAGAAGGGATCGCGGCGGGCGGCGACGGCCCGGCGCGTGTCCTCGGCGATCAGGTCGGCGTTGATCGCACCGGCGGCGCGCAGGCCCGCGGCGGCGGCTCCGAGGACCTGCTCCGTCAGATCGGTGACATTGCCGGCCACCCATACCCCCGGCACGGCCGTCGCGCCGACCGGATCGGAGGCGATGTACGTACCGATCACCTCGCCGTCCCTCGCCAGCTCGACGGGTGCCAGGCCCAGACTCGCGAGCAGGTCCGCGCGGGCGGTGAAGCGCGGCGCGACCACCAGGGCGCGGACCGGGATGGTCCGTCCGCCGGCCAGGGTGACGCCGGTGAGCCGGTCGTCCGTCACCTCCAGACCGGCGACCTCGCCGTCCACCACGGCGATGTCGCGGGCGGCGAGCTGCTCGTACTCCTCCTCGCCCGGGTCGGGCGCGGCGCCCAGGAACAGCGTCACCTCGCTGCTCCATTGCCGCCACATCAGTGCCTGGTGTGTGGCGAGCGGCCCGGTGGCGAGGACGCCGATCGGCTGGTCGCGTACCTCCCAGCCGTGGCAGTACGGGCAGTGGAGCACCTCGCGCCCCCACCGCTCGGCCACGCCGGGCACCGGCGGCAGTTCGTCGACCAGGCCGGTGGTCACCAGCAGCCGCCGCGCCCGGGCCGTGGTCCCGTCCGCGAGGGTGACCCGGAAGCCGCCGGTGTCCAGGCGCTCGGCCGCCACGGCGTCGCCCGTCATGATCTCGCCGCCGTAACCGGTCACCTCCGCACGGCCCACGGCCAGCAGCTCCGACGGGGGTGTGCCGTCACGCGTCAGGAAGTTGTGGACGTGGGACGCCGGGGCGTTGCGCGGTCGGCCCCCGTCGATCACCAGGACCGACCGCCGTGCCCGTGCCAGGGCCAGCGCCCCGCTCAGCCCGGCGGCTCCCCCGCCCACGACCACGACGTCATGGCTGCGCTCCCCTGCCTGAGGGGCGATGGTCCCGACAGTCCTGTTCTGCCTTGTTTGCTCACTCATACGCACTCTTACCTCCGCTCACCGGAGATGGTCCGCCCACCCCCCACTCTTCGACAAAACTCCTTGCCGATTCAGCAAAGAGGCAGGGCGTACGGGAGGGCGCGCCCTGTGTCCGGGCGGAGCCGGGTGTCCGTTGTCAGTGGGCGCTGGCACCATGACCGCATGAAGACCTACAACTGGCGCCCCTTCCTTGAGCGGTGGAGTGCGGACTGGCTCGACTCGCCCGACGCGCGGGGGCGTGGAGACGTGGACGAGACGGTCCTCCGGGACCGGTGGCTGGGGTTCCCGGCCGCCGGGGAGGACCGGATCACCGAGCTGGAGGCGCGGTTGGGGGTGCCGCTGCCGCCCACCTACCGGTCGTTCCTGGCGACCACCGACGGGTGGCGGCCAGCGGGGACGGCCGTCAGCCGGGTGGGTGCGGCGGAGGGCGTCCACTGGTACGGGGATCCCGACGGCCTTCAGGCGGTCGAGGAGGGCGCGTTGGACGAGTACGCCTCCGAGGAGGAGGTGCTGAGGGCCGGTATGTGGGGCAGGGCGCTGCGGCTGACCGCCGCCCCTGACACGGTCGAGGTCCTGCTCGACCCCGGAGATCCGGATGCCAACGGAGAGTGGGCCGCCTATCTCCACCGGGGCGGGGCCGGCGGCGAACGGCCGGAGCGCCACGGGTCGTTCATGGATCTCATGCAGGCCCTGTTCCGGGAGTTCCACCGCGCTCATGGGGACAACCCGGGGTTCGTGAACGAGACGACGCGCGAACTCGACGCCGATGTCGAAGAGGCGCGGCTGGCCTGTCTGGACGGTGCGGACATCGATGGAGCGCTCGAACTGCTCACGGAGGCGGACGAGTGCGGCAGACCGCGCGCCCATTGGCTGCGTGTCCAGGTGGAAGCGATGCTGAGCGGCGGGGGACGCGGAGCGCGCGGGGGACGCGGAGCGCGCGGAGTGCGCGGGGGCGGCGATCGCAGCGACCGCGGCGGCAGTTGGGGCAGCGGGTACGGCGTCGGGCGGATGGACGATCCGTTGTACGCGCGCGAGTTTGTGCCGCTGGCCGCGCTGGAGCACCTTTGGGCGGGCCATGAGGAGGCGGAGTTCCTGTCGGCCCCCGATGGTCGTGACCCGGCCGCCGATGGTCGCGACCCGGCCCCCGATGGTCGTCACCATGACGGCGACGACCGGAAGCAGGCACTGGCCCTGCTGCGGGAGATCGATGAGCGTACGTTCCGGTACGAGGCTCCCGGGCCCTTCGGCGACGCGGTCGCCTCGGCGCGTGAACAGGCGCGATGGGGCGATACGGACGGCGCGTGGCGCACGCTGGCGGCGGCCGTGGCCGACTGGGAGCCGTACGGCGAGGAGCACATGGCCCCGGTGGGGCTGCTCGCCGATCCCCTCCTCGGACCGGTGATCACCCCGGAGCGCGGGCGGTTCCTCCTGGAGACTCCCCGGGCCGACGGCCGGAGCGCGGCGGACGACGACGGTGGTGTGAACGTGCCCCGGGCGAGGCTGGACGGGCTCGGCTGGCTCGCCGAGGACACCCGGCCACCGGTGCCGGACGCCTATCGCTTCGTCCTCGTCCAGGACGTCTCGCCGCAGGAGCTGGCCGACCGGATCGGCCAGGGGCCGCTGTTGGCGCCGTGCGACGAGTCGGAGGCGGGGCAGGCCATACGGATCGGATCGTGCGGCTTCTGGGGAACGCACCCGGAGAGATGGAGTTTCGCCTTCGAGAGTGGGCGGATCGGTACGGAGCCGCCGAGCGAGGCGGTCTCGCGGGGCACGAAGTCGGTGACGGTGTGGTGCGAGCGCGGTGGCAGGTCCGCGGCGCGCCCCGGCACCTTCCACTTCTCCTACGCGGAGGACGGGGAGCGCGTGTACGGATTCACCGTGCGCGACGGAGAGACCGAGCAGTGGGGAGTGATTCCCGACGTGCTCGATCCTGAGCATCTCTTCCCGGACACGGGCCCCGACTGGGACGAGGACCCGTACGACGACGCGGACATGGACGAGGACATGGACGACGACGCGGACGACAACGCGGACACGGACGCGCGCCCCGGCCGGTACGGCGGCGACTCGGACGGCACCTCGGACGGCATCTCGGACGGCGCCTCGGGCGGCGGTTGGGCCCTGGATCCCGATGACGAATACGAGAGTCTCGACGCCATCTCGGAGGTATTCGGGGTCTCCCTGCCGCGGTTCGCGCTCCGGCAGGGACGACTGCACGCGGTCGCGCCCTTGTGACGTCGATCAGTACGCGACTTCCCCACAATCCCGGTGAGCAGCCTTAGGTTGGACCGGTCGGTACGCAATCCCCCTGGAAAGGGACAGGAATCGGTATGACCGTCGCCTCAAGAGCCCCGGCCCACGCACCCGCCGAAGCCCCGGCCCAAGCCCCGACTCACGTCCCGGCCCAAGGCCGTGCCGCGCGATTAGTGGGCCGGGCCCCCGCCGGGGTACGGCCGTATCTGGAGTTGCTGCGGCTGGACCGGCCAGTGGGGGCCTGGCTGCTGGTGGTCCCCGGATGGATAGCCCTGGGAGCGATAGCCGGGCCCCGGGAGGGGGTCATGCTCGGGCTGCTGCTCCTCGTGTACGGGGTGCTGTCGAGAGGGGCAGCCAGCGGGCTCAACGATGTGCTGGACGCGCGGTTCGACGCGCAGGTGCCCCGTACGGCGGGACGGCCCGTGGCCTCCGGGCGGCTGGCGGCCGGGCGGGCACTGGTGCTGTGTGTCGTCGTCGGGGCCGTCGCTCCGCTGGTGATGGGGTTCTGGAGTGTGGAGGCCGTGCTGTGGGCGGCGGCCGGGGCGCCGCTGGCGGCGGTGTATCCGTACATGAAGCGGATCACCCATTGGCCGCATGTGTGGCTGGGGATCACCATCAACTGGACGCTGCCGCTGGTGTACGTCCTGCTCACCGGAGGGCTGGGGCTCGGGGGCTGGGTGCTGTATGGGGCGCTGATCTGCTGGGCGGTGGGGACGGACGTGATCTACGCCTGCCAGGACCGGGAGGCCGATGTGCGGGCCGGGGTGCGGTCGGCCGCCGTGCTGCTGGGGCGGCACACCCGGGTGCTGGTGGGCGGTGTGTACGCGGGGTGTGTGGTGCTGCTCGCCTGGTTCGGGGTCGTGGCCGGGCTCGGACCGCTGTACTGGCCCGGACTGTGCATGGTCGCCGGGCAGTTGGGATGGCAGGTTTGGCGGGCCGACCCCGCGGACGTCGGAGCCTGCGGGCGGGCGTTCGGCACCAACCCCCTGTGCGGGCTGCTCATCCTCGTGGCGGTGCTCGCCGGGCGGGTCGGTACCCTCGGCTGAGGGACACGGACCCCGGAGGTGCTGGTGGGACTGCGGGAGCGGATCGCGGCGGAGCTCACGGCGACCATGCACGGCGGGGATCTCAAGCTGGAGCGGTACGCGGGGCCGCCCGGTGATCCCGGACTGTTCGGGATCGCGCCGGGGGATCCGGTGTGGCGGGTGCACGGGCATGCCACCGGGATGCTCACCGGCGGGTTCGCCGCGCTCATGCTCCAGTCGCTGCATCCGCTGGCCATGGCGGGGGTCGACCAGCACTCCGACTTCCGCGCCGATCCGGTCGGGCGGCTGAACGGAACCGTACGGTTCATCACCACGACCACCTTCGGCTCCTCGGCCGCCGCACGCGAGGTGATCGACCTCGTCCGGCGGATCCACACCCGGGTACACGGCACCGCCCCCGACGGCCGGCCCTACCGCGCGGAGGACCCCGACCTGCTCACCTGGGTGCACACCGCCGAGGTACGCAGCTTCCTCGCCGGCCACCAGACCTACGCACCCAGGCAGCTCCGGCTGACCCCCGCCGAGTGCGACGCCTACTACCGCCAAGCCGCCCCCATGGCCGAGGCGTTGGGCGCTCGGAACGTACCGCGCACATCCGTCGGAGCCGAGCGCTACCTGGCCCGTATCCGCCCCCAACTCCACGCCACTCCGGCCGCGTTGGACTCCGTGCTGTTCCTCCGCCGGTTCGGACGCACACGACGGGAGCGGCTGGTCGTCGGCCTGCTCACGAACGCCTCGGTCGGACTCCTCCCCGACTGGGCCCGAACCGAACTCGGCATCCACCGCCCGGCCCCCGTACGCACCGGCTGGGACCGGCCCCTGGCGACGGCCGTCGGACGCACCCTCCAATGGGGGCTCGGACCCTCCAAGATCCAGGCCGCCGCGCGGGGGCGGCTGGCGGCGGCGCGGCAGGGATGACGGCGCGATCTTCGCGGCGTCCGGGAGCGGCACGCTTCGGTGGGGGGAAACCGGCGGCTCACCGGATTTCCTGACCGGGCACCCCGCCACTATTCAGTGTTGCCAAGTACCGGTAGTCGGCACTACCGTGTACCAGTAGTCAGCGACACCGAGTAGGTGACGGGGGCGCTCAAGTGCGTCCCGGAGGGCATCGCCCCGCAGCCACTTCAACCTTTTCAGCCTTCGAAACGGGAGATCCCCATGGGTTCATCTGTCATGCCCACATCCAGGCAGGGGGACCGGCACGTGTCGCCGGCCGCCATCTCCGCCGTCGGTCTGCGCAAGTCGTACGGCGACAAGACCGTCCTCGACGGCATCGATCTGCGCATTCCGGCCGGGTCCGTGTTCGCGCTGCTCGGGCCGAACGGCGCCGGCAAGACCACCGCCGTCAAGATCCTCTCCACCCTTGTCACGGCCGACGGCGGGCAGGCCCAGATCGCGGGCCATGACATCGCCACCGACCCGCAGGCCGTGCGCGCCGCCATCGGCGTCACCGGGCAGTTCTCCGCCGTCGACGGGCTGATCACCGGCGAGGAGAACATGCTCCTCATGGCGGACCTGCACCATCTGTCCAAGCGCGAGGGACGGCGGTTCGCCGCCGAACTCCTCGAACGCTTCGACCTCACCGACGCCGCGAAGAAACCCGCCTCCACCTACTCCGGCGGCATGAAACGCCGCCTCGACCTCGCCATGACCCTCGTCGGCGATCCGCGCATCATCTTCCTCGACGAACCCACCACCGGCCTCGACCCGCGCGCCCGCCACACCATGTGGGGCATCATCCGCGAGCTCGTCACGGGCGGCGTCACCGTCTTCCTCACCACCCAGTACCTGGACGAGGCCGACGAACTCGCCGACCACATCGCGGTACTGAGCGACGGCAGGATCGCCGCCGAAGGAAGCGCCGACGAGCTCAAGCGGCTCATCCCCGGCGGACACGTCCGGCTGGGGTTCGCCGACCCGGCCGCCTACCAGTCCGCCGCCCTCGCCCTGCGCGAGGTCACCCGGGACGACGAGGCACTGACCCTGACGATCCCCAGCGACGGCAGCCAGCGCGCGCTGCGCTCCATCCTCGACCGGCTGGACGCCGCCGGTATCGAGGCGGACGAGCTGACCGTGCACACGCCCGACCTCGATGACGTGTTCTTCGCTCTGACCGGCCCGGCCGGCCCGTCCGGCCCGCCCAAGGCCGCGAACGTCCCGGATATCACGGACATCCCGAACGTCCCCAGCCAGAACGAGCAGTCCAAGGAGAACGTCCGATGAGCTCCCTCTCCCTCGCCGTACGCGACTCGTCCACCATGCTGCGCCGCAATCTGCTGCACGCGTGGCGCTACCCGTCCGCGACCCTGAACCTGCTGCTCACGCCGATCATGATGCTGCTGCTCTTCGTCTATGTCTTCGGCGATGTGATGAGCGCGGGCATCGGCGGCGGCGGCGCGGACCGCTCCGAGTACATCGCCTATCTCGTCCCGGGCCTGCTGCTGATGACCATCGGCAGCACCGTGATCGGGGCCGCGGTGTATATCTCCATGGACATGACCGAGGGACTCATCGCCCGCTTCCGCACGATGGCGATCCACCGCGGCTCTCTGCTCATCGGGCATGTCGTCGGCAGCGTGCTCCAGTCGGTCATCAGCGTGGTCCTCGTCGGCGCCGTCGGCGTGGCCATCGGTTTCCGCTCCAGCGACGCCAACGTCCTGGAGTGGATCGCGGCGTTCGGACTGATCACGCTGTTCGCCCTGGCGCTCACCTGGATCGCGATCGGAATGGGGCTGGCCAGCCCGAACCCAGAGGCGGCCAGCAATATGGCCATGCCGCTGATCCTCCTGCCCCTCATCTCCAGCGCCTTCATCCCGGCCGACACGATGCCCGGCTGGTTCCAGCCGATCGCCGAGTACCAGCCGTTCACCCCGGCCATCGAGACCCTGCGCGGGCTGCTCCTCGGCACCGAGATCGGTGACAACGGCTGGATCGCGATCGCCTGGTGCGTCGGCCTGATCGCCCTCGGCCACCGCTGGTCCACCGCGCTGTTCAACCGCGACCCGAAGTGAACGGGACGACCTCGCGCACCGCGAACCGCGGCCGGGTCCCGTCCAACTCCAGCACCAGCACCAGCACCAGCACCAGCACCAGCACCAGCACCAGTGAACGGTGCGACGGCGCGACCGACAATGCCCCGCTCGGCTCCTTTCCCTGCGACCGGAGGCCGGGAAGAGGCCGAGCGGGGCACAACGCCGGACCCGAGCCCGGCACGTCGGACAGGCGTCAACCGATCAGGGCTCGCACCATGCGGCAGGTGGTGTCGGACGGCGGGTGGATTCCGATCCGGGCCGCCGTCCTCCGTATCCGGCCGTTGTTCGCGTTCGCCGGGTGGTACACGCCCGAGTCGAGCAGGGCGATGGCGAGGCGCATGGCCTTGAGCCGGCGGTTATGGGTCTCGTACCACTCACGGGGCAGTCCCGCGGGCAGTGGCTTGCGCTTGAGGGTTGGCTGACTCTCGAAGGGTTTCGTCGGCATGGTGGCAACGGCCATCGGCGACCTCCCGGCGCGGTGGTTGTTCCCTCACGAACTACCCCCATTTTACCGCGCCCCACTGACAATCGCCCCTGGCCAGAGGCCATTTGACGGGTCCAAGGACAGTGCGTCCCGACGCCGGGACGCCGACCGTCAGACCCGGTCGGCCGCGATCAGGAGGTACTGGAAGGAGCCGTCCTTGTAGGAGTTGATGAAGGCTTCCTCAATGCCGGTGACCAGTGAGGACGTCGCCCGCAGCTCCCAGTAGGGCAGGGTCGCGGGAGTGAGGTCGACAACTGCCTGCGGTACGAGCCGGTTGTCGGCCATGGCCCGCAGATACTCCCGTCGGGAGTGGATGTTGCACTCGAAGTGCGCGTTGATCTGGGAGACCCACTTCGAGGGCTGGCCGTAACGCGGGTTCCAGCAGCCGGTGATGGTCACATAGCGGCCACCGACCGCGAGGACGCGGGAGTGCTCGGCGAAGAGGTCGTGCAGGTCGACGTACATGCTGGACTCGTTGTTCCACGAGGCCGCGGCCTGACCGGTCTCGAAGGGCGTACCGAGCATGTTGCAGACACGGGCCTGGACATGGTCGTCGATGCCGAGTTCGCGGGCCCGCCGGTTGGCGAAGTCGGCCTGCTTGGCCGACAGTGTGACGCCCTGGACCTTGCACCCGAAGCGCTGGTGGGCCATGACCATCGAACCGCCGCGACCGCACCCGGCGTCCACGAGGGTGTCGTCGCGCCCGATGGGGCCGAGGTGGTCCAGGAGGAGTTCGGCCTGTGCCGACTCCAGGCGGTGGAGCTCGGCGATCAGCTTCTTCTCGTACGCGCTGTCCTCGGCGTCGCCCAGGGCGGCGTGGTCGACGTCGCCGATGCCGTAGTGGTGGTGGTAGAGGCCGTCGACATCGCCGAGACGCAGATTCACCGGCCGCGCCTCGTGGTCCCAGTAACGGGCGATGTCCCCCTGGTAGGGCGTCGCCGGGGAAGGGATGAACACGGAGGCGCCGTTGCTGGTCCTGGTGCTGGTGCCGTTGCTGGTGCTGGTGCCGGCGGCGACGGTGGTGAGCTCGGTGTTGGTCACAGATGAATCCATTCTTCTTACCAGAAGTCGGGCAGGCTGTAGCGGTAGGTATTGGTCTGATGCCAGTAGTGGTTGCCGTCGACCCACGCGGCCACCCCGCGCACGAAGCGCTGCACGGTCGGGACGGGGCAGGCGGCGCACAGGGCCGCGGCTTCGGCCTCGAAGTCACGCATGAGGTCGTTGTGGACCTCGACCGCCTTGAGGTAGGCCTCGCGGTCGGAGAGGTTCTCGCGTTCGGCGAGCACCACCGGGAGGTTCAGATGCCGGCCGGGGGAGGCGAGTTCCTTGGTGTACGAGTACAGGTCGTTCACGATGGTGGTGGCGTTCCCGGCGAGCGCGATGACCCGCTGCATGGCGGGCTGTGCGTGCAGGTCCGCCGGCAGTTCGTAGCCACCGACGGCGTCGGTGATGGTGGGGCAGGGGCGGAAGTTGTTGAACTGGCGCATCGCCAGGTACTCCCACACCTCCGGGACATGGTCCTGCTGGGCCCAGGCGGCCTCGGCGAGATATCCCATGTGCAGCCGGGCCATGTCGTGCCGGAACCGGTCGGCCTGCGAGGCGCCGGCCATCTGGAGGAAGTACTCCATGGCCGAGTGGTAGGCACGTCGAGGCGCGTCCGAGCGGAGCGACTCCTCCCAGCGCGGCTGGTACTCCTTCGTCGTGTGCAGAGGGTCGAGGGCGGTGTGTGCCAACAGAAGGCGTCCGCCGAGGCCGATGGGTGAGCCTCCGTGGTCCTCGCAGTAGCAGTCGTCCACCGCGTTCTCGGCGACCATCAGGCGGGTGGCGAGCATGAGATGGTCCACGGTGGGAGCGTCCGGATGGCAAGCGACCATGTAGCGCCCCACCGAGAAGCCGTCGAACTGGTCCTCCCAGTCGTCGGGGTACAGGTCGACCTCGTCCAACGCCCAGGCCTTGATCCTTTGGCTGACCTCTTCCACCCGCACGGGGTCGGGCTCCGGCACCGGGTGGTGGTAGAGGCCTGGGATGGGGGTGCCTTCAGCCGGTGCCGTCGTCGGTGTCGTCTCCGGTGCCGGTGCCGACTCCGGCGCCGACGGCGTCGGTGGCGTCGGCGGCTCCTCCCGCCGGGTCAGGTACAGGCTCGCCGTGCCCAGCCCGCTGGGGCCACGCAGGATCCGTTCCAGGGCAGCGGTCGGTGTCCGCACTTCGGCGGCGGGTACGTCCACGGAGTGCGGGATGGACGAGGACGGCGGGGCGGGTGAGGAGGACACCGGGGGCGGTCCGGCGGCGGCCTCGATGTCGTCGGCGCGGGCGGCCGTGATGTCGCGGGCGCGGGCGGCCGTGTCGGCGAGGACGTACGCCCCGAAGTGGGCGGCGGCCCCGGGCAGGCTCGATTGCGGAGGAAAGAACTCAGGGTCGGGCATCCATGGTTCCTTGGTGGGTGGGGTGGGTGTCCCGGATCCCGGGCATGTTCGGCCGGCCCGGAGGGTCCTGGCTGTCGTTGCCGCCGGGTGTTGTCTTTCGCCGGGCCCCGGACGAGAAGGTCCGAAGGCCCGTCCGCCCGGAGGGGGCGGGGCTCGCGGCGTCCGGTGTCCGCGCTCGCGCGTCGGACGCCGCGAACCAGGCGCGATGTCCCGGACACCGCTTAGGGCCTAGTCGTGCCTCCTGGCGATCTCCACGTTCTCCAGCACGCCCAGCGCGTCGGGCACCAGGATGGCGGCCGAGTAGTAGGTGGAGACGAGGTACGAGATGATCGACTTCTCGTCGATACCCATGAAACGCACCGACAGGCCCGGTTCGTACTCCTCCGGCAGACCGGTCTGGCGCAGACCGATGACACCTTGGTTCTCCTCGCCGGTGCGCATGACGAGGATCGAGCTGGTCTTCTCCTTGGTGATGGGGATCTTGCTGCACGGCAGGATCGGGACCCCGCGCCAGGCCGGGACCTGCTGCCCGCCGAGGTCGACATGCGTCGGGTAGAGGCCCCGGCGGTTGAACTCACGCCCGATCGCGGCGATCGCCTTGGGGTGGGCGAGGAAGAACTTGGAGCCTCGGCGCCGGCAGAGCAGTTCGTCGAGGTCGTCCGGGGTGGGCGGGCCGGAGTGGGTCTGAATGCGCTGCTTGAAGTCCGCGTTGTGGAGCAGACCGAACTCCCGGTTGTTGATCAGCTCGTACTCCTGGCGTTCGCGCAACGCCTCGATGGTGAGCCTGAGCTGCTCCTCGGTCTGATTCATCGGCCCGTTGTAGAGGTCGGCGACCCTCGTATGGACCCGCAGAATGGTCTGCGCGACGGAGAGTTCGTACTCGCGCGGGTTCAGTTCGTAGTCGACGAAGGCGCCAGGCAGCTCGGCCTCGCCGGTGTGGCCGGCCGACATGGCGATCTCGGCCTCGCCGTGACGATTCTGCCGCTGGTGGGGCAGTGAGCTGAACCGCAGGACATGGGCCTGGAGACTCGGCGCCGCGGACAGCACGGCGGCGAAGTCCGCGCGGGACAGGGTCAGCAGGGTGCCGGCGGTCTCGGCGGTGGCGGTGTAGTCCCACCGCGCGTCCGCGTCCAGCAGCGCGTTCTCACCGAACTGGTCGCCGTCGGCGAGTACGGCGACGGCGACTTCGTCACCGTACTTGCCGACGGAGGTCTGACTGACGCGGCCGTGGGCGATCAGATGGATCTGCTCGGCGGGCGTGCCGCGCTCGACCAGTGTTTCGCCGGCGCGGAAGTCGCGCTGGACGCACCGGTCGGCGATGGTGGTCAGCACCTCCACATCCTCGAAGCCCTGGAGCAGGGCCAGTTCGCCGAGTTCGCGGGGGATCACCCGGACGCTGGCACCGTCCTGAACGAACTCCACGCGCCCGTCGCCGACGGTGTAGCTGAGCCGACGGTTCACCCGGTAGGTGCCGCCCTTGGTCTCCACCCAGGGGAGCGTCCGCAGCAGCCAGCGAGAGGTGATCTCCTGCATCTGCGGGGCGGACTTGGTCGTGGTGGCGAGGTTGCGGGCAGCCGCCGTGCTCAGGCTGGACTGCCGAGGCGACCCCAGCGGTGCTTCCGGGCTGGTGTCAACAGTCATGGGGCGAGCGCTCCTTCGTGAGGGCGGGCGGTGGCGGAAGTGCGTTGCGCGATACCGAGAAAGCGGATAAAGGTGAGTAAATATCCCGGAACCGGTTGGAATCCGTCCAGATCTCAGGGAACAGTAACGGCCTGCGCACCCAACTGGCCCAGAGAAACCGTCGGCATTAACTCAATACGATGATCTTGCGTGGGCAGGGGTTTATCCGGGCGGCCCGATGGTTTTCAGCCCCGGTGGTCGGCACGGGGTGGTTTTCGGCCCTCGTCGTCGGCGCGCCTGATCACGGCCTGCCGACGGAACAGCACAGCGAGAGGCCGGTCGGCCGGCCCTCAAGGACCCGCCGACCGGCCTCTGCCGCCGCATATGCGCGTATGCGCTCAGGCGCGCATGTGCTTACGTGCTCAGGCGTTGATCTGCTGCTCCGCCTCCGCCAGGATCTCCGTCAGCCGGAGCCCGAACCGTACGTCGCAGGCGTGCGGCTGCCCCGTACGGACCGACTCCAGCAGCGCGTCGGCCGCCGCCCCGAACGAGGTGACCGGGTCTCCCCACTCCCCCGGCAGCACCGCCGTACCGTGCTCGCCCCGGAGCTCGATCCCCGTACCCGCGCCCGCCTTCGGCGCGCTCAGGCTCAGTGCCACCGAGCTGCCCGCGCCGGAGACATGCCGCAGCACAAGGTGGGTGAGGTCCGGCTCGGTGCGCACCGCCGTCACCTCGGTCACCTCGCCGAGCAGTGGAATCAGCACGGACAGCGCGTGCGGGCCGACGTCCCAGAGGCCGCCCTTCTCGCGGCGCCAGGGGGAGTCGACGTGCGCGCCGCTCTCGCCCGGCGGATAGAGGGCGCCGAGCCAGTACGCGTGGGCGGTGAACCAGCCGCCCTTCGCGGCCTGCTCACCGAGCCAGCCCGCGGTGCCCGCCGCGAAGCGCAGCGTGCAGAAGACGACGGACGAGACCCCGGTGGCCGCCGCCGCGTCCGCCACCTCACGGGCGCCCGCCACCGTCGTCGCGACGGGTTTGTCCAGGAGGAGATGACAGCCCGCCGCGGCGGCGCGCGCCGCGAGCGGTGCCTGGATGTCGGGCGGCAGGGCGAACGCGACGGCGTCGCTCTCGGCGAAGAGCGCGTCGAGGCCGACCTCGCCCGAGTGGGCCGTCGTGTCGTGGGCGGCGGCGAGAGCCGAGGCGGCCTCGGGGCGCCGCCCCCAGACGCCGCTGAGTTCGAGTCCGGGATGGGCGGCCAGGGCGGGGGCGTGGGTGCGTTCCGCCCAGGGGCCGGTGCCGAGGAGTCCGATGCGTGGCTTGCTCATGACGGCCAGTGTGCCGTGTCGGTACGCGCGACCGGGGCGCGGACCTCCGGCGCGACTCCCCCCATGCCCCCCATGCCCCCGCCGCCCAGGCCGACCGACCGCGGGAACAGCGGCTGAAACAAAGGAAACCTGAGTAACGCGTGGTTCACAGCGGGGCAACAGACGGGAAATCACAGATTGCGAAGCTTCGGGGCATACCTGCTGCACCCGCAAAGGATGAGACCCGTGACCTTCAAGGCTGAGTACATCTGGATCGACGGCACCGAGCCGACCGCCAAGCTGCGCTCGAAGACGAAGATCCTCAACACTGGCGCGGAGCTGCCCATCTGGGGCTTCGACGGGTCCAGCACCAACCAGGCCGAGGGTCACGCCTCCGACCGGGTACTCAAGCCGGTCTTCTCCTGCCCCGACCCCATCCGGGGCGGCGACGACGTCCTCGTCATGTGCGAGGTCCTGAACATCGACATGACGCCGCACGCGTCCAACACGCGCGCGGCGCTGACCGAGGTCGCGGCGAGGTTCGCGGACCAGGAGCCGGTCTTCGGCATCGAGCAGGAGTACACCTTCTTCAAGGGCGCCCGTCCGCTGGGCTTTCCCGAGGGCGGCTTCCCGGCCGCCCAGGGCGGCTACTACTGCGGTGTCGGCGCGGACGAGATCTTCGGCCGTGACATCGTCGAGGCGCACCTCGACAACTGCCTGAAGGCGGGCCTCGGCATCTCCGGCATCAACGCCGAGGTCATGCCGGGACAGTGGGAGTTCCAGGTCGGTCCGCTGGCGCCGCTGGAGGTGGCGGACCAGCTGTGGATCGCCCGCTGGCTGCTGTACCGCACCGCCGAGGACTTCGACGTCTCCGCGACACTCGACCCCAAGCCGGTGAAGGGCGACTGGAACGGCGCGGGCGCGCACACCAACTTCTCGACCAAGGCGATGCGCGAGGGGTACGAGGCGATCATCACCGCGTGCGAGTCGCTCGGCGAGGGCTCGAAGCCGCTCGACCACGTCAAGAACTACGGCGCGGGCATCGACGACCGGCTGACCGGTCTGCACGAGACCGCCCCGTGGAACGAGTACAGCTACGGCGTCTCCAACCGCGGCGCCTCGGTCCGTATCCCGTGGCAGGTCGAGCAGGAGGGCAAGGGGTACATCGAGGACCGCCGCCCGAACGCCAACGTCGACCCGTACGTGGTGACACGGCTGATCGTCGACACCTGCTGCACCGCGCTGGAGAAGGCCGGCCAGGTCTGAGCCGTCGGCTCGTACTCGGCTCACACCGCACTCCGCGAGGGGGCGACCGCCAGACGGCGGCCGCCCCCTCGTCGCGTTCCCCGCCGCGCGCTGTGTCGGCCGTCACGGAACCGGGCCGTATCGACAGCCGAAAGGGACCTGCGGCGCCCGTCCGGTATCTGCTTCAATGGGGACATGGCCAGCTTCCAGCACCCCGCGACAGGTCGCTCCGACCTGGAGCCGTTCTGGCCGTCCCGGCAGCATCACGACTTCGACCGGGTGTGTTGCCGCGCGTGGAACGCGCCGGCCCTCTAAAGCCTTCTTTCCGGCCTTCGGCCGCCGCGCATGACGTACGTCCCGTCCGTCCCCGTCGATTCGACGACTCCTTCGCGCGAAAGAGCTGACCTCCCATGGCGAATCCCCGCCCCCTTTCCTCCGCGTCCGCGTCGGCGGGCGCCACCGCGTCCGCCACCGCGGCCGCGTTGAACCAGAAGCAGGCCGCGCCGGGCCGGCACCGGCTCCGCGCCGTCGACCGCGACGAAACGGCCCCGGTCGCCCGCCACACCCATCCGACGCTCCCGGCTGTCCCGACGCTCCCGTCTCTCCCGTCTCTCCCGTCTCTCCCGTCTCTCCCGGCGGGGGTCGCCGCCGGACAGGTCGTGGACTTCCTTCCGCCCGGCGCCACCTGGCTGCCCGCGCCCCAGCACACCCTGCCCTCGCTGCCCGGACAGCCGCCGATGGTCGGCTATCTCGTCCTCGTACCGGCCGATCAGCACGCGGCGGTACTGGCGGCGGCCTCGGCGCCGTCCCTCACCGCCCCGGAGGCCCCGGGCGGCGCCGGGTCCGGGTCCTCCGGGTCCGGGTCCTCCGGATCCTCCGGGGCCGGGTCCAGGGGCGCCGACAGCGGTCCCGTGTCGATCGACAGCGTCCAGCGGACCGCCGTCGTGGACGGACAGCAGCTGGACCTCACGTATCTCGAATTCGAGCTGCTCGCGCATCTGGTGGCGCATCCCCACCGGGTGCACACCCGCGACCAGTTGGTGACCACGGTCTGGGGCTACGGGCATGTGGGCGACGGACGGACCGTCGATGTCCATGTGGCGCGGCTGCGCCGCAAGCTGGGGACCGCCCACCGCCACAGCATCAAGACGGTACGGCGGGTCGGATACAAGTACACGCCCTGACGGGGGCGGTGCGAGGAAAACGATACGGGGAAGCCCTGCCGAGCCCTGCCGAGCCCTGCCGAGCCCTGCCGACACCGGCTCGGCCGGGCTCCCCCGCTCTCCCCGCTCCCCTCAGGTGCGGGCCGTACGGGCGCGAGCGCGGGCCCGCAGGGCGAGCAGGCCGTCCAGTGCCAGGAAGACCAGCAGGCTGATGCCCAGCAGCGGCAGGAACCAGCCGATCAGCGCCACGGCCGCCGCGAGCGGCAGCAGCATGGTCAGCGGCACCTTGCGCCAGGCACCGCGCGGAATCGCCCTGCCCGCGCTCAGCTTCCGGTCCTTGGTGGGCCGGCGCAGCCACCACATCCGGTAGCCCCAGCAGATGATCAGGATGAGCGAGAGGGCGAGCGCCGCGAGTGCCAGTTGGTTGACGACCCCGAGGAAGAGGCCCATGTGGGCGTCGATGCCGAAGCGGGTGAGCTTGGCGAGCAACGGGTAGTCGGCGAACCGCAGCTCGTCCATGACCGTGCCGTTGGCGGGGTCGATGGCGACCGAGTCGAGCCGTACCGGGAACTGGGTGTCGGTCTGCGCGACCACATAGCCGGTGCCCGGCGTCGGCAGGGTCACCGAGACCGGTCCGTCGAGACCGGCCTGACGGGCGGCGACGACCGCCAGATCGATACCGACGTCCCCACCGCTCATGCCCTCCATCCCCGGCATGTCCTCCATACCGGGCATCGACTCATGGCCCTCATGACCGCCGCCGGCTCCGCCTGTGCCCCCTTCGAGCGCGGCGGAGACGGCGGGAGTGCCGCCGCCCAGCTGGTCCTTGACCGAGCCGATGTTCTCGCCCGCGTACTTCGACCAGGTGAGCCCGGTGGCGGAGAGCAGCACCAGCCCGGTCACGGCCCACAGACCGAGCGAACCGTGCAGGGAGAGTGTTCTGCGCCGACCGGTGGCCCCGCGCTCCGGTGTGAGCAGCGCGCGCTTCGAGGTGCGGGTACGGGCGAGCCAGAGCAGTACGCCGCCGAGGGCCACCACCCACAGCCAGCTGGCGGCGAGTTCGCTGTAGACGCGCCCCGGCTCGCCGAGCAGCAGATGGCGGTGCAGCTCGGATATCCAGGTGCGCAGCGGGAGGGCGCCCGAACTGCCGTAGCTGGTCAGCTCTCCCCGTACCTCCGCGGTGTACGGATCCACGAAGACGGCGAGGGACTTGCTCTCCTCGGCGTCCGGCGTGCTCATCAGGACCCGGGTGGTCGCGCCGTCCTCGGCGGGCAGGCGTACGGAGGTGACGGTGCCGTCCGGGCGGGCGGCGCGGGCGGCGTCGAGCTGTTCGGAGAGCGGGAGGGTGCGGTCGCCGACCGGGACCCGCAGCTCGTGGCGGTAGACGACCTTCTCCGCCTGGAAGGAGAGCGCGTAGAGGAATCCGCTGGTGGCGGCGATCAGCAGCAGTGGGGCGATGAGCAGGCCCGCGTAGAAGTGGAGCCGCAGCACGAGGGGCCGCAGGGAACTCCAGACGGAGGGGGTGCCGGTATTGGCGCCGGTTCTGGTGCCGATGTTGGCGCCGGTTCTGGTGCCGGTGTTGGCGCCGGTTCTCGTGCCGGTGTCGGCGCCGATATTGGTGCCGGTATCGGCGTCGGCGCCGGTCGCCGTGTCCGGCGCTTCGCCGGGCCGGCGGGCAGGCGGGTCGTCGGTCTCGGGCCCCTGTACGGGGTCGTCAATGGCCATGACTGTCCTAGGTGTTGGCGTGGGCATGGGGAAGCGGACCCCGGGCCCGCCCTGCCTGCCTAAGGTCGGACAGTGGTGATGAGGGCCGTTGCCGGGGCCGTGGCGCGAGAGACACGGCGCGCGGGCGGCCCCCGCCGCGACACGGTGTGCGCGAGGACGACGCCCCGGAAGCGGTGCGCAGCCGGAGCGTCGGCAGCGGGCCGTACCGCCCCTTCCGGCAGCGCCGCTACGGGCGGCCGGACCGAGGCCAGCAGCAGCCGGAGCGGAGGAAGAGCCAGGCCACCGAGGGCGGTCGCGAGCCGGAACAGCGCGGCCTCGCCGCGGGCCAGCCAGAGCGCGCAGACGGCCGCGGCGAGGAGATGCGCGGCGAGCATCCCCAGCGGACCGTCCAGGCCGAAGGGGATTACGGTGTCGACGGGGAGGGCGCCGCTCCCGGTGTGCTCACCCATGGGCACGCCCGCGCCCGCGCCGACTCCCATGTCCATGCCGCTGCCCGAGCCAGAACCGGAGCCGAAGCCGGTGCCGGTGCCAGAGCCGGTGCCTGTGACGCCGTCAGCGCCGTGCGGTGCGTGGTCCGACGAGAGGGCCCCGCCGAGCGGCAGCGCTCCGGCGAAGATCAGATGCAGTCCGCCCTGGACGGCGAGCAGCCCGGCCCCGATCGAGCGAAACCCGCGCCGTCGGCCGCCCGCGAGCCAGGCCACGCCCGTGGTCACCGCGAACGCCGTCCACAGCGCACCGACCGGGATCTCATGCCCGGATGTGAACGAATGCCCCACCGCCGCCAAAGTCACGCACACCGCCGCGAAAGCGGCGGCCCGCAGGGCGCGTATCGGCGATCTGACATCTGTCATGGTGGGCACATGCTGCCATCCCCAGGGGTGCGTACGGCAGATGCCGTGGATCCATGATTCTCCTGGCAGCGAATTCGCTGGCCCCGACGCGGGCGCGGCGGCACAGTCGGTGCCATGAGACTCCTCATCCTCGGTGGTACGGAATTCGTCGGCCGCGCGGTCACGGAGGCGGCGCTCGCCCGGGGTTGGCGGGTGACCGTCTTCCACCGCGGCCTTCACGAAGCGCCCGCCGGTGTGACCACCCTGCGCGGTGATCGCACCGCCCCGGGCGGTCTCGCCGCCCTCTCGGACCTCCCGGATCTCTCGGATCGCTCGGACATCTCGGACGGAGCCGACGCCTGGGACGCGGTCGTCGACACGTGGTCCGCCGCGCCGTCGGCGGTTCTCTCCACGGCCCGGCTGCTGGCGGACCGCGTCGGACGGTACGCGTACATCTCCAGCCGCTCGGTGTACGCGGACCCCGCCCCCGCCGGGCTCACGGAGGACGGCCCCCTGGTGGAAGGCGCCTCCGCGGCCGCCGGGCAGACCACGTACGCCCAGGACAAGCGCGGCGGCGAGCTGGCCACCGAGGCGGTCTTCGGCGACCGGGCGCTGCTGGTCCGTGCCGGGCTGATCCTCGGGCCCGGGGAGAACATCGGCCGACTGCCGTGGTGGCTGGGGCGGATCGCCCGGGGCGGACCCGTACTGGCGCCGGGGCCACGCGACAACCCCGTGCAGTACATCGACGCGCGCGACCTCGCCGAATGGACCCTGGACGCCCTACGGGACGGCCTGGGCGGCCCGTACAACCTGGTGAGCCCGGCCGGGCACACCACCATGGGTGAGCTGCTCGACGCCTGCGTACGGGTCACCGGATCCGACGCCGAACTGCGCTGGACGGACCCCGAGACGATCCTCGCCGCCGGGATCGAGCCCTGGACCGATCTGCCGGTCTGGATCCCGCCGGGCGAGATGCACGACAGCCTGCACGGCAGCGATGTCTCCAAGGCGCTCGCCACGGGCCTGCGCTGCCGCCCCGTGGCCGAGACGGTGGCGGACACCTGGTCCTGGCTCGGCTCGATCGGCGGCCGGGCCCCGCAGCGGCCCGACCGCCCGCCGGTGGGCCTGGCACCGGAGGTGGAGGCCGGGGTGCTGGCCCGGCAGGACCTAGACGAGTAAGTCCGAAGGCTTGGTTAGTGGTCGTAGGCGGTTAGCGAGCGTGTGATGGTTCGGCCGGTGTTGCGGTTGTGCCAGAT
>NZ_JBEOUD010000028.1:0-125048 GCF_040303865.1 Streptomyces sp. NPDC094034 | reverse complement strand
ACACCTACAACCACCACCGCAGCCACACCGCACTCGCAGGCCAGCCCCCGATCAGCCGCGTAAACAACGCTGCGGATCAATACACCTAGGGCCTGTCTGACACATAGCGCCGTCCGCCCGTGCGGCGCGGTTGCGCGGGGGCCCTGCCGCGAAGTAGCGCCGTCCGCCCGTGCGGCGCGGTTGCGCGGGCTGTCGGCTTCGCCATGCCCTCCCGCCTCCGGGGCGCCGTAACAGAAGACAAGAAACCGGACAGGAAGGAGCCCCATGATGCAGCCCGTCATAACCGGTGCCCGTACCGGCGGGCCGGAAGTGGATCAGACGTCCGTTCCCGCCGCCCAACTCTGCCTGGACTTCTACGCCGGCCTCGCCTCCGGTATCGCCGTGGTCACGGCGCCCTCGGACGACGGGCCGGTGGGAACGACCGTCTCGACGGTCACCTCCCTCTCGGCCGACCCTCCGCTGCTGCTCGTCTGCCTGTCCCACACCTCGCGTACGCTCGCCGCGATCAGGCCCGGTTCCGCCTTCGCGGTGCATCTGCTGCACGAGGAACAGAGCGGCCGGGCACGGCTGTTCTCCACCGCCACCCCCGCCGAGCGGTTCGCCGCCGAATCGTACGAGGAGGTGCTCGGCGTACCTGTGCTCGCCGACACCTTCGCCTGGTCGGTCTGCCGGACCGAGGAGGTACGCGCGTACGGCGACCACTGTCTCGTCGTCGGGCGGGTGGCCGCCCTGCACACGGCCGGCGGGCGGCCCCTGATCTGGCACGACCGGGCCTTCCACACCCTGGCGGAAGAGGGGAAGCGATGACGGCCCCGGTACGGGAGGAGCCCTGCTGGGCACCCGGCACCTCTCCCGCGCACTCCCCCGGCCGGGCCTCAGGCGGCGCGCCTTCCGCACCGGTGACCGGCGGCCTGACCGCCGACGTCGCCGTGGTCGGAGCCGGGCTGGCCGGCCTGTCCACGGCCTACCACCTGATGGAACGCGATCCCTCACTGGATGTCGTCGTCGTGGACGCCCGGCATCCGGCGGCCGGGGCCAGTGGCCGGGGCACCGGCCTCCTCGGGCCCCGCGTCGGTCCGGCCATCGACCGGGCCGCCCGCCGCTACGGCCCTTCCATGGCGCGGCGCATGTATCTGGCGTCCGTCACCGCGGTCGAGCGAGTGATCGCGCTGACCGAGGAGTTGGGCGCGCCGTGCGGGCTGCGCACGGGCGAGCAGATCGTGGCGACCCGTACCGCCTCGGGCCTGGCGTCCCTCGCCCGGCAGGCGCGGGCGTATCAGGCGCTCGGCCTGGATGTCCCCGTGTTGTCGGCCGCCGCCATCCGCGAGCGCCTGGACGTCCCGTACCACGCGGGGCTGCTCCACCGCTCCGCCGCCACCCTCGACCCGGCCGCGCTGAGCGGTGCGCTGGCGGCGGCCTGCGCCGCGAAGGGGGTCCGTTTCCACGACGACAGTCCCCTGCGCGGCATCCATCCCGGCAACGGTGACACGCCCACCGAGCTGCTCTTTCCCAGCGGTACGCTGCGGGCCCGCAAGGCCGTCCTGGCCGTCAACGCGGCGGCAGGACCGCTCGGGCTGCCCGTCGGCACGGTCCTGCCCCTTCAGGTGCACGCCATCGCCACCGCCCCGCTGGGCCCCGAGGCCCACGAAGCGCTGGGGGGCCGTACCGGAACGGCCCTCGTCGACAGCATGTCCCTGGCGCCGTACTTCCGTCTCACCCACGACGGCCGCCTGGTGGTGGGCGGCGGCGGAGCCGTCCATCTGCCGGGGCTGCGTGCCGACCGCGCCGCCGTGCTGCGCACCGCCACCTGGACCTGGCTGGAGGAGCGGCTGCGCCGGCTGCACCCGGGCCTCGCCGACATCCCGGTCAGCCACCGCTGGTCGGGGCAGATAGGCATGACCATCGACGACCTGCCGGTGGTCGGCCGCGTCGGCGGCCACCCGGACGTCTGGTACATCGGTGGCTGCTGTGGCCATGGCCTGGCCATGTCGGTGGCCCATGGATCCCATGTCGCGGAGTCCCTCGTCGAGGACGCCTCGGCGGCCCTGGGCCCCGCCCACTATCCGTGGCACCGTGACCGGGCCCCACGGGTCCCGCTCACCGCCCGCCCGGCCAGAGGACTTCTCCGGACCTATCTCCGGAGCATGGACCGGGAAGCCCGCCGCACACCATGAGGCCGGGTCCCCCGCACCGGGCAGGTCTACCCGACGGCGCTCGGTGCCCGGTCCGGCTGCCCGGCGTCCTCGGCGGGCCACCCGGCGACCGTGATCGTCAGGCGAGGGGAGAACAGACTGCTCGGCCGCAGGCCGAACATCGCGTGGAACGCACTGCTGAAATGCGACGGACTGGCGAAGCCCGACTCGACGGCCGCCGTGCTCAGATCGGGCCAGGTGTCCAGCAGAGTCGCCACCCTCACCATGCGTGTCCACATCCGGTACCGACGGAACGTCGTGCCCGTCTCGGCCCGGAACAGCCGGAGGAAGGCCGAGACGGACAGACCGGCCTCCGCCGCCAGTTCGGTCGCCGCCAGCCGCTGTCCGGATCTCTCGGTGAGCCGGCGGGTCGCCCGCTGGACGCGTGGGTCCCGACGGCCGGAGAGACCGTCCGGGCCGGCGAGATCCAGCCACCGCCGGACGGCCGACAACGGCGCGTCCCGCTCCAGCAGCGCGGCCCTCGACGCCAGTTCGCGCTCGTGCTCGTGGTCCCGGGCCGGCTCGGCGCCACCGCTCATCAGCCGACGGCAGGCCCGCTCCCGCGCGGACGCCGGGTCCAGATAGCAGAAGGCCATCCGGCCCCCGTCGGCCACGATCCGGTGCCGCACGCGCGCCGCCACCAGTGCCGTACGGACGACTTGGGCCGGGCCGTGCTCCAGCCGGACCGTGAACTCCCCGTCGAGACCCACCGCCAGACAGCTCACCGCCCCGGAGTGGACGTCCAGTTCGAAGGACGGTCCGACGTACAGCGCGTGCCCCGGCCACAACCACAACGCGGCCTGGTCACGGCACGTTTCTGAAAGCAGCGCCGGTCGCATGCGGGCATGCTAACCAACACCCCGATCATTACTTCCTCTTGTTGAACGGACATCACATGTGGACCGACCGACTCACCACCGCGCTCTTCGTCGTCGTCGGTGCGGTGAACCTCCTGCCCGGAGTCGTGGCACTGGCGCCGTCCCAGATCGCGACGGCCTACGGGGTGTCGATCGACGGACCCGACTCCGCCGATCTGACGGTGCTTCTGCGGCATCGCGCGGTGTTGCTCGGACTCGTCGGAATCGCCCTGCTCTGCGCGGCGTTCATCCCGTCGATGCGGGTGCCCGCCCTCGTCGGCGGCGCGGTCAGCATGGGGTCGTTCCTGCTGCTCGCGTACTCCACACCGGCACTCAATGACGCGACGATGCGCGTGGCACGGATCGATATCGCGGCGATCGCGCTGCTGGCCGTGACAGCCGTCCTGGTCTGGCGCAAGAACGCCTGAACGCCCGGGAGGCGAGGTGCGCGTCCGCGCCTCGCCTTCTCCATGCCCGCGGCCCGGTTGCCTTTCCCCTGCCCACGGCCCGGCCGCCTCCTCCACGCCCACGGCCCGGCCGCCGCCCTCATCGGGCGGCGGCCGGGCCGTCGTTGTGCGGAGAGGGCAGGATTCGAACCTGCGAGGGCTTTCACCCGGTCCGGATTTCCCCAGAACCCCGTTGGGCCGCTTCGGGTACCTCTCCCCACCTCCGGGGCGGGGTCTCCCCCGTTCCCTTCGGTGCTCAAGATTCTGCCGAACCGACCTGAGATTTCGCTGACATGATCCTGAGATGCCTCATGCGGCGCCGCGGTCCGCGAAGGGCCCGGGGGACGCGAAGACCAGTCGGGCGAAACGCTCACCGATGAGGCGGTGGGTGGCGGCGTCCGGGTGGAGCTGGTCGGGCAACGGCGACTCGGCTTCGTCGGCCTCGCCGTAGAGGTCACGGCCGTCCAGGTAATGCAGGTTCGGATCGTCGGCCGCCCGCTGCTCCACGACGCGCGCCAGTTCGTCCCGGATGACATTGAGCGTCAGCTTCCCGGCGGCCCGTTCCTCGGGGTCGCCCGTGGCCACGAACCGGAGCTTCCCCTCGCTGAGGGCGCTGAAGTCCGGCGCGCTGGGGCCCGGGGTGTCCTCATGGATGGGGCACAGGATGGACGAGACGACCAGCAGCGGTGCCGTGGGGTGGCCTTCTCGGATGGTGTCGAGGAAGCCGTGGACGGCGGGTGTGAAGGCGCGCAGGCGCATCACGTCGCCGTTGACCAGGTTGATACCGATCTTGACGCTGATGAAGTCGGCCGGGGTGTCCCGCAGGGCGCGGGCGGTGAACGGATCCAGCAGGGCGCTGCCGCCCAGACCCAGATTGATCAGCTCCACATCGCCGAGGGAGGAGGCGAGCGCCGGCCATGTCGTGGTGGGGCTCGCGGCGTCGGAGCCATGGCTGATCGAACTGCCGTGGTGCAGCCATACCTTGCGGCCCCGGTCCGGTGCGGGCTCGACCGGAGCGTCGGTGCGCAGGGCGACGAGTTCGGTGGTCTCGTTGTGCGGCAACCAGATCTCGATGTCCTTGATGTCGTCGGACAGGCCGGCGAAGCGAAGGGTGCCGACGGGGCCGGGCCGGTGCTCGGTGGTCCCCGTGCTCATGTCGATGGTCAGGGTGTTGCCGCCGGTCACACTGGCCCGGCCGGCCGGGCGGGCGTCGACCAGCAGGTCGTAGGCGCCGTCGGGGCGGGGCGGGGCGCCCACGTAGACCCGCTTGGTGGGCAGCACGTCCAGTTCTATGACGGTGGCGCCGGTGCGGAAGGCCAGTCGGACGCCGGAGGGCTGGGACTCGACCATGGCGAGCTGAGCGTCGGAGTACTGGGCGCGGGCCCGCGCGGGCAGCCGGTGCGGCAGCACGCCGTGCGCGGTGTGTTCCAGGTCGAGGGCACCGCGCACGATGTCCGCGGTGATGGGCGTGGTGATGGACGTGGTGATCTCGTTGTGTTCGGTGGTCATTTCTCCGCCTGTTGATCCGGTGGTCCGAAGGGTGTCCGAAGAGTGCGGCCGGGGCCGGTGAATGCCGTGACGGCCGGGTTCATGGTGCGGGCCAGTTCCGGAGCAGGGCGTCGAGCGCGTCCAGTACCCGTGACCAGGATTCCGCCGAGTCGGGGGCGCTGTGGCTGAAGCCTCCGGCCATCTCCAGGCTGACGTAGCCGTGGAAGACGCTGCCCAGCAGCCGGACCGCGTGGGTCTGGTCCGGTTCCGTCAGGTCGTAGCCGCGCAGGATCGCCCGCGTCATCCGCGCGTGCCTGCCGCCGGCGCTGGCCGCCGCCGTCTCCGGGTCGAGCCTGAGCCGCGCCGCTTCGTAGCGGCCGGGATGCTCCCGGGCGTAGTCGCGGTAGGCGTTCGCGAAGGCCACCAGAGCGTCCTTGCCCGCCCGTCCCGCCAGGGCGGCGGCGACCCGGTCGGCGAGTTCCGCGAGGGCCAGCAGAGCGATCCGGGTCTTGAGGTCCTGGGAGTTCTTCAGGTGCGAGTACAGACTCGCGTCCTTGACACCGAACCGCCGGGCGAGCGCGGAGACGGTCACTTTCTCGAAACCGACCTGGTCGGCCAGTTCCGCGCCCGCCTGTGCCAGACGTTCCGCTGTCAGCCCTGCTCTCACCATGACCATCCCTCCATGAGCCTGAGTCGATTATGCAGCTACCTAACCCTCCTAGGCAAATGGCAGTGCGTACTAGGACACCATTACGCACCCGACCGCCGTTTAGGGTGAGGGAATGCGATTCGTCCCCCGCGCCGTCCGTCGCCGTCCGGGCGAGGTGCGCGCATGACCAGGGTGACCAGGTCACTGCCGGCCCTCGCGCCCGGCTCGGTGGAGGCGGCCTTCGTCATCCAGGGGTACGACGAGGTCGTCGCTCACGACACCGTCTGGGACGAACACTCCCACCCCTTCCACGAGTTGCTCTGGAACGAGCGTGGCGCGTCCACGGCCGTGGTCGGCGCGCGGGCCTGGACGATCACCCCCACCTTGGGGCTGTGGATGCCCGCGGGCACACCGCACTCCGGCTCGGCGGTCGCCGGCACGTGGTTCCGCGCGAGTTTCTTCGGCTCCGGCACCACATCCTCGATCTCCGACACACCCGTGACCGTCGAGATCACCCCACTCCTGCGGCTGCTGCTGGAACGACTCGGTGACCCCGCTCTCCCCGACCACTCGCGGGCGGCCACCGAGGTGCTGGTGCTCGACGTGCTCGCGCCGTCGCCGCGCGAACTGCTCCTGCACGTCCCCACATCCGCCCTGCTGCGCCCGATCGCCGAGGCGATACGCGAGGATCCGGGTGACCCGCGGACGCTCACGGACTGGGCGTCCGCGCTCGGCGTGAGTCCGCGCACGATCACCCGGGCGTTCAACGCCGAGACGGGCATGAGCTTCGCGCGCTGGGTGGCGGCGGTCCGCGCACAGCACGCGGTCGCGCTGCTCACCCGGGGCTGGGACGTCGAGGCCGTCGCGGAGCAGGTGGGCTACCGGTCGGCGAGCGCGTTCGGCGCGGCCTTCCGGCGCACGACCGGGCTCACCCCGGGAATCTTCCGGACGCGCTGAGCGTCCGGCGCCGGGGAAGCCGGGCGCGTGTCCCGATCGCTACAACAGGTGTCTCAAATGGTCGATTGCGACAGGGGGCGACCTCTTCTAGAGTGCGAAGGCAAGCCTTACCTAACTGACTTGCGTACGGTGCACCACTCCACGACGGCATCCCGGGCCCCAGACGTGCGAGGACCGGCACCCCTGGTATCCGGAAGTGGAGTAAGAATCGATGCGTTCATATCGCCTGCGCCTGCTCACCGTGGCGGCCACCCTGCTGGGACTCGCCGCCTGCGGTGGTCCGCCCGCCGCCGAGGACGGGGGCGGGAAGAGCCCTTCGGGAGCCTTCCCCCTGACGATCGAGCACGCCCTCGGCAAGACGACCATCCCGTCGAAGCCGAAGCGCGTCGCCACGGTGAACTGGGCCAATCACGAGGTGCCGCTGGCGCTCGGCGTCGTACCCGTCGGCATGGCGGCGGCGAACTTCGGCGACGACGACGGCGACGGGGTCCTGCCCTGGGTCGAGAAGCGGCTCGACGAACTCCACGCCGATACGCCCGTGCTGTTCAACGAGACCGACGGGATCGACTTCGAGGCCGTGGCGGACACGAAGCCGGATGTGATCCTGGCCGCCTACTCGGGCCTGACCAAGCAGGACTTCGAGACACTGAGCGACATCGCCCCCGTGGTGGCGTATCCGGACGCCGCCTGGGCGACGCCGTGGCGCGAGATCATCCGGACGAACAGCAAGGCGATCGGGCTCGCCGACGAGGGCGAGGAACTGATCACCGACCTTGAGGGGGACATCGAGAAGACCGTCGCGAAGTACCCCCAGCTCAAGGGGAAGTCGGCGATGTTCATGACGCATGTCGACCCCAACGACGTCAGCAAGGTCGGCTTCTACACGGCACACGACACACGGACGCTCTTCTTCGAGGACCTCGGGCTGAAGATCCCGGGCAGCATCGCGAAGGCCTCCGAGGGCACGGACAAGTTCGCCCTGACGCAGAGCGCCGAACAGATCGACGTGTTCGACGACGTCGACATCATCACCGGCTACGGCGATGAGAAGGGCGATCTGATCAAGACGCTCAAGAAGGACCCCCTGCTGTCGAAGATCCCCGCCGTCGAGCGCGACTCCACGTATCTCCTGCCCGGAAGCTCCCCCTTGGGAACCGCGGCGAACCCGACACCTCTGTCGATCTCGTGGGTGCTCGACGACTACGTCGCGGCGCTCGCGGAGGCCGCGGACAAGGTCAAGTGACGACGGCCGACCCCCGACGCCTGCCGGACGCCGCGGTGGTGCGGCGTCCGGCGCGCGTGCGGACACTGTGGTTCCTTGTCGCGGTTCTGGCGCTGGCCGCGATCATGGTGGCTTCCATCGCCCTGGGCTCACGGGATGTCGCCTGGTCCGATGTCCGGGCGGCGCTCGGGGGCGCGGACGCGACCTTGGAACAGGCTGCGGCCACCAAGCGGATACCCCGTACGGTGCTCGCTGCGGTGATCGGTGCGGCGCTCGGCCTGGCCGGCGGCGTCATGCAGGGCGTGACCCGCAACCCGCTGGCCGACCCGGGCATCCTGGGGGTGAACATGGGGGCGTCGCTCGCCGTTGTCACGGGGGTCGCGTTCTTCGGGCTCACCTCGCCGACCGGCTATGTCTGGGTCGCGATGGGAGGTGCCGCGCTCTCGGCCGTGTTCGTGTACACGGTCGGGACGATCGGGCGCGGAGGTGCCACGCCCCTCAAACTCGCGCTCGCCGGGGCCGCCACCTCGGCCGCGTTCGCCTCACTCGTCAGCGCCGTCATCCTGCCTCGCAACGACATCGCCGGAAGCTTCCGGCTCTGGCAGATCGGCGGCGTGGGCGGAGCGTCCTTCGACCGGATCGGGCAGGTGCTGCCCTTCCTTGTCGTGGGATTCGCCATCTGCCTGCTGTCGGCACGCGCGCTGAACTCGCTCGCGCTGGGCGACGAGCTCGCGGCCGGACTCGGCGAACGCGTCGCCGTGGCACGGGCCGTGGCCGCGCTCGGCGCTGTCGTGCTGTGCGGCGCGTCGACCGCGGTGGCCGGGCCGATCGGATTCGTCGGTCTCGTCGTTCCGCACACCTGTCGCCTGCTGGTCGGCGTGGACCATCGCTGGCTGCTGCCGTACTCGGTGCTGCTGGGCGCGGCGCTGCTCACCGCCGCCGATGTGGTCGGACGGGTTGTGGCGCGCCCCGCGGAGATCGACGTGGGGATCGTGACGGCTCTGATCGGCGCCCCGTTCTTCATCTACATCGTCCGCCGACAGAAGGTGCGTGCCCTGTGAGCGCCCATGTCCTCACCCGGCCGCCGACCCGCGACGACCTCGCCAGGGGCCGCGAACGCCGGGTGTCCCGACGACGCCTCGTCGTCCTGGTGCTGGCCGTCCTCGTCGTCGCCGTGTTCGCCGTGACCCTGATGGCCGGGCAGACGTTCTACCCGCCCGGCGACGTGGTCCGGGTGATCCTCGGCGAGCAGGTGCCGGGGGCGTCCTTCACCGTCGGGCGGCTGCGGCTGCCGCGGGCGGTCCTCGCCGTGACCGCGGGGTTCGGCTTCGGTCTGGCCGGTGTCACCTTCCAGACCATGCTGCGCAACCCGCTCGCCAGCCCCGACATCATCGGCATCAGCTCCGGCGCGAGCGCCGCGGCGGCCCTCGCGATCGTCACACTGTCCCTCGGTGAGACCGCGGTGTCGGCCCTCGCGATCGTCGCCGCTCTCGCCGTGGCGATGCTGGTGTACACCCTGGCGTTCAGGGACGGAGTCGTCGGAACTCGGCTCATCCTGATCGGCATCGGGATCTCCGCGATGCTCGACAGCGTCATCTCCTACGTCCTGTCCCAGGCCGCCGAGTGGGACCTCCAAGAGGCGACGCGCTGGCTGACCGGCAGTCTCAACGGGACGACGTGGGAACAGACCGTCCCCACCCTCGCGGCCCTGGCCGTGCTCTGTCCCGTACTGCTGTCACAGTCGCGCAACCTCTCCGCGATGCGGCTCGGCGACGACACCGCCTCCGCCCTCGGGGTGCGTGTCGAACGCACTCGCGTCACCGTGATCATCGCCGCCGTCGGCCTGATCGCCTTCGCGACGGCGGCCGCCGGGCCCATCGCGTTCGTGGCGTTCCTCTCCGGTCCCATCGCGGCCAGGATCGCCGGGCCGGGCGGCTCCCTGCTGATACCCGCGGGACTCGTCGGCTCCCTCCTCGTACTCACCGCCGACTTCACCGGCCAGTTCGCCTTCGACTCCCGCTACCCGGTCGGCGTGGTCACCGGCGTTCTCGGCGCGCCCTATCTCGTCTATCTGATCATCCGTACCAACCGGGCCGGAGGCTCGCTGTGACCATGACCCACTCGCTGTCTGCCGAGCGCCTCACGCTCGGCTACGGCGACCGCACCGTCATCGAGTCCCTCGACCTCGTCGTCCCGCCCGGCGGGATCACGGCGATCGTCGGCGCGAACGCCTGTGGAAAGTCGACGCTTCTGCGCTCGATGTCCCGTCTGCTCGCACCCCGCGAGGGCCGCGTCGTACTGGACGGCAAAGAGGTCCACCGCCTGCCCGCGAAAGAACTGGCGCGCACTCTCGGGCTGTTGCCGCAGTCACCGGTCGCCCCCGAGGGCATCACCGTCGCCGACCTCGTCGGCCGCGGGCGCCATCCGCACCAGGGTGTCTTCTCCCGCTGGAACGAGAAGGACGACGACGCCGTGGCATCGGCGCTGGAAGCCACGCGGACGATGACGCTCGCCGACCGGTCCGTGGACGAACTGTCCGGGGGCCAGCGCCAGCGCGTGTGGATCGCGATGGCCCTCGCGCAGCAGACCGACCTGTTGCTGCTCGACGAGCCGACCACGTTCCTCGACGCGAGCCATCAGATCGAGGTGCTCGATCTGCTGACCGACCTGAACCACACGCGCGGCACCACCATCGTCATGGTCCTGCACGATCTCAACCTCGCGGCCCGCTACGCGGACCATCTCATCGCCCTCGCGAACGGACGGCTCCACGCGGCCGGTTCCCCGGCCGAGGTACTGACAGAGGAGAACGTCCGCGTCGCGTTCGGTCTCGACAGCCACATCATCGAGGACCCTGTCTCGGGCAGCCCCCTGATGCTTCCGATCGGCCGGCACCACACCAGGCCGCCGGTCAGCACATCGCCGGAACCCGAGCCCGTACCGGAGGAATGACACCGCCGTGCCGCCCCGCGCCGGTCACTCCTCCGGGGCGCGGCCGTCGTCGGCCGGAGCGTCAGCAGATCTCGCCCGGGGCAGCCGCGGTAGCCCGCAGCAGGTCGCGTACCAGCTCGAAGTCGACGTGCTCCGGCTTACGGAAGCGCAAACAGCCCTTGCCCATGTCCTGTCCCGCCAACCGCTCCTCGAACGCCTCCCGGACATCGCCGCGCATGAGATAGAAGGAGATGTACTGCTTCTGGCTCGCGAAGGCGATCTCGGCCGCGCCGTCCCGCTCATACGCCGGCATGCCGTACGCCATGACCTCGTCGAACCCGCCGAGCTCGGCCCGGCACAGCCGCCGCAGCCTGGCCAGGGCCTCCCTGCGCTCCTCCGGCACCTCGGTCAGATACCCGTCGACGTCTTCCGCTCTGCTCCGCACCATGCGGTGAGCCTATTCCGAGCCGGCGCGTCCCGGCCCCGCTCCCCCCGGCCCCGGCCCCGCCCCCGGCTTCCGGCTTCCGGCCCGGCGGCGGGAACCCGGCGGGACCTGTCGGTAATGCCCCTGGGGGGCGAACGGGCACGGCCCTAGCGTGATGAGCGGTTCCCGCGCCGCTCCGGTCGCGCCGCCCACCCCAGGAGAGAGCACACCCATGCAGTACGTCATACCGATCGGCATCGGCCTCCTCTACATACTGCTGATGTCCCTCATCCATGAACCACACCGACGGCGCTTCAACGCGATCATGGTCGCCGGAGCGGGTGCCGCCTACCTCAGCGGCGGCGGCCTGGGCGGCTGGGAGTTCGCGTTCGCCGCGCTGGCCACCTATGTCGCCTTCCGCGGTCTGGACTCGTGGACCTTCATCGGTATCGGCTGGCTGCTGCACACCGCGTGGGACGTGGTTCACCATCTCAAGGGCAGCCCCCTGATCCCCTTCTTCCACGACTCGTCGCTGGGCTGCGCGATCTGCGACCCGGTCATCGCGCTGTGGTGCCTGCGGGGAGGCCCGTCACTGCTCAAGCTCCCGCGGAAGGGGCACACGAAGCTCGCCCCGCAGGGCGCCCGCCCGGGCGATGTCGTGTGACACGTCCTAGGTCCTGTCCGGTCGATCTTCGCGGATAAGCCCGCGGCGTCTGGTGCCGTGCATCGCAAGGCGGAGGATCGCCCACGTACTGGACGTACTTAGGCGACTCCGACAACGCGGCGAGGTGCGGTGCCAGGCGTCGCGGGCCCGCGAAGATCGACCGGGCAGGACCTAGACTGCGCCGCGCCCGCCGTCCACCGGGATCACGGCGCCGGTGATGTAGCCCGCCTTGGGGGAGACCAAGAAGGCGATGACGTCGGCGATCTCGTCGGCTCGCGCCGGCCGGTTCAGCAGGGTCGTTCTGCCCAGTCGCTCGACGATCTCGGGTACCGCCGCCGTCACCACCGGGCCGGGAGCGATGGTGTTGACGCGTACGCCACTGGGGCTGAATTCCACTGCCCACGCACGGGTGAGTGCCGCGAGCGCGGCTTTCGTCGCGCTGTAGGCGGCGCCGCCGTCCAGTCCGATCTGCCCCGCCATGCTGCCGAGGTTGATGATGTTGCCGGTGCCGCGCTCGACCATGCCCGGCGCCAGCGCCGCCACCAGGTAGTACGCGGCCCGGACATTGGTCGCGAACAGTGTGTCGAACGTGTCCGGGGCGAGGTCCGCCGTGGCGCCGAACCAGCCGAAACCGGCGTTGTTCACCAGCACATCGACTGGGCCGGCCTCGGCGGCGAGTCGCTCGACTTCGGCCGGGACGCCCAGATCGGCCGCGACGAACCGCGCGTGGCCACCGTGACCACCGCCCCGCGCGGCGGCACCGGCCTTCTCGATCGCCTCGACCGTCGCTGCCCCGCGAGCCTGGTCACGGCCATGCAGCACGACATCGAAGCCGTCCTCGGCCAGCTTGAGCGCGACGGCTCTGCCGATACCGGAGGTCGCTCCCGTCACCAGCGCGACCTGACGGTGGCCGTCGACTTCCCTACGCTCGCTCATGACCGCTCCTCCCGCATCGCCTCGATATGAATATCCCTTTTGCTCACTATTGCCCATTGTCCGACCGGATCGAGTGCCATGCGCGCTCGACCGCACCGCAGCGCGGGGCGGCGTCGCGCTGGACGTAGCCCCCGGCAGGAAGCCGGCACGCCGTGCGCGATCGAGACATCCGGCCGGACGGTCCGGAGGGCGGGCGTCCGCACCCCGGCCGATGCGGGGCGAGAGTGCTCCGGCGAGCGCTCGTGGGGAGCCATCACGCTCGTGGACCAGCACGTACTACCGGCGGGGACACACGTGCCGTCGGTGTTCCTGGCGTGTGAGGCGATATGTGGACCGGCTCTGTCGTTGGGGCTCCGGAGCACCTCTGATGCCCGAGCGGCGGCCACCGCAGTCCGGAAACAACCGCTGCCCACGGTGTGGGCGTGTGGGAGTCTGATGCCCGGCTTGACCGCCGTCCCCCTTCACCGCCGCACCCGGTGACTGCCGTCACCCCTTCACCGCCGTACCGCTCAGCACCCCAGTCCTGTCCCGCCCTTCATGGCCGGAGGTACACATGGAAAGTGAGCGCACGCGTCCGTTCAGACGCAGACCCAGACCCAGAACCAGAACCAGTACCGGACCCGTTCCCGGAGCCGTACCCGGGCCCAGCCCCATACCTCGATCCGCAGCCCGACCCGGACGATGGCGGCTGCTGGCCGCGTTGGCCGGTCTGTTCACCCTGACCGTCGTCCTCACACCGAACGCCACGGCCCAGGACCAGACGCGGCCCCAGGCCGCTCGGGCCTTCAGTACCGCCGAACTCGCCGCCGCGGGCGAGACTCTGCTCAACTCGGGGATCACCGGCACCGCTTGGGCCGTCGACCAGCGGGCCGGCCGGGTCCGGGTGATGGTCGACGAGAGCGTGAGCCGTGCCGAGATCGCGAAGCTCAAGCACGCGGCCGGTGACCTCGCCGGCGCGTTACTGATCGAACGTACCCAAGGACACCTGGAGCCTCGCGGCCCGCTTCCCGGGCAGGCCACCTTTGACCTGAGATGGGTGCCGTGCACCCTTGGATTCAATGTGCGTATCGGCAGCGCGTACTACTGGCTGACAGCCGGACACTGCTACCAGATCGGTCAGATCCTGTACGAGAGGAAATGGCCGCCGGACGACCCGAATCCGCCGGACCCGCTGGGCCAGCTCGTCGGCAATTCCTTCCCCGGCAATGATTTCGGGATCGCCAGATACTCGACGACTCCCACGGACACGCAGGGCGTCGTCTACCTCCACAACGGCACCGTCCAGGACATCACCGCCGCCGCCAACCCGACGGTGGGCCTGGGGGCCTGCGCCAGTGGCAGCACCAGCGGGGTGCGCTGCGGACAGGTCAACGGGCTCAACTACACCGTGAGTCTCGCCAATGGCACCCTCACCGGAATGATTCGCACCAATATCTGCTCAGCACCCGGTGACAGCGGCGGCCCGCTCTACGCGGGAAGCACGGGACTCGGTCTGACCTCCGTCGGCAGCGGCAACTGCACGAGCGGGGGCACCACGTTCTTCCAGCCCCTTGTGGAAGCCCTCAACACCTACGGCGCCACGGTCTACTGACCGCCCGTACACGCCGTCCCGTTCGCCCGCGCGAGGCGACGGGACGGTACGTACGGCCGGACGCGGGTCGCCAGGGCGAAGACGCGGTACGGCATCACCGTCCACGCTGACGGGCCCGCCCTCGCGACCTTGGTACCGCCTCGCGACCTCAGCGCGCCGCGGAGGTGAGACTCGCCGCGATCCGCACGGCGGCCTGGTCGGGCGTGAGATGCGTGGTGTCGATGACCTCGGCCTCGCCGTGCAGCCATGTGCGGGCCGCCTCGGCGTAGGGCTCAAGGTATTTGAGCCGGAACGGGGAATTGGGACCAAGTACGGTGTCCCCCGCGATGCGCGCGCGCAGGGTGTCCTGGTCGGCGTGGAGGACGAAGTGCCGTACCGGGATGCCGTGGTGGGCGAGGCCCGCACTGATCTCACGCCAGTACCGCTCGACCAGGACGGTCATGGGCATCACCAGAGTGCCGCCGGTGTAGTCGAGCACGCTGCGGGCGGTCTCGACGACCAGTTGCCGCCACGGCGGCCAGTGCTGGAAGTTGTCCGTTCCTGGCAGCCCCGGTGTGATGTCCATGAGCGTCTCACCGACCTTCTCGGCGTCGAGCACCCGTGAATCCGGGATCAGCCGCTGCACGAGCCCACTGGTCGTCGTCTTGCCCGCGCCGTGGGTTCCGTTGAGCCATACGATCATCCCCCCACGCTAGTCCCTGTCTGACACATCCCGCCTGGCTCGCGACGCCTGGTACGCGCGCTCGCCGCGTTGTCGGGCTCGTCCAAGTACGTCCAGTACGAGGACGACCCTCCGCCTTGCGATCGCACGCACCAGACGCCCCGAGCCCCGTCCTCCGGACGGACGGCGCTATGTGTCAGACACGGCCTAGCGCGCCGCGCGCGCCACGCGGTCGCCCCCGCGGTCGCCCCGCCGTGGCCCGCCGGGCCACGATGGTGGCCCCGCGCGGCGTCCTCCGCGCGGGGCCACGGTCATGGGCGGCCCGCCAGGATGGGGGTCAGGGAGTGATACGCAACGCGTCCACCATCCCCACGGATGTACTCCGGTTCACGATCCTTATCGTGTGCGAGCCGCGAGCGAGCCCCTGTTTCTGCCACACGACCTGCTGGACCTGTCTCGCGCCGTCGGCTCTGAGGTTCACCGTGGCCTGGAAGACATTGTCGAGATAGACGTCGACCGTCCCCATGTCGCCGTTGCGTTCGGACAGATACTGGATCCCGGTACCGGTGAAGGTGTACGAGGCGACCGCGTCCACCGTAGTGCTGTGGTGCGTGTCGTCGTTGAAGTCGCCGTAGCCGCGGCTGTTCGTGAGGTGCCAGTTGTTGTCGTACGTCAGCGCGGTGTTGTTCACCATCGGGTCGGCGGTGGCGTTCGACCCCAAGGTGGAGCTGGTGCCGGCCAGGGACTTCATGCCCTGGTTCGCGGTGCCGGTGAGCTGCGTCTGACTGTAGGCGCTGAGCGGTTTGGCGGTCCGCTCGACGACGTACACCTGGTTCGCGCCGGTGCTGAAGGTGATCTCGGCGCTGCTGGACGTCGTCACGATGGCGTTGTCCGAGGTCCTGCGGACCCTGACCTCCTGGGTTCCCCACGGATTGACGACCCGGGCCGCATTGCCGAACTGGCTCTTTATTCCGACGTACTTGACCTCGCCGGCCTCCCTCTCCGAACTGACCATGAATCCGCCCTTGGCCAGCAGGCTGAATTTTCCGACGAAGGTGGAATCGGTGGGCACGGCGGGAAAGACCCGGATCTTGTCGTTGTACGACTGGAGCAGCGACTCGTTCGTCGCGGCCAGATGTACGCCGAGATATTCGAAGACGCCGTTGGTGTTGCTGGTCATGCCGTTCGGGTAGTTCTGGTACTTCTGCAACATGGTCTTCAGACCCTGGAGCGTCTGGTTTCCGAGTCCGAGTCTGGCGGCCTGGATCGCGTCGTTGGCCCATACGTTTCCGTACGGGAACGGCCTGACGTTCCAGGTGTTGATCGCCTTCTGCTGGTCGGGATAGCCGATACCGGTCAGGTCGTACGGCCAGATCAGTTCGGCCGCGACATTCTCGTTGTTGCGCGTCTGTGCGATCGGGGGTGTGTGCGGCAGATAGGTGTTCGCGTTCGTGTCGGAGGGATAGGCGATCAGATTGTCCAGGATGTTCTGCCACTGCGGTCGCAGTGAGGCGTCCAGGCCCAGCTGGTTGCTCGCCTTGATGGCGAGCGGGAACAGGGTGCGTACGGCCGCCAGGTCGGTGATCGCGTTCGGCACGTTCCAGTACGTCTCGTGCGCGTGGGACGTGGCCACGTAGTACTTGCCGGTCGAGCTGTTGAACGACAGCTTCGCCTGGTAGAACTTGGCGACCTCGCGCATGAACGGATAGGCCGTGTTCCGCAGGTAGTCGCTGTCGTTCGTGTACGTGTACTGGAGGTACATGTTGTACGCGGCCTCGGTGCCCGTCGACCAAATGTTGTTGGTGAAGTCACTGTTGACCGTACCGCGCGCGTTGCCGTCCCAGCCCATCGTCTCCGGCACCCAGATGCCGTCCACGTTGTACCGGGTCCTGGTGTACGCCTTCAGCGCGTCGAAATTGCGGCTGTAGAGCTTGTTGAACCCGGCCATGAGATCGGTGTGGTTGGAGGCCAGGAACGAGTTGTAGATGTCCCGTTGATTCCAGTACCAGTACGCGTTGCTCCATTTCGTGGCGTCCCCGGTGGCCCGGAAGACACCGTTGATGAAGTGGGCGGGATAGTTTCCGTATCCGGCCGCCGCGATCATATAGGTGGAGAGGTAGTAGACGTTCTCCATGTAGTCCGCTTCACGGGACCCGTTGGAGTACTGGACGAACGACTTCTGCCAGAACGCGTGCCACCAGTTGAGGTAGCTGTTGTTGGTGCTGGTGTATCCGGCGGCCTTGACCTCCGCGAGCGCCCGCTTGGCCTCCGCGACCGAGTTGTGGCCCGGGGCGTTGAGACGGGTGCTCGCGGTGAACCAGATGGTGTAGCTGGAGTCCGGTGTGATCGAGAGCCGGACCGTACGGCCGTCGATGACGCGCGCGGTGTACGCGGCGCCCTCCACGGTCGCGCCGAGGGTGTAGCCGAAGTTCTGCGGGTCCGCCTGGCCGCGGCTGAGTCCGGCGCCGGTGGAGTCCGCGTACGTGGACACCGTCCGCCATGTCTCGATGTTCGGCACGTCACCGCTGTTACCGAGCCCCGCGACGTCCCACAGGCTCAGATCCAGGTTGATCGCGGAGACCCCGGAGCGGGAGTCCTCCACATGGATGCCCATGACCTCCGAGTTGGGCTTGCCCATCACCGTGACGGTGCGGTTGTTGTCGTACGTGGTGGTGAGGGTTCCGTCGTAGAGGGAGAGGCGCTGTTGGAAGGTGGAGTAGCCGCTGTCCATCGCCGGGGTGGTGGACAGGTTGAGCAGCCCGGCGCCGAAGGCGGTCTGCTGCGAGGTGTCCACACCGGACACCTGCATCTGAAAGCCGTTGTTCTGCCAGGCCATCGCGCCGGTGCGGCCGTTGCCGACCGTGAGACCGTGCTTGGGATCGGTGGTCGGCCGGTTGTAGACGATGTCGTGTTTGGACATGTAGTTCGCGTAGTCCACGTTCAGCGCGCCGGTCGAGGAGTTGAAGGCGGCGTCGGTGGGTGAGGCCGCGGCCGGTGAGACGCCCGACAGGCCGCTCACCACGCAGACGAGGACGAGGAGCGCGCCCAGCAGGCGCCCGGCACGCGTTCTCCCGCCCGCGCTCCTGCCTGCGCTCGTGCGTGCGCTCCTGCGTGTGCTCGTGCGTGTGCTCATGCCTGCGCTCGTGTGTGCGCTCATGCGTCTCGTACTCGCGGCCGGTCCCGCTGGTCGGTCGGATCTCACGGTGGTCACTGTGCATCACTCCCACGGGCGGTCATGGAGCCGGGACGGCTGATGCCGGGCCCGGTGAAGGTGTAACTGTCGAGGTCGAGAATGGCTCCGGAGCCGCCGGTGAAGACCACGAACAGATCACGCGGCTGCTCCACGGCGTTCGTGACGTCCACGTTCACCTCGGTGTACGTCTCCCAGCCACCGGTGTTGGGCACGGTCACCCGCGCGACCACGGGACCGGTGACGGAGTCGTACCGGAAGGTCGCCACGTTCCCCGCCTTGTCGGAGGAGACACGGGCCCGGATGCCGGTGACGCCCTTGAGGCTCACCGGGTGGTACTTGACCCACTCGTTGTTCTGCACGTCGCCCAGGCGTTTGCCACCCTCGGCCCCGGCGGCCGTGATGATCTGAGGCCCGGAGAGCTGCGCGAAGTGCTCCGCCTGCCACTTCTTGGGCCAGAGGCTGAGCTCCCTCTCCCCGGTCAGCGGTACGGTGCCGGCAGCGCCCTGGTCCGTGTAGCTCGCCCGCACCACATAGAACTGCGTGGCGTCCAGGCCGGAGTGGATCGGTCCGGTGTTGAAAGTCGTCGAGCATCCGGTGCCTTCCGCGACCTCGTGCGCGTGCTCCTGGTGGCCCAGCGCGATCCGTACGATCACCTTCGAGCAGTCGATCGGGCCGGTCGTGCCGTCTTCGGGGTCGGTCGCCGACGCGGTGACGGTGACGTTCTCGTTCCATTCGAACGCGCCGCCGGCCGGTGGCTGCGAGATCGTCAGCGTGGGGCGGGTGTTGCCGACCACGACCGGGATCGTCGTGGTGCCGGTGCGGCCGGTGCCGTCGCTGACCGTGAGTCTCGCCTGGAAGCTGCCGTTCGCCGGATAGGTGAAGGACGGGTTGGCGGCGGTGGAGTCGGTGCTGCCGTTGTCGGTGAAGTCCCAGGCGTAGCTGAGCGGATCGTTGTCCGGGTCGCTGCTGCCCGCGCTGGAGAATGTCACGGCCAGCGGCGCGAGTCCGTTGTCCTTGTCCACGGAGGCCTTGGCGAGGGGCGACCGGCCGCCCTGCACATAGTTGATCTTGTAGAGACCGGCGTCCTCGGCGCCCGAGAAATAGCCGCTGCCGTATTCGAGGAGATACAGCGAGCCGTCGGGCCCGAACTCCATGTCGATCGGGTGGACGAACTTCATACCGTCCAGAACCGGCTCGATGGCCGTCGGCGTACCGGTGGACGCGTTGCCGTCGCCGAACTGCACTTCCTTGATCCAGTTACGGCAGTACTCGGAAATCAGCAGCTTGTTGTCGTAGTACTGAGGCCACTTGACGTCGGAGTTGAGATTCGCGTCGTAGTGGTAGACCTCGGTGTGGTTGGGCGAACCACAGCCGCCGGGGTTGTCGAGCTGCGGCCACTCCTTGCTGCCGCCGTGCTGCTCCCACACCAACGACGGCTTGGTGGGCGGTAGTTGCTGGATGCCGGTGTTACGCGGGGAGTTGTTGACCGGGCCGGTGCCGCCGCCGCAGGGGAACCAGCCGCGCGGCTGGTTGGCCGCGAAGTCCCAGTCGTTATACGCCACGTTGGGGCCGCCGCAGTACGGCCAGCCGTAGTTGCCGGGGCCGGTCGCCCGGTTGAACTCGTCGTACGCCGCCGGGCCGCGCGCGGGGATGGTCGCTCCCGCGTCGGGGCCGACCTCGCCCCAGTACAGGGTGTTGTTGGCCTTCTTGTCGACCCAGACGCGGTACGGGTTGCGCACGCCCATCACATAGACCTCGGGACGGGTGCCCGCGGCGCCTTTGGCGAAGAGGTTGCCGTCGGGGACGGTGTACGTGCCGTTGTCCTCCGGGTGGATACGGTTGATCTTGCCGCGCAGATCGTTCGCGTTGCCCGAGGTGCGCTGGGCATCGAACTGCGCGTGTCGCGACGGGCGTTCGTCGATCGGGGCCATGCCCTGCGCGTCACCGCCGGAGTTGGTGTTGTCGCCGACCGCGAAGTAGAGATTGCCCGCCGTGTCCCAGGACATGGAGCCCGCCGAGTGGCAGCACATCTCACGTTCGGTCGGCCACTCGATGATCATGTCTTCGCTGGACGGGGCGATGGTGTTGGTGCTCTGGCTGAAGGTGAACCGGGATATCCGGTTCACCAGCGGGGTGCTCTTGGGCGAGTAGAACAGCATCACCCAGCCGGTGGTGGCGAACTTCGGGTGCAGGGTGATGCCGATCAGCCCGTCCTCGAAGCGGGCGTCCAGGGGGATGGTCAGCGCGACCGTCGTGGACTTGGTGACGGGGTTGTAGAGGCGGACCTGACCGCCGGCGGCGCTGGTGCCGCGGTTGATGTAGAGGACCTTGCCGTCGGGCAGTACGGCGAGTTCGATCGGCTCGCCCATGCCGAGACCGCCGTCGAGCTTGACCTTCTCGAAGCCGCTGGTGGGCGGTGGGGCGGCGGCGTTACGGCCGGTGGTGGCCGCGGAGGTGGTCGGCGCGGAGGTGGTCGGCGCGGAGGTGGTGACCGCGGGTCTCTCGTCGGCCGCCGGGCCGGCTGCCACGGCACCGGGCGCGAGCAGAAGTGCGGTCATGGTCAACAGGGCGGTCAGCTGGGCGACAGCGCGCGACAACACGGAACCTCCAGGGGCCGATCGCGGGGTGGGGGGTACCCGACGGCCCGGGGCGCGACAGATGTGCGGTCACGCCCCAGGTTCGTCCGGGCGGGCCGATCGAGTGGTGACCGGTCACTGACTGGTGCCGTAAACGGCCAGGTCCCAGCGGGAGTAGCGGTACTGGGTGGAGACGGACGCGCGGTCCTCGATCGTGACGGTGGCCCGCTGGGTGGCGGGGTGCGAGGCGAAGTACGCGCCGACGAGCTCGCCGTACCAGGGCCAGTCGTACTCGGTGTCGGCCGCGGCGTGCACACCGACGTAACCGCCGCCGTTCGCGACGTATGACTCGAAGGCGGTCTGCTGCGCGGAGTTCAGCACGTCACCGGTGGTGGGGAGCCAGATCACCGCCTGGTACCGCGCCAGGTTGGCGGCGGCCGGTACGGCGACAAGCGACATGGCCGCCACAACGAGCGCGATCAGGGCGCGGGACACAGGGCGCACTTTCCGGTCCTCTCTCGGGGAGCGCGAGGGCGCTGGCTGAGCGAAGCGGTCATTTGCGACGAGATGGCGGCGCCGTCAGGCGTAGTGAACATCGGAGGTCTAGGGGGGTCAAGGGTCGGCGCCGAACTATCCGAAGATTAGTTTTTGTCCATGACAAAATGTCCCCCTTTCCCTCTCCCCTGGCGGGTGCAGCCCTCAACGGCGGTTCGGGGAACGGGAATCGGCCAGCACGATTGATCGGATCTTCACCGCCCGTCGGTACGGCGCAACCGGTGACGTCACGGGAGTGCGCACCGAGAGCGACCCGAGCTGGATGGTGGGTCGCACGCGCACACTTCGGGGCTGAACTATGGTGTCCCACCACATGGGCCCTTGACCTGGGCATTCCTACGGTGTGGCGACACACAATCGTCCCCGAGAACCGTCCGGAAGTGGTGACCATGGCTGCCTCGGCAACCGCTCCCCCAACGCCCAGCTCCCTCAAGCGCATCGTCGCCGCCAGCCTCATCGGCACGACCATCGAGTGGTACGACTTCTTCCTCTACGGGTCCGCCGCCGCGCTGGTCTTCAACAAGCTGTTCTTCCCCGAGTCCGATCCGCTCGTCGGGACGCTGCTTTCCTTTCTGACCTATGCCGTGGGGTTCGCCGCACGGCCGCTCGGCGCGCTGGTGTTCGGGCATTACGGTGACCGGATCGGGCGCAAGAAGCTGCTGGTGCTGAGCCTGCTGATGATGGGCGGGGCGACATTCGCCATTGGGCTGATGCCCACGCACGCCACCATCGGTACGGCGGCCCCGGTGCTGTTGACCGTGTTGCGGCTGATTCAGGGGTTTGCGCTCGGTGGTGAGTGGGGCGGGGCCGTACTGCTGGTGTCCGAGCACGGGGACGCCGAACGGCGGGGGTTCTGGGCTTCGTGGCCGCAGACCGGGGCGCCGGCCGGGCAGTTGCTCGCCACCGGAGTGCTGTCGGCACTCACCGCGCTGCTCTCCGACGCGGCCTTCACCTCCTGGGGATGGCGCATTCCGTTCCTGCTCTCCGGGGTGCTGGTGATCGTCGGCCTGTGGATTCGGCTCTCCGTCGATGAATCACCGGTCTTCAAGGAGGCGTTGGCCAGGGCCGAGGAGCGGAAGGCGGCGTCGGCCGCCGAAGCCGCCGCGGAGAAGATGCCGCTCGTCGCCGTCCTGCGCCACCACTGGCGTGATGTGCTGGTGGCGATGGGCGCGCGGATGGCCGAGAACATCAGCTACTACGTGATCACCGCCTTCATCCTCGTGTACGCGACGACCTCGGCGGGGCTGAGTAAGCAGACGGCCCTCAACGCCGTACTCATCGCCTCCGCCGTGCACTTCGCGGTGATCCCCGCCTGGGGTGCGCTGTCGGACCGGATCGGGCGCCGACCGGTGTATCTGATCGGCGCCGTCGGCGTGGGTGCCTGGATGTTCCCGTTCTTCGCCCTGATCGACAGCGCGAGCTTCGGCAATCTGCTCCTGGCCGTCACCGTCGGTCTGGTGCTGCACGGCGCGATGTACGCGCCGCAGGCCGCCTTCTTCTCGGAGATGTTCGCGACCCGGATGCGCTACTCCGGCGCCTCGATCGGCGCGCAGTTCTCCTCGGTGGCGGCCGGTGCCCCGGCGCCGCTCATCGCCACGGCACTGCTCGCCGACTACGACAGCTCGACGCCGATCGCCCTGTATGTGATCGCCGCCGCGCTTCTCACTGTCGTCGCCATCGCGTGTGCCCGGGAGACCCGCCACCGCGATCTGGCCGATGTCGAGGCGGAGCCGGCCAGGAGCGGAGTGCCCTCGCCGCGGCGGACCGATGAAGCCGGTTCCCGTAGGAGCGGCGTCTAGGTCCGGATCCGGTCAGTCCGAGGGGCCGTCGTACGGTGGATCTCCCCGTTCACCGTACGACGGCCCCCGACATCGCGTGCAGCCGCAGCGCCAGCTGGATCTCCAGGGCCCGTGCCGGCGACTGCCAGTCGGGGCCGAGCAGCCGGGCGACGCGTTCGAGGCGCTGGGCGACGGTGTTGACATGGACGTGCAGCTCGTCCTTCGTACGGGCCGGGCTCATCCCGGAGGCGAAGTAGGCGCCCAGGGTGCGGACGAGGTCCGTGCCCCGACGCAGGTCGTAGGCGACGACCTCACCGATGGTGCGGTCCACGAAGCCCTCGATGTCGCGGGAGTCGGCGAGCAGCAGACCGAGGAAGCCGAGGTCCTGGGCGGCGGCGCCGTCGCCCGAGCGGCCGAGCAGCCGCAGGGCGTCGAGGCAGCGCCGGGCCTCCGCGTACGCCTCGGCTATCGCGCCCGGACGCGCTGCGGGCGCCTCGACGACCGTGGACGCGCCTATGGTGACGGGCTCACGAAGGGCGCCGCCGAGCTGTCCGGCCGTACGTCTCGCCAGATCGGCGGCGGTGTCACCGGGGGCGAGCGGCAGCAACAGGACCGTCCCGCCGTCGCGGGTGGCTGCCAGGCCCTGTCCGGTGGCGGCGAGATGGGACGCGGCCGACCACAGGCGGCGCCGGTCGGCCGTCTCCCGTTCGGTGGCTCCCGGGACGCCGGTCGCGCCGGGCACAGGGCCGTCGATCCGGGCGGCCAGCACCACATGCGGGGCGTCGAGATCCGCGCGCAGCCGGGCGCCCCGTTCACGCAGCAGGCGCGGATCGCGGTCGGGGGCGTCGAGGAGGTCGTCCAGCAGCTCGCCCCGTACCCGCTGCTCGGCTTCCCCGGCGGAGCGGCGGGCGAGCAGGAGCAGGGAGGTGACCATCGCGGCCCGCTCCAGGGTGCGTTGGTCGACGGGGTCGAGCCCGGGGTGCCCGCGCAGGACGAGGGCGCCGAGCAGTTCGCCGCCGGCCGACACGGCCGCGCCCCAGACCTCGCCGTGGCGCTTGGCGTGGCCTTCGGTGCCGGTCAGTTCCAGCGCGGTCACGGATCGGGAATCGGCGTGCGCGAACTCCACCGTGCCGTCGAGCACTTCGGAGAGCGCGCTCGCCACGTCGTGGACGCCTCCGCCGCGCAGCACCAGTTCGGTCAGCCGGTCGTGCACGTCCGAGGCGCGTTCGATGACCGCGCTGTGCTCCTTGATGATCTCGTTGGCCTTCTCCAGCTCCGCGAGCGCCGTCCGCGTCTCCCCCAGCAGATTCGCGGTGTCGATGGCGACGGCGGCGTGCGCGGCGAACGAGCCGAGCAGGGCGATCTGTTCGCGCTCGAAGACCCGGGCATGGCGGTCCGCGGCGAAGAGCACACCGATGACCTGGCTGCCGAGCATCAGCGGGACACCGAGGATGGCGACCAGCCCCTCGTCCCGGACTCCGGAGTCGATGGTTCTGGTGTGCTGGAAGCGCGGGTCGTCGAAATAGCTGTCGGTGACATAGGGGCGCGCCGTCTGGGCGACGAGCCCGCCCAGCCCCTCCCCCATGCCGAGGCGGAGCTGCTGGAAACGGGCCGATACCGAGCCCTCGGTGACCCGCATATACGTGTCGCCCGCCTCGGGGTCGTTGAGGCACAGATAGGCGACCTCCGTACCGAGCAGTGAGCGCGCGCGCTGGACGATCGCGCGCAGCACGGCGTCCAGATCGCGCAGCCCCGCCAGGTCGTGCGCGGTCTCGAAGAGCGCCGACAGCTCGGCCTCGCGCCGCCGTCGCTCCGCCAGCTCGGCCCGCACCCGCAGGGCGAGCCGCTTGGCGTGCTCCAGCGCGGCGAGCGCCTCCGGCCCCGCGCCCTCGGCACGGGCCAGCAGCGCGGGTCGGTCATAGGCCTCCGCCGCCGCGCCGCGTGCGAGGAGCTCCAGGTAGGACGCCTGATCGTGGGTCATGTCAGGGGACATGGACACAGGATTACCCGCCCTACTGCCGGCCGCGCCAGCCCTGTGGACAACGGATGCGATGTGGAAAACCCGGCCCCCCGTCCGGGCCACCCCCCGCCCCCGGTCCGAGCCGCCCGCCGGTCCTCGCCGGGGCCCCGGACGGTCCGACCGCGACCTGTCCATGGGGCCCGCCCGAGATCAGTGCGCGGTCCAGCCACCGTCGAGCGCGAGCGAGGTGCCCGTGACGAAGGACGCCTGGGGGGTGCACAGATAGGCGACCGCCTCGGCGACCTCGTCCGGTTCCAGGAGCCGCTTGAGCGCGGAGTCCTGGAGGAGGACATCGGTCACGACCCGCTCCCGGGGTACGCCATGGCTCTCCGCCTGGTCGGCGATCTGTTTCTCGACCAGTGGGGTGCGCACATACGCGGGATTGACGCAGTTGGAGGTGACCCCGTGCGAGGCACCTTCCAGGGCAGCGGTCTTGGAGAGGCCTTCGAGGCCGTGTTTGGCCGCCACATAGGCCGCCTTGTAGGGGGAGGCGCGCAGCCCATGTACGGAGGAGATATTGACGATCCGGCCCCAGCCCTGGCCGTACATGTGCGGGAGCGCGCCCCTGATCAGCCGGAACGGCGCCTCCAGCATGACCGTCAGGACGGTGTGGAAGACCTCCGGCGGAAAGTCCTCGATGGGCCGGACCAGTTGCAGCCCCGCGTTGTTGACCAGGATGTCCGTCCCCCGTGCCGCGCGCTCGGCCGCGTCCAGCTCGGTGAGGTCGAGGACCTGCGGTTCGACGGCCCCCGGCAGCCCGTCCGCCTCGCCCGCCAGCGAGTCGAGCCCTTCACCGTCCCGGTCCACGGCTCTGACCCGGGCCCCCGCCGCCGCGAGACGCAGCGCGCAGGCCCGGCCGATGCCGCTCGCGGCGCCGGTGACCAGCGCGGTGCGGCCCGCCAGATCGAGGTGGAGCGAAGCGGTGACAACACCGTCGGAGGCGGGCGCGGGACGGTCCGCGGTGCGGGACCCCGGGGTACGGGGGCCCGGACCCGGCACGGATTCGGGTGTGGTGGGCACGGTCATGTTCCGCACCTTAAGGAGCGGCGTCGGCCCCGACCGATATGGTCAGCGCCCACACTTCACCCTGAAGTGGTGGGTTCGAACCATGTGGGTTCATCGGTGAGCGCCTGCTTGATCCGGAAGAGCGCGAACTCCTGAAGCGCCGGCAGCGCGTCCACGGCGAACCACCCCACGTCCAGCGACTCGTCGTCATTGACCCGCGCCTCACCGCCGACCGAGCGGCAGCGGAAGGTGATGTCCATGTACTGGCACTCGTCGCCATTGGGGTAGGTGACCGGCTTCAGCGCCTGGACGAGCACGACCCGCTCCGCCACACACCGCACGGCGGTCTCCTCGTACACCTCGCGCACCGCCGTGTCCGCGGGCTGCTCCCCCGGCTCCGGGATCCCGCCGATGATCGACCAGCCGCCGGTGTCGACGCGCCGCCCGAGCAGCACACGCCCTTCGTCGTCGAAGACGATCGCGCTGACGCCCGGCAGCAGAAGGAGCTGGTGTCCGGCGGTGGCCCGGATCTCTCGGATGAAGTCAGGGGTTCCCATGCCCCGACCCTAACCGCCCACCGTCCGGCGCCGGTTGCGGACGGAATGGAAGGCCACCCAGCCGAGTCCGGCCACCGCGACCGCCACCAGCACGCCTTCGGGCAGGGTGCCCAGCCGGGTGGCGGGGGTGAGCGAGGAGCGCAGCGGCACATCGGCGACCAGCGCGTCCGGGGTGAACATCCCGGTCTGCTGGGTGATCGTCCCGTCCGGCTGGATGATCGCGCTGACACCGCTGGTGACCGGGACGATCACCGTCCTGCTGTGCTCGACCGCCCGCACCCGCGACATCGCCAGCTGCTGGTACGTCATCTCGCTGCGGTCGAAGGTGGCGTTGTTGCTGGGTACGGAGATCAGCTGGGCGCCGTGCGTGACGGTGTCCCGTACGGCCCAGTCGAAGGCCGCCTCATAACAGGTCGCGAGCCCCACCTCGGTGCCCGCGAGGTCGAAGACTCCGGGCTTCGTGCCACGGCCGAAGTCCCGTCGCACCATGTCGGCGTAGCCGGGACTGATCATCCTCACGAGCGGGCGCAGCGGCAGGAACTCGCCGAAGGGCTGGATCTGCCGTTTGTCGTAGGTGTCGGTCGGGCCGCGCTCCGGGTCCCACAGGATCTGGGTGTTGCGCAGCGGTCCGGTGTCCGGGGTGACGACGGCGCCGACGGAGATGGGGACCCCGATCGCCCTGGCGGCCTGGTCGATGATGTCGCGCGCGTCGGCGTTGCGGTACGGGTCGATGTCGGAGGAGTTCTCCGGCCACAGCACGAAGTCGGGCCGGGCCACCTTGCCGGCCTTCACATCGGCGGCGAGCTGGAGCGTCCTGCGTACGTGGTTGTCGAGGACCGCGCGGCGCTGGGCGTTGAACTCCAGGCCGGCTCGCGGCACATTGCCCTGTACGGCGGCGACGGTCGCGGTGCCGTCCTCGGCGGAGTCGTCGACGAGCGGCAGGGCGGCGAACGCCACCGCGAGCGGGACGAACACGGTGGCCGCGGCGGCGGCCATGGCCCGGCGCGGAAGCGTTCCGGTCCGGCGGTACGCGAGGGTCTGACGCAGCGCCTCGTACAGTCCGAAGCCGCACAGGACGACGGCGAAGCCGAGCACCGGCGTGCCGCCGAGCGCGGCGAGAGGAAGGAAGACACTGTCGGCCTGGCCGAAGGCGATCTTGCCCCAGGGGAAGCCGCCGAACGGCACCCGGGCGCGGACCGCCTCACCGAGGATCCAGACGGCCGCGGCCCACACCGGCCAGAGGGGCAGTCGGCTGACGACCGCGATCCCGAGCCCGGTGAAGCCGATGAACAGCGCCTCGACCGCGCCGAGCCCGAGCCAGGGCCCCGGCCCGACCTCGGTGCCCGTCCAGAACAGCAGCGGCAGCAGGAAACCCAGGCCTGCGAGATAGCCGAGGCCGAACCCCGCGCGGGCCCGCCGCCCGTGCAGGCTCCAGGCGAGCAGGGCGAAGGCGGGCAGCACCAGCCACCACAGGGTGCGCGGGGGGAAGCTCACATAGAGCAGTACGCCCGACACCACCGCGGCGCCGGGCCTGGCGAGCCTCCGCGGCAAGCGCTGCCCGCCGCTGGACGCGGGGGCGGGTGGCGGGGGCTCTACGGTGGTCATGGTGGCGCTCACCCGGCGGAGTCTACGGTGATCCGCTGTGCGCCGGGGAGCGCGGTGATCCATGGGCGCTCCGCCGGGTTCCGCGTCGACCGGTCCGTCGAGGGTCCGTCGAGGGTCCCGCCGAGAGGTCCGCCGAGCGTCTCGTCGGATGCGCGCCGATCCGTCTGTGCCGAGTAGTCCGATCGAGTGATGCGGGGCGGCGAGATCCGTCGGGTGACCCCGTCTACCGGGTGGTCGGCTGTACGCAGTAACGTTCCTCCACAATGTCTCCACACATCCCCCCGATGGCGGTTACCGTGTGCGTCGGCTCTGACGACCTTCTGGCCGGATCCGGCCGTCATCGGACGGGGTCCGTCACAGCTCAGGGGGTCGACGGGATGGCTGCGCGGACGGAGCACTCCGCGGCACGGGAAGCCGTGCGCGAACACGCCCACAACCCCGTGGGGGAACGAGGCCGGGGACCCGACGTACTGGGCGCGCTGGTCCTGGGCGGCTGCGCCGTGTGGCCCCTGATCAGCGCGGCGGGGCGGGACGGCAGGCCGGAGGGCGCCCTGCTGGCGGTGCTCGCCGTCACCGCCGGGTACGTGTTCGGCCGGATCAGCGGGTCGCTGGTGCCGGTCGCCACCGCGTCCGCCGTGTCGGTCGGCGCGCTCGTGGCGGCGCTCGTCACGAGCCATGAGACATTCGGCGCGGCCGTGGCCGTCGTCACACCGTCCGGCGACACCGGCTCGGTCGCCGCGCTGCTCGTTCTGGCGGCGGGCGCGGCTTGCTGCGCGGCCACGGCGGCCCGGCGGCCGACCGTACGCACGGCGCTGCGGCTACTGGCGCTGGCGATCGCGGGCACCGCGTCGCTGCTCGGCTCCTTCGTGGGATTCGTCGCGGCCCTCGGGGTGCTGCTGTGCTCGCTGGCGGCGGCCAGGATGCGCCGCCGGCTGCTCGCCCTCGCCGGTTTCGGGCTGGCGACGGCGTTGGTCGTCGGTACCTCCTGGGCAGTGGCGGAGCGGGCGTTGCCCGAGGGGCTGTCGGTCTCGCTGGAAGGGCAGCTCACCCAGTACCGCGTGGAACTGTGGCACGACGCGGCCGAGCTGGCGAAGGCGCATCCGGTACGGGGCGCGGGCCCGGACCGCTTCGGCGACCTCAGCCCCACCGTCTCGCAGTCGCTGGACACCGACGGCAAGCCGCACTCGGCGCCGCTCCAGCAGGCCGCGGAGCAGGGCGTGGTGGGGGTACTGCTCCTCGGGGCGGTGTTCTGCTGGCTGCTGTACGCGCTGGGGCGCTCGCCCTGCTCCACTCCGGTGGTCCTGACGGCCGGCGCCACCCTGACGGCACTGGCCGCGATGGCGAGTGTGGGCGACGCGCTGAGCTTCACACCGGTGACGGCGGGCGCGAGCCTGCTCGCGGGCCTGGCGACGGCGAGAAGGGCGACCGGCCCGATCTAGAAGTACGGAAAAGGCACGCCGCCGCCGAAACGGCAGGGACGGGACCGGTCAGACGCCTGCCGCGTCGGGCCTGGGGAGCAACAGCAGCCGGCTGCGGATGATCCGCACCGCCGACTCGGCGTCGTCCACCGTCACCGTGAAGATCCTGCCGTCCCCCAGCTTGAGGACGAGCGCCTCGCCTCGGCGCACCACCACGGCGGTGCCCATCTCGGGACGCCAGCGGTATCCCCAGCCGCCCCACTGGCGCGGAGTGACCCGGGGGGCGAAGTCCGCGTCCACGACATGCGCCAGTTCGATACGCCGACGCGGCAGTCCCATGTGGCCGCAGCGCACTTCCAGGAAGTCGCCGTCGACCTTGACCGCCACATGGACGAAGGCCAGGGTGCCGAAGAGGATCAGCAGGCCCGCCGCCACGCAGCCGATGACGGACATCAGCAGGGCGGCGACCCCGGACGTCCAGTTGGACTCCACGGCCAGCTCCACCCCGAGCGCGACGCACCCGGCGCCCGCGGCGGCGAGCAGCCACTGCACACGGTTCGTGGCGCGTCCGGTCCAGGTCTCGGGCAGGGGCTCGGCGCCTTGGCCCTCCTGCCGGGGGTACTCCCTCATGGCAAGCAGCGTACTCAAATTCCACCCAAGGGGGAGCTTTACGACCGCCGAATGGAGGGCTACGTCACACGGTCCGGCGGCCCGGTCCTCCGTTCTCGCCCAGGTCTTCGGCGCGGCCGAAGGACGTCAGTGCACCTGGCTGACGGCGGCGAGCAGCCGCCCCTCGGCATACGCCAACGCGGGTTCCGGCAGTGCCGACTCGCGCCCGCCGAGCAGCACGGTGAGGCGTCCGGCGAGGCGCCCGGTGAAGGGTCCACCGAGGGGCCCGTTCTCCGGAACGTTCACTCCGACAGCCCCTTGAGCCACCGACGCGGGGCCCAAACCTTCCGCCCCTTCCGCCGCCCCAGCCGCGATGGCCCGTACGCCACCGATACGGCGCAACGCCTGTGCGGCGACCGCGCCGGCCGAGCCGTGCAGGACGATGGCCGACAGGCCACGGTGCCCGAGGGCGGTACGGATACGCTCGGCGACCAGTTCGTAATGGGTGCAGCCCAGGACGACGACCCTTACCTCACGGGGGGTCAGTGCGGCGGCCGCGGCCACCGCGCGGTCGATGGCGGCCTCGTCGGCGTTCTCCACCGCGTCCGCGAGTCCGGGGCAGGGCACTTCGGTGACCTCGGCCGACGCGGCGAATTCGCGGATCAGACCGCGCTGGTACGGGCTGCCCGTGGTGGCCGGAGTGGCCCAGATGGCGAAGGGCACGCCGCCCGCCGCCGCGGGCTTGATCGCCGGGACCGTACCGATGACCGGCAGTCGCGGCTCCAGCTCGGCGCGGAGCGCGGGCAGGGCGTGTACGGACGCGGTGTTGCAGGCGACGATCAGCGCGTCGGGCCGGTGTTGGGCCGCGGCCCGCGCGACGACCAGCGCGCGCTCGGTGACATCTCGTGGGGAACGGGGACCCCAGGGCATTCCGTCGGGGTCCGAGGAGAGGACCAGATCGGCCTCGGGGCACAGTCGGCGTACCGCACCGGCCGCCGCCAGCAGACCGATGCCGGAGTCCATGAGTGCGATCTTCACCCAGTCACCATAGTCGACAGCATGTGCGGTCCGGTCGATGTGGTGCAGACTGCGGCGAATGAGCACCGTTGCCTGGATCGCCGTGGGTTCGCTGGCTGCTTGGGGCTGGCTGTTGCTGGGTCAGGGATTCTTCTGGCGAACCGACCAACGGCTGCCCGCGCACGAGGACGGTATCGCCGGTGAGGGTGCGTGCTACGACGACGACGGCCGTGATCACAAGGGCCGCCCGGAGGACGCCGACCACGACGACCCGACGCGGTGGCCGTCCGTCGCTCTCGTCGTCCCCGCGCGGGACGAGGCGGCCGTACTGCCCGAGTCCCTGCCGTCCCTGCTGGCGCAGGTCTATCCGGGCCGGGCGGAGATATTCCTCATCGATGACGGCAGCGAGGACGGTACGGGCAGACTGGCCCGGGAGTTGTCCGCGCGCTACGGCGGTCTGCCGCTGACGGTGGCCACGCCCGGTGAACCGGAGCCCGGCTGGACCGGCAAGCTGTGGGCGCTGCGGCACGGCATCGGGCTGGCCCGCGCCCGCGATCCCGAGTATCTGCTGCTGACGGACGCCGATATCGCGCATGAACCCGACAGCCTGCGGGAACTGGTCGCGGCGGCCAGGACGCATGAACTGGACCTGGTCTCCCAGATGGCGCGGCTCCGGGTGGCGAGCGCCTGGGAGAAGCTGATCGTGCCCGCGTTCGTGTACTTCTTCGCGCAGCTCTATCCGTTCCGCTGGATCAACAGCCCGGGCGCGCGCACGACAGCGGCGGCCGGTGGCTGCGTACTGCTGCGCACGGAGGCCGCCGAGCGCGCGCGGGTGCCCGAGTCGATCCGTCAGGCGGTGATCGACGATGTGTCACTGGCACGGGCGGTCAGACACAGCGGGGGACGGATCTGGCTGGGGCTGGCGGAGCGGGTGGACAGCGTGCGTCCCTATCCACGGCTGGCCGATCTCTGGCGGATGGTCTCGCGCAGCGCCTACGCGCAGCTCCGGCACAACCCGCTGCTGCTCGTGCTCACGGTGGCGGGCCTGGGGGTGGTCTATCTGGTGCCGCCCGCCGCCCTCTGCGCCGGGGTGTTCGGTGGGGACGAGGCGGCGGGGTGGCTGGGATTCGCCGCATGGGCGGTGATGACCGGGACGTATCTGCCGATACTGCGCTATTACCGGCTGTCGCCGTGGCTGGCTCCGCTGCTGCCGCTCACCGCGCTGCTCTATCTGCTGATGACGGTCGACTCGGCGGTGCGGCACTACCGGGGCCGGGGCGCGGCCTGGAAGGGGCGTACTTATCCCCGTCCCGAGACCGCCCAGGACCGCTGACCCCCCGCCGCCGCATCCACCGCCGCCGCGCCCGCCGTCACCGCACTCACCGCCACCGCATCCGCCGTCACCGCACTTACCGGCACCGAGGATTCGACCGGCCTTTGCTCCTCGGTCACTTTCTGCCGGGTGTCCAGTTCATGCCCCAGCCATAGGCGTAATCGATGGTGCGCTGCGGGCTGACTCCGCGTTCCGGTACGAGAAAGCGCGCTTCACGCTGGACGACGAGGTCGGAGCCGGTATTGGTGATCAGGGCCAGCGAGCAGACCGTCGAGGGCACTGTGCATTCCCCGAGCGCGAAGTCGATCGCGGCGCCGTGCTGCGGCTGGAGCGTGACGCTCGCGTCGAGATCCGCGAAACTGCGCGCGCCTTCGTAGATGGTCACGAAGATGACGACGCGCCGCAGCCGGTCCTTGTGGTCGAGGTTGATGGTGAGGTTCTCACCGCTGGAGACGGCTCCGGTCCTGTCGTCGCCGTCGAGATGGATGTACGGCGGCTGGTTGAGCGCGCCAAAGGCATTGCCGAGCGCCTGGACAACGCCTTTGCGTCCGTCGCTCAGTTCATAGAGAGCGCACAGGTCGAGATCGAGATCGCTGTGGTTGGCGACGGCCCGGCCGAGTTTGGCGCCCCAGCCCCTGAACTGTTTGCGCATCTGCCAGTTGAGGTTGACGCGCATCGCACCCGAGGTGCCGCCCTGCTTGGTCAGGGAGACGGACGGGGCGTCTTTCGTGAGTGTCACCTTGCTCAGCCGTACGGGTGCGGGCGCGGGTGACGGCGCCGGAGCGGCCGAAGCGGGAGCGGCGGCGGGCCGCGCGGGGCGTACGGGCTCGGAACGTACGGGCGCCGGGCGTACGGGCGCGGGGGCCGGCGGGGCGGTGCGCGGCGCCGGTTCGTCATCGACGGAGATACCGAAGTCCGTTGCCAGGCCGGCCAGTCCGCTGCCGTAGCCCTGGCCCACCGCCCGGAACTTCCAGTTCCCCTGACGCCGGTACAGCTCACCGAGGAGGAAAGCCGTCTCGACGGTCGCGTCCTGGCTCTCGTACCGCGCGATCTCGGCGCCGGACGTCGCGTCCAGGACTCTCACCCGCAGGCCGGGCACCCGGCCGAAATTGCCCCCGTCCGCCGAGGCCGCCAGCACGATCCGCTCGACGGCGGGCTCGACCCGGGCGAGATCGACGGCGAGCGTGTCCGTGACACCGTCCGCGCCGGTCTTCTTGCCCTCGTGGCGCACCGCCCCGGACGCGTGTGCCGGCTGGTTGTAGAAGACGAAGTCCGCGTCCGAGCGCACCTTTCCCGACACGAGCAGGAGCGCCGAGGCGTCGACGTCCGGCACCCCCGGCCCTGAACGCCATCCCAATTCGACCCGGACGGCCTGCGCCTGTACCGGAAGATTGGCTCCCTTAAGCATGGACATGCTCGCCCCCATCGCGAGTCGCGGTGTCCCGAAGATTACGTGCGGCCAACCTAATCGCTGGAACGCCGGACGGACCCCCTGGGATCCGCCGCGACCCCCTGTCAGCTTGCCCTTTACACGATCCGAGCACCATCGGACGACCGTTTTTCCCATGTTCGCTCGCATTGGGGATCCGAAGTCACCTAGAGCTCCCGAAACAACCCCCTTATCGGACTCCCCAACCGGCACATGGTGGGCTTAACTTATGTCCTATGACCTCCCCCCGCGCCACCTACGGCGGCGGTTACTACACCGCGCCGTCGTTCCCGGACACCCCTATCTACGACTCCCTGGTCGCGGAGCGGGGCACGCCTCAGATCGCCCCGATCCGAGTGCCTTCCGCCTACGACACGGGCAACAGCTATCTGCCGGCGCTGCCCGCCGCGCTGCCCGCCCTTCCGGCGGGTCCCTCCCCGTCGAACTCCTCGTACTCCTCGTACGGGGGCGGCTACCAGCCGCAGCCGACGCCGGGGCCCATGCCGCTCCAGCACGCGCCGGCGCCGTACATCCCGCAGCAGGCTCCGCCCCGCGGCTACCCGGGCCAGCAGCCCCAGCAGCAGGCGCAGCCGCAGCGTCCGATGCCCGGTACGGGGTACGAGGCGATGCGCCCGGCGGCGCCGCGTCCCGTGCCGGCCGCGCAGCCTCCGCACTACGAGGACCCGTACAACCGGCCCTACCAGCCGCGGGGGTACTGACAGCACGGGGCGACGACAGCTCGGCCGTATCGACCGCGCGGGCGTATCGACGGACACGGGAGTACCGACGGGGGGTACTGACCCGCTGTGCGTCCCGGGCGGCTGGCAGGATGGCTTCATGCCGAAGTCAGCCCGTCCCGTTCTGCACGCCCTGCGGGTCCATCCGGTCAAGTCGCTGGCGGGTTGCACGCCGGAGAGCGCGGACGTGGAGCCCTGGGGGCTTGCCGGGGACCGCCGCTGGACACTGATCGACGCGACGGGGAGGGCGGTCACACAGCGCCAGCAGCCGCGCATGGCGCTGGCCCGCGCGGAGCCACGGCCGGACGGCGGGATCCGGCTGACCGCGCCGGGCATCGATCCGCTGGTCATCGATGTGCCGCGGGCGGACGGCACCGTGGTGGCGGACATCTTCGGGACGAAGGTCGAGTCGGTGCTCGCGGGTCCTGACGCGCGCGACGCGGACGGTACCCGGCACGACGTACACAGGACACTGAGCAGGTACCTCGGGGTGGAGGTCCGGCTCGTACATCTCGACGATCCCGCCGTCCGCCGGCCCGTCGACCCGGCCTACGCGCGGCCCGGGGAGACGGTGAGTTTCGCGGACGGCTTTCCGCTGCTGGTGACCACGACCGCGTCGCTGGACTCCCTCAACTCCCTGATCGCGCAAGGGGATCATCCGGACGAGGGCCCGCTTCCCATGGAGCGGTTCCGGCCGAATCTCGTGGTGGCCGGGGCGAGCCCCTGGGAGGAGGACGACTGGCGGCGCATCGCCGTCGGTGAGGTCACCTTCCGGGTCGCCAAACCGTGCGGTCGGTGTGTCATCACCACCACGGACCAGCGCACCGGCGAGCGCGGCAAGGAACCGCTGCGCACCCTCGGCCACTACCGACGCTTCGACGGCAAGTTGGTCTTCGGACAGAATCTCGTGCCCGAGTCCACCGGCAGGCTCCGGCTGGGCGATCCGGTGACCGTTCTCGAATGACGCCTTCCGGGGACCCGGACCCGGACACCCGTTCGCCCCGGCGTGAACACCCGCGCGAAACCCGTGTGTCACAGGAACACCACCTGGCATCCGGCGTATTACGTGCACGGGGCATCGAGGTGAGCTTGCTCTCTCTTGCCGTCCCGTACGGGTAAACCCTGCTCCCCGCGGCTAAAACGGACACGGGAAGGAGGTGCGGGACCGTGCGCATCATCGTGGGACTCTGGCGCTGGCGGCACAATCCCCTGCGCAGAGGCACCGATCTCGTGGAGGCGTGGGTCGCGCTGACGGCGGTGCTGCTCTTCGCCCTCGCCACCCCCACCGTTGGCTGGATCTTCGCCAACACCCTTGACACGTCACTGCGGAACACCGTACGCGTCCAGCACGAGCAGCGGCATCGCACGACCGCCGTGGTCGTCGGCCGCGCGGCGGACCACCGCCACATCGCCTACGACGCCGAGTCGGTCTCGGATCACTCCTCGGGCACCCGCGTGACGGCCACGTGGTACGCGGCGGACGGCAGCGCGCACACCGGCACGGTCTCCGCCCCGCTGCGAAAACCGCGCGCCGGTGACACGTTCGGCATGTGGACCGACCAGCGGACCAACAAGCAGGTCCGGGGCCCGATGGACGCGACAAGCGCGCGCGTCCACGCGGTTCTGGCCGGATTCGGCGCGACGGCGCTGGCCGCAGGACTCGTCGAGTGCGCCCGGCGGCTGATCGTATGGCGGCTCGTACAGCGGCGCTACCAACGGCTCGACCGGGCCTGGGCCGCGACCGGTCCCGACTGGGGACGCACGGACGCGGGCAGCTGAGACGATGCCTTCCGGCAGCTGAGACCAGTCGTTCGCGTCAACTCCGCGCCCCCACGCGCGCTACGGTGGTGCCGCCCGGTCGCCGTTGCGGCCGGGGTCCGGGGCCGGTACCCGGGACGGCAGAGCACGCGCACACGCACGAGGTGGGGGCACAGCAGCGCCATGGCACAGGGCACGGTCCAGGTGACGCACACCGGAACATCGCGTTGGCGGCGCCGCACGGGCGAATACGCCTCCCTCGCCGCGGCACTGGAGGCCGCCGGTGACGGTGACGTCCTCACGATCGCCCCGGGCACCTACCGGGAGAATCTCATCGTCACGCGAGCGGTCACGCTGCGCGGCCAGGAGGGCTCGCTCGGCTCCGTACGCCTCGCGCCCGCCGACGGGGTGCCGCTGACCGTGCGTGCCTCCGCGACCGTCCAGGACCTCCATGTGGAGGGACAGGACGCGGCGGCCCCCGCGCTGCTCGTCGAGGACGGCACGCCCGAGCTGTCGGACCTGCGGATCGTGACGCGTTCCGCGGCCGGTCTGGAGGTGCGCGGCGCGGCCCGCCCGACGGTCCGCCGCTGCACCGTCGACAATCCGGCCGGGGTCGGTATCGGCGTACTCGACGGAGCGGGCGGGGTGTTCGAGGACTGCGAGATCGTCGCCGCGGGACAGTCCGGTGTCTCCGTGCGCGGCGGCGCGCATCCACGGCTGGAGCGCTGCCGCGTCCATCACGCCTCCGGCTCGGGGCTGTCCGTCACCGGCGAGGGCAGCGGTCTGGAGGCGGTCGGCTGCGAGGTGTACGAGATCAAGGGCACCGGCGTACAGATCGCGTCCCGGGGCGCGGCCCATCTCACCGACTCCTCGGTGCACCGCACCTCGGCGGACGGGATAACCCTGGACACCGACGCCGTACTGACCCTCTCCGACTGCGACATCCACGACATCCCGGAGAACGCCGTCGATCTGCGCTCCCGCTCGGTGCTGACGCTGACCCGCTCGACGGTGCGCCGATTCGGCCGCAACGGTCTCTCCGTGTGGGACCCGGGCACGCGCGTCGACGCCAACCAGTGCGAGATCCATGACAGTACGGGCGACTACCCGGCCGTCTGGGTCAGCGACGGCGCGACCGTCGTGCTCGACTCCTGCCGGGTGCATGACGTGCCCGACGCACTCTTCGTGCTCGACCGCGGCTCGCGCGCCGATGTCGTGGACACGGATATCTCGCAGGTGCGCAACACGGCGGTGTCCGTGAGCGACGGGGCCACCGCGCAGCTGGACGACTGCCGGATCAGAGAGGCGTCCACCGGGGCCTGGTTCCGTGACCACGGCAGCGGCGGCACGCTCAACTCCTGCACCATCGACGGCGTCCAGACCGGGGTCATCGTCACCAAGGGCGCCGATCCCACCATCGAGCGCTGCACGGTCACCTCCCCCGCCGAGGCCGGTTTCTATGTCTCGGCCGAGGGCCGGGGTACGTTCCACAGTTGCCGGGTGACGGGCAGCGGCGGATACGGCTTCCATGTGATGGACGGCTGCCGTACGACGCTCACCCGGTGCCGTACGGAACGGTGCGCGCGCGGCGGGTACGACTTCGCCGAGGACGGGCCGACCGTCGAGGACTGCACGAGCGACGAGAGCGGCGTGCTGACCCCGCCGACGCCGTCCCTGGAACCCTCGGCGGTGCTGACCGCGACCCAGTCCACCGGACTCCTCGGCGCGGCCCCGTCCCGGAGCGCCACCGCGGGGCCCTCGGACGCCACCCCCGAGGCGGTCCCTCCCGCCCGTGCCTCCGAGGCCGTCCTCGGTGAACTCGACTCGCTCGTCGGCCTCGACAGCGTCAAGCGCGAGGTGCGCGCGCTCACCGACATGATCGAGGTCGGCCGCCGCCGCAGGGAAGCGGGCCTCAAGGCGGCGTCCGTGCGCCGCCATCTGGTCTTCACCGGCTCCCCTGGCACCGGCAAGACGACGGTGGCCCGGCTGTACGGCGAGATCCTGCACTCCCTCGGAGTGCTGGAACGCGGCCATCTCGTCGAGGTCTCCCGGGTCGACCTGGTCGGTGAGCACATCGGCTCGACCGCGATCCGTACGCAGGAGGCGTTCGACCGGGCCCGCGGCGGTGTGCTGTTCATCGACGAGGCCTATGCCCTCTCCCCCGAGGACTCGGGCCGGGACTTCGGCAAGGAGGCCATCGACACGCTGGTGAAGCTGATGGAGGACCACCGGGACGCGGTGGTGGTGATCGTCGCCGGGTACACCGTCGAGATGGAGCGGTTCCTGACCGTCAACCCCGGTGTCGCGTCCCGGTTCTCACGGACCATCACCTTCAGCGACTATCAGCCGGAGGAACTGCTGCGGATCGTGGAGCAGCAGTCCGAGGAGCAGGAGTACCGGCTGGGCGAGGGTACGGCCGAGGCGCTGCTGAAGTACTTCACGGCGCTGCCCAAGGGGCCCGCCTTCGGCAACGGCCGTACCGCGCGCCAGACGTTCGAGTCGATGGTGGAGCGGCACGCGGGCCGGGTCGCCCAGCTTCCGGAGACCAGCACGGACGATCTGACCCTGCTCTACGCGGACGATCTGCCCGAACTGCCCTGAGCCCGCGGGGCCTCGGCAGCCTTCCCGGCCTCCTTCCCGGCCTCCTTCCCGGCCTCGTTCTCGGTCCGCTGCGCGGGCACCGCGGCCGGCGGCAACCGGTCGAGCAGCGCGGCGCGTTCCTCCGCGAAGACCGGGTCCGCCTGGTAGTCGGAGTGGCCGAGGATGGGCTCGGGCAGCGGGTTGAGCATCGTACGGCCGTAGGCGAGCGGGTCCTTGAGCGGCCCGCGGTCCACCTCCGGCCGGTCGCCGTCCTCGGGGACGCGGACCGGGCCGCCGATCGGGTCGGTGGACCGCCACAGATTGCGCCAGCAGTGCACCTCCGCGCTCAACTGCTCCAGCTGCTCGGCGCCGAAGTACGCGGGGAACCAGCGGCCGTAGAGCCGTTCAAGCGGTGAGCCGTAGGTCAGCAGCGCGACCCGGTGGCGGGTGGCGGACCGCAGCTGCCAGACGGCCGCGGCGGCCAGCACACTGCCCTGGGAATGGCCGGAGAGAACGAGCCGGCCGCCGGTACGACCGGTCCAGGAGAGGATTCGCCAGGTGAGATCGGGGACCGCGCGTTCGGCGTAGCAGGGCGGCGCGAAGGGGTGGGCGGCACGCGGCCAGAACGTGCCGACGTCCCAGAGGATGCCGATGGTGCGCCGGGCGGAGGCGTCCCGGTAGGCGCGGCGGCCCCAGGTGACAAAGAGCAGGAAGCCCAGGCCGACCAGCCAGGAGCCGATCGACTGCGCGGTGTCGGCCACGGACTCGACGAAGGAGTCGGTGCCTCTCGCGGCCTCCCCCGGCACCTGTCCGCTCAGCCAGGACCCGGCGACGGCGCCCGCGCCGAGCAGCAGCGAGGCCCCGGAGATGGTGGCGACGAGCCGGGGTGCGTAGTCGGTGAGCTCGGCCGTGGCCCGGGCGCCCGCCACCTGGCGAGTGCGCAGGGCGTCCGCCGTCTCCTCCTCGCACTCCCGCTCCACCTGCGGGGCCAGTCGGCGGGCGGCCCGCATCGTACGGATACCGAGGACGGCGACAGGGATCAGCAGCAGTACGAGCAGTACGGGAATGACCGAGGCCTGCCAGCTCAGCAGCACCGGCGGGCCCACGATCGCGCCCTCGCCCGTGCCGGGCGTGGCGTCCCCGTCGAGCCAGTCGGCGACGCGCTGGGCGACACCACCGGTCATCACCCCGCCCAGGGCGCAGGCGAGCATCGCGACGGCGGGTCCGCCGAGGCCGCGCATGGCGATCCGTCGATGCGGCGCGCGGCGGTGCAGGACATGAGCCGTGCCGACGAGCGCGACGATCAGGGCGATCTGTGCCAGGGCGAGCACCAGGAAGGACAGATTGCCGGGGAGGCCGCCGGTGGAGACCCAGTCGGGCCTGGACCAGGCGGCGTGGACGACGGCCAGGCCGAGCACGCCGAGCGCGGTGGCGGGCAGGGCGCTGATCAGCAGCTTGTCGAGGGAGCCGTCGCGCTTGCGTTCGCTGCGGCCCCGGCCGCACACCACCCAGAGCACAACGGCCGCGCACCCGGCCTGCGTTACCTGGAGCAGCGGCCCGAGCGGATCGAGCGGTCCGCCGTCGGCGCCGCGGTCGTGGTCGGTGGCGGCGGCCGTGAGCGCGGCGGCGATGGTGAGGAAGCCGGCGGCGGTGTGGGCGGCGCGGAGACGGGCGACCAGCCGGCGTCCGTACCAGAAGCCGGGGCGGCCGAGGGCGGGCCGTACCATCAGGGGGTCGTCGCTCGCGGCCCCGCCTTCGGGGGCGGCCGGAGCCTCGTCGGTCCCCGCGACGCCCTCGGTGCCCGCGGCCCCCTTGATGCCCGCGACGCCCTCGGTACCCGCAGCCCCCTCCGTGGGCGGGCGCTGGGCCTCGTAGGCACTCCATGTGCGGTTGGAGAGGTACCACAACAACACCACCAGCGCCGTGGGCACCACGGCGGCGAGGGCCAGCCGGCGCCCCGGCTGCGACCACCAGCCGTGCCGCTCCGGCGACAGGAAGCCGAGCCAGGAGCGGTCCGCGACACAGCGCGCCGATCCGGCGCACTGCCACGCCGTCAGATCGAGCGCGACCTCGCAGGCCGCGGCCGTCAACAGCACGGTGAGCGTGACGGCGACCAGCCGTACGAGCACCCCGTACAGCCGCTGCGACCTGCCCAGGCCCTTCGTGGCCGGCCGCATCCAGTGCGCGAGGTTGATCACCATGAACGGGAGCAGCAGCAGCCACAGGGCACGTGAGCCGTTGCCCGAGGTGAGATTGGACCAGCAGTACGCCTCGGGGACCGGCCGGCCTTCGTAGCGCTCGGGGTGGAGCTCGGCGTCCACGTCGTCCGCCCGCCGGTACACGGCGGCCGTCTCGTCTCCGGTGATCCTGACCGTACGCGGATCATCGAGCATCTTCTGCGGAGTGGCCCCGCCGACGCCGTGGACCAGGAGTTCGAGCGCGGCTCCGCCGCTCCGCGGCTCCGGAACCGGTGTTTCTGGGGACACTTCGATGGCTCGCTCTCGGAAAGACTCGGCACGACGGCGGGCCGTCCCCGGCCCTCACTGAACCTCCCCTCCCCTCAGCCCCGTCAACCACCGCGGCGGGCGCCGGAACCGCGTGGGAGTATGAGGCCCCTGACGATCGAACACCACGCGGAAGGACCGGCACTGCGGTGAGCGACAACCAGAATCTTCTCGCGGAGCAGCGCCGTGCCCTGATCCTGGACGAGGTGCGCAGGCGCGGCGGGGTCCGGGTCAATGAGCTGACACGCAGGCTCAGCGTCTCCGACATGACCGTGCGCCGGGATCTGGACGCGCTGTCCCGCCAGGGTGTCATCGAGAAGGTGCACGGCGGCGCGGTGCCGGTGGTCGAGGCCAGCACGCACGAACCGGGCTTCGAGGCGAAGTCGGCGCTGGAGCTGACCGCGAAGGAGGACATCGCGCGTGCGGCGGCGGCCATGGCGGTGCCCGGCAGCGCCATCGCGCTGTCCGGCGGTACGACCACCTACGCCCTGGCCCACCAACTGCTGGACGTACCGGATCTGACCGTGGTGACCAACTCGACGCGAGTCGCCGATGTGTTCCACACGGGCCAGCGGGCTGTCGGGGGCGCGGGCGGGCCCCGGCCAGGGGCGGCCATGGTGGTGCTCACGGGAGGGGTCCGTACGCCGTCGGACTCGCTGGTCGGTCCGGTGGCGGACCAGGCGATCCGCTCGCTCCACTTCGATGTGCTCTTCCTCGGCGTGCATGGCATCTCCGCCGAGGCCGGGCTGTCCACCCCGAACCTCGGGGAGGCGGAGACCAACCGGCATTTCGTACGGTCCGCGCGCCGGGTGGTGGTGGTCGCCGACCACACCAAGTGGGGCACCGTCGGGCTGAGTTCCTTCGCGACGCTGGAGCAGGTCGACACGCTGGTGACGGACTCGGGGCTGTCGGCCGCGGCCCGTGAGGAGATCGCCGAGTATCTGCCGGGGCTGGTGGTGGCGGGCGAGTCCACGGAACGGTCTGTTCCGCAGGACGACTGACCGCGCACGCGCGAGGTTAGGGCGGTCCGTGCGGGGCGCGTGTGCGGGGCGTGCGTGCGGGCGGGGCGTGCGGGCGGTCCGTGGCGCGGCTTACGATCGCCGGGTGAGCGCCTTCCGTATCGACCGCACCTCACCGCTGTCCGCCGACGAGGTCTGGCGGCGGCTCACCGACTGGCCGGCCCACGCGGACCAGGTGCCGCTGACGAGGATCGCCGTGCTGACCCCGGGCCCCACCCGCGTCGGAACCGTCTTCGTCGCCCGCACAGGGCTCGGTCGTGCCGGCTTCGACGACCCGATGGAGGTCGTCCGCTGGCAGCCGCCCGCGCCGGGCGTCCCCGGTCACTGCCGGCTGGAGAAGCGCGGCCGGGCCATCACGGGCTGGGCCGAGATCCACGTGCGGGATGCGGGCGCCGCGACGCGGGTGCGTTGGGAGGAGGAGTTGCGGATCGGTCTGCTGCCCGGGCCGCTCGCCCCGTTGACCGCACGGGCCGGACGGACGGTGTTCGGCCGCGTCGTCGACCGGCTGCTGCGGGGCCGGTGATCTGTCCACCAGCCGCGATGTCAACCGAGAGGGCGTCAACTGTCGCTCCACGGGCCGGACATGGTCTGGAGATGGTCACTCCTACGATGAGCTTCGCATCCTTCGCACCCCTCGCTCGTTTGGCCTGATAAGCAGCGCCGAGCGACGACGCGACGACGCGTCAGCACATGCGGAAGGGCACCGTCCCCATGCCGAGCCACCGACAGCCGACCGACAACGCCACCACGGGCCCGCGTCCAGGCGTCGATGACGCCGAGGCCGCCCTCGTCGAGCACTACCCGCGGCTGGTCCGGCTGGCCTATCTCACCCTTCCTCCCGCGCTGGGCCGTCATCGACGCGTCCTCACCGCGCACGCCACCGTCCAGCATGTGCTGCCGGGCGCGCGCAAGAGCGACTCGCGGGCGCGGGTGCCCGGTCAGCGCATGCCGAGCGGATCCGCCTTCGCCTGGCTACGGGGTCAGGTGCTGCGTGCCGCGCTCACCCATGACCAGCCGTCCCCCTGGTGGCGCGTACGGGCGGTGCGGCCGCGGACCGGCCTGCCGCTCGTCGTGGGGCTGCGGCTCTTCCCCAGGGCCGGCGGCACCGACGAACTCGCCCTGGACCAGGCCCTGTCCACGGTCAGCGCGCCCGCGCGCGCCGCGCTCGCGCTGCGCGTGCTGGAGGGGCTGTCCGAACAGGCGGTCCGCGCGCTGCTGGAGGACGCGGGGGTGGCGGACCCGGCCGCCGCCGTGCGTACGGCGGAGCGGCTCGCCGCCCATCGGGACGGCCGCACCGGAAAGCTGCTCGGCACCTCGGAGTTCGACCCCTGTACGGTGCAGACCCGGCCGACCGATCTGCTGCGGCGCAGACAGCGGTCCAGGATCGCCGGGGCGGCCGTCGCGATCGCGCTGGCCGGGACGGTGCTCGCGGTGTCCCTGCCCGAGGACGGCCCTCCGGATCAACCCGTCGCCGGAGCCCACGGTGACGGCGCCCTCTATGGTCCGACCGGTACGGCGGCGCTCGCCCGCGCTCTCGATCCGGCGCTGCTGGAACGCGCGCCGGAGGCGGCGTGGACCGACACCTCCCGGATCGACTTCTCCGTCTGGCCCGCCAGGGGCGGTCGTACGGACGACACCGCGCTGCTGAAGCGCGCGCTGCGCGTCTGGGGCGGCCCGGGGCCCGCCGTGCGGGTGTCCGCCACTCCGGGCACCGGTACGGCGCCACCCACGCAGCCGCCGCGTCTGCTGTACGCGGGCGACCTGGACGGGGCGGCGGTGGTCCTGCTCCACGACGGGCAGCGGATCGTGCGGTACGCGGAGCCGGTGTCGAAGCGGGTGACACCGCCGAAGCGGGGACCACTGCCGGACTCGGCGTCCCTGCCGGAGTCGACGTCCCTGCCGGACTCGGAGAACCGAGGGGTGCCGATGCCCGACCGGAACGCGCCGTCCCTGGACTTCGCCCGTGCCGACCAGGCGGACATGACAACCGCCGCCGCGCTCACGGTCATCCGTACCCCGGACGGGGCCCGCTATCTGCTCGCCCCGTGGATCGCCGGGTCGGCCACCCGGGATCTACTGGCACCCGACGCCCCCGCCCGGAGCCTCGGGGTCAGCGCCGACGGCGTGACCGCCGCCGTACCGGCCCCGGCATCCGGCGGCGACTGCGTGGCCTGGCCGGTGCTGGTGCTGCGCTCCTCGGAGAGGATCGCGGAGCGGCACTCGTTCCTCGTCACGGACCTCGGCGACCCCGCCCCGGCGCATCTCACCTACACCCCGCCGCCCGGCGGCGGCGCGCCCGCACGCCGCCCGAGCGAGGTGACCGGCGAACCGGCGCTGCTCAGCTGGGCACGTACCGCGTGCTCACTGCGGCCCCTGCGCGGTTCCGGCGTACGGGACATCAACAACTGGGCGTTCGCCGAGCAGTCGCTCCCGGAATCGGGGGGCCGGTCCACCTGGGTCTGCACCCGGGCCGACACCTGGCGCGGCCCGGGCCGGATCCTGGTGCAGTTCCAGCGGCCCGCGCCCGTGCCCACGACACCGGGAACGGTGGTGGCCGAGGCAGAGAACACCGCGTCCTGCGGCAGGTTCGGGCCGCACATCCTGGCGGGGACGCGCTGGCGGTCGCCCTCCGGGAAGTGGTTCCTGCTCGCGGCGGGCAGCCGCGACATCACGCGGATCGAGGCCACCGGCAGCGTACGGGCGACAACGTCGGCGACGACGCTGGCGGTGCGGGCGCCCCGAGAGGGTTCCGTACGGCTGTCGGCACGGCTCACCGGCGGGGGCAGCCTCCGGGCGGTGGGCTGAGAGAACCGGATGCGGGACGGCGGGGGGGCGGGACGCCGGGGCCGGACGTCGGGGCCGAACGTTCGGACGCCGGGGCGGGACGCCGGGGCCGGACGATCGGACTGCGGGGCCGGAGCCGTAGGCGGCCCATCGGCCCGCCGGGTTCATCGGCCCATCGGCTCCATCGGCCCGTCCGACCGTCAGTCCGGCCAGACGCCGCTCTCCAGGAAGCGGTCGAGCGTCTCCGTGTACGGCGCGATGTCCAGGCCCTGTTCGGCCAGCCACGCGTCCGAGTAGTACTTGTCGAGATAGCGGTCGCCCGGATCGCAGAGCAGGGTGACCACGCTGCCCTGGCGCCCCTCCGCGACCATCTCCGCGACGATCTTCAGCGCGCTCCACAGCCCGGTCCCGGTGGAGCCGCCCGCCTTGCGTCCGATGGCCCGCTCCAAGGCGCGCACGGCGGCGACGCTCGCCGCGTCGGGCACCTTCATCATCCGGTCGATGGCGCCGGGTACGAAGCTCGGTTCCATCCGGGGCCGGCCGATGCCCTCGATCCGGGAGCCGCGCTCGCTGCACGCCTGCGCGTCGTGCCGGGTCCAGCCGTCGAAGAAGCAGGAGTTCTCCGGGTCGGGGACACAGACACGGGTATCGAACTGCATGTAGTGGACGTAGCGCGCGATGGTCGCGGAGGTGCCGCCGGTGCCGGCCGTGGCGACGATCCAGGTGGGCACCGGATAGCGTTCCAGCCTCAGCTGCTGGTAGATCGATTCGGCGATGTTGTTGTTGCCACGCCAGTCGGTGGCGCGCTCCGCGTAGGTGAACTGATCCATGTAGTGGCCGCCGGTCCTGGCCGCCAGCTCGGCCGACTCCTCGTACAGCTTCCGGGAGTCGTCGACAAAGTGGCAGCGCCCGCCGTGGAATTCGATGAGCCGGCACTTCTCCGCGCTGGTCGTGCGCGGCATCACGGCGATGAACGGCACCCCGATCAGCTTCGCGAAGTAGGCCTCGGACACGGCCGTCGAGCCGCTGGACGCCTCGATCACCGGTGCGCCGGGCCTGATCCAGCCGTTGCACAGCCCGTAGAGGAAGAGCGAGCGGGCGAGCCGGTGCTTGAGGCTGCCGGTCGGATGGGTCGACTCGTCCTTCAGATACAGATCGATTCCCCACCGCTCGGGCAGCGGGAAGAGCAGCAGGTGGGTGTCGGCGGAACGATTGGCGTCGGCCTGGACCTTCCGTACGGCTTCTTTGAGCCATGTCCGGTAGGCGGGATCGCTACGGTCCACGTCGACGGTCGCCGTCGCCCGGCCGTCCGGGGGCGCCGTCCTCCCGTCCGTGCCGGTTCCGTCCCGTCCAGCCATACGCACCGTTCCTCGTCCGTCGAACCGGTCCCCGTCCCCCAAAGGTACCGCCACCACCTGCGCAAACATTGACTTTGGGCAGCCATAGCGATCACTTCTGGCCCTCGCCGGAAACGCGCTCTGGTGCCCGCCCGCATACTTGTGCACACTGCCTGGAGGGGACTTGAGGGGACCCGGGCACGGGGAACGGGTACGGAGGGGGCTGAAGAGCCATGGCTGAGCCGGAGTTCAGCGCGCGCGGGGTACGGATCGAGCGATGGCCCCGCTCACTCACCAGGGCCGGCCAGGTCCTGATCCAGGACGGCAGGCTGGCCTTGCTGACCAGCTACGGCCGGGTGATCGACAGCGCGCCCCTGCGGGCCGTGAGTACGGCGAAGCCGTGGTTCGCGGGCAGCGGCAGCGCGGTCGCCACCGTGAACGGGATCCGCTACCGGCTGACCATGGGCCAGCGCGGTCGCCGACCCGACGCGACAGCGCTCGCCGGGCGCTTCATGGACACCGTCAGCAGGGCGAGCCACGGCAAACCCTGAGCCTCGCTGAAGTTGCCTCGATCCGCTGGGAATCCGTCCGGAATTATTCCGGCGTAAACCGGAAAATCGCCACGAACAACGGTCCGGCCTGCCCGAGTTGCGAAGCTTGACCCCTGGGTTCACTCTGATCTCACATCACTCAGGGTCAACCGGCGGTGACGCTACGATTCAGCCCCCCGCCGGGCGGGATCAGCAGCGTGTCCGCTGCCGGATCCGATCTTCGTCTTCTTCGGGACCTCATTTCGGGGAGTCGTGGCCGTGATCAGCCAGCCCAGCAGGCACTGCACGGTGGAGCTCCAAGCCCTGCCGTCGCGGATCGGACAGGTCCGCAGAATAATTTCGGCGCAATTGCGCTATTGGCATCTCGATCCCTTGATCGACTACGCGGCGCTCGGTGTCACCGAGCTGCTCACCAACGTCCACCGGCACGCACAGCCGGACAAACGATGCACTGTCGATGTCGAACTACTGCTCGAACGACTCATGGTCTCGGTCAGCGATCACGATCCACGGCTCCCCACGGTCCGCGACGCGAGTCTCTTCGATACCGGCGGACGCGGCCTCGCCCTGATAGCGGCGGTGAGCGAGAGCTGGGGCATACACGCCCGGGGGGACACGGGAAAGAGCATCTGGTTCACCCTCCCCGCACCGCCCGCCGCGCGCGCCCTGCCCCTGCGCCCGGTGTACGGCGCGACGACGGACGGCCCCTTTCCCGGGGCCGAGTTCGGCGCCATGACCAGGGAGTACGGGCACGCCTGGGCCAGATCGGCCGCGCTCAGCTGACCGGCACGGATCCCTGAACCACCCGAACGGTCCACCGCGGTCAGGCGCGGCCACCCTCGACCGTACGACCGAACCGCTCGTCCCGCGTCTCCCGTCCGGCCGGTCACGGAGCCAGCGCGCCGAGCGGATCGTCCAGCACCGGCTGCCATGCCACCTCGGCCGCGCCCACCAGGCTGTTGTGGTCGAGGGTGCAGGGAAGGATGGGTACGCCGCCACTGCGGCCCCACAGGCTTCGGTCCGCGACGACGGCGCGCAGCCGTTCCGGGTCCGCGTCGAGCAGTTCCCGGTGGAGTCCGCCGAGGATGATGCGGTCGGGGTTGAGGATATTGACCAGCCCCGCGAGCCCGAGGCCCAGCCGGTCGATCAGTTCCTCGGCGGCTCCGCGTACGGCGGGGTCCGCGTGCTCCGTACGGAGCAGATCACGGGCCTGCTGGAGCAGTGAGACCTCGGGGCCGGGGGCGCGGCCCGCCGCGGTGAGGAAGGCGAGCGGGTCGGCCTCGACATCGAGACAGCCCTTGCTGCCGCAATAGCAGGGCCGGCCCTCGGGGTTGACCGTGAGATGGCCGACCTCCAGGGCGAGGCCCGCACTGCCGGTGTGCAGCCTGCCGTCGAGCACCAGCGCGCCACCGACCCCCCGGTGTCCGGTCGCGACACAGAGCAGATGCTGGGCGCCGCGTCCCGCGCCGTGCCGGTGCTCGGCGAGCGCGGCGAGGTTGACGTCGTTGCCGGTGAACGCGGGGCCGTCGATGCCCGCCGCGCGTACCCGCTCGGCGAAGATCTCCCGTACCGGCGCCCCGGCGGGCCAGGCGAGGTGCAGCGGGTTGAGCGCCGTGCCCTCCGGCTCCGCGACCGCCGACGGTACGGCGAGCCCCGCGCCGACACAGCGCAGCCCGGTGGCGCGCAGCAGCCCCGCCCCGGCCTCCACGACCTCCCCCAGGACCTGCGCCGGATCGGCGGTGACCGTACTGCGCACGGGCGCGGTGGCGACGATCCGGCCACCGAGCCCGACCAGCGCGGCCCGGAAGCCGTCCGGGTGGACCTGGGCCGCGAGCGCGACGGGCCCCTTGTCGTCGACGGACAGCCGATGCGAGGGCCTGCCCTGGGAACCGGCGCCCGCGCCGGGACGGGAGTCGACCCGGATCAGACCGAGGGCCTCCAGCTCCGCGGCGACCGCACCCGCCGTGGCCCGGGTGACCCCCAGCTCCGCGGTCAGTACCGCGCGGGTGGGCGCACGGCCGGTGTGCACCAGTTCCAGTGCCGGACCGAGTGCGCCGCGGCCTCTCTCCAGCCTTGTCCTGGCGGTCGTCCCCTTGCCGTTCATGGGGGCGAGTCTCCCATGATCCGCGACCGATGCCGACGGCCCGTCGCGCGATGCCGACGGCTTGTGAGGACGGGCCAGGGCCCCTATGCTCACTTTGTGCCGCATCTAAACAAAGTAACGACGGCCTTCTTGGGAGGACGCGCCGGAGAACCCGGCTCCCGGTCCTCGCTGTCCCGCCTCCGTATCGCGCTGACCGTGTTCTTCGCCCTCGACGGTTTCATGTTCGCCGGCTGGGTGGTCCGTATCCCCGCCATCAAGCAGCAGACGGGAGCCTCGGCGAGCGCTCTCGGACTCGCGCTGCTCGGCGTCTCCGCGGGCGCGGTCGTGACGATGGTGTTCACCGGCCGGCTCTGCCGGCTCTTCGGCGGCCATCCGGTGACGGTGGTGTGCGCCGTACTCCTCTCGTTCAGCATCGTGCTGCCGCCGCAGACCCACTCTGCCCTGACCCTCGGTCTGGTGCTGCTGGTGTTCGGCGCCGCGTACGGCGGACTGAACGTCGCGATGAACAGCGCGGCCGTCGATCTCGTGGCCGCCCTGCGCCGCCCCGTCATCTCCAGCTTCCACGCCGCGTTCAGTCTGGGCGGCATGATCGGGGCGGGACTTGGCGGGCTGGTCGCGGGCGGCCTCTCCCCCGCCGTCCATCTGTCCCTCCTGGCCGGGGTCGGTCTGCTCGTCACCGCCGTCACCGGCCCCACACTGCTGCGGCACCCGGCGCCCGTCCCGGAGCGCACGGGGCCGGAGGCGACAGCGGCGGGGAGGGCGTCCCCTCCACGACGGCTCGACCGTCGCACCCGACGCCTGGTCCTGCTCTTCGGTGTGATCGCCCTGTGCACGGCGTACGGCGAGGGCGCCATGGCCGACTGGAGCGCGCTCCATCTCACCCAGGACCTGGACGCGACCCCAGGGCTGGCGGCGGCCGGTTACTCGCTCTTCGCCCTCGCCATGACGGCGGGACGGCTGTCCGGTACGGCCCTGCTGGAGCGCCTCGGCCAGACCCGCGCCCTCGTCGCGGGAGGCGTCACGGCCGCGCTCGGCATGCTGATCGGCGCGCTCGCCCCCACGGCCTGGTGGGCCCTGGCCGGTTTCGCCGTGGCCGGCCTCGGCCTCGCCAATATCTTTCCCGTCGCCATCGGCCGCGCGGGGGCGCTGGCGGGACCTGGTGGCGTCGCCGCCGCCTCCACCCTGGGATACGGCGGGATGCTGCTGGGGCCGCCCGCGATCGGCTTCCTCGCCGACTGGTTCACGCTGCCACTCGCCCTGACCACGGTGGCCCTGCTGGCGGGCGCCGCCGCGCTCATCGGCTACTCGGCGCGGAACGCGTCGGCGGAACCGGCCTGAGGTGGGGCGCCCGGCGGATGAGTAGCCGTACTCAGGCACATCCGTTCGGGCTGAATCACCCTGGAGGGACAACCACTTCAGGGGAGACAGAGCAATGAACTCAGGACGGCTCGCCGGACTCGCGCGGCTGACCTTCGGCAATCGCGCGTCGCAGGTCTATCTGGGGCTGGTCGCCGCGGCGACGGTGTTCGTCGCGGTCGACACCCTCTTCGTCCACCACGAGGACGCCTCGTTCGCCGGGGTGTGGCTGTTCTTCCTCGCCGCGCCCGCCATCTTCGGATTCTTCGTCGGGGGCGGGCTGTTGGGCGACGCGGTCGCGGAGTCCGCCGGATTCCTCTATCCCTCGCTCGTGCTCTCGGTGCTGATCCAGGCGGCGGCCATCGGGGCGTTCGTACGGCTGCTGCGTCACACGCAGGGTTCGGCGCACCCCCACCGCGCCTGACACCGGCCGCCCCGGTGGGGGTGGCGTCTTGCCCCGGGACCCGGGCGAGGTCAGACTCGGGCCATGGGGACACGAATCGGGGGAACCACGCGCGGCGACGCGGAACGGGACGCCATCACGGTCGAGATCGGCTTCGCCGTACTGACGGGAGCGTTCGCGGCGGCGCTGGTGTACGGCGTCATCGCGGGACCCGCCTGGTACTTCGACCTGCCGGACGTGCTCGGGCAGGTCGCAGCCGTAGCCGCGGGTCTCGCGTTCGTGGGGCGTGTCGTTCAGGTCCTGTGGCGCTTCCCGCGGTCCGGACCGGGCACACCGGGACACCTCCCGGGCCGGCAACAGGAGAAGCGCACCGGTCAGCCGAGCCAGCCCGGCCGTACCAGCCCCGACTCATAGGCGAGGACGACCAGTTGGGCCCGGTCGCGGGCGCCGAGCTTCACCATCGTCCTGCTGACATGCGTCTTGGCCGTGAGCGGGCTGACGACCAGTCGGCGGGCGATCTCCTCGTTGGAGAGACCGATGCCGACCAGCGCCATCACCTCTCGCTCCCGCTCGGTGAGCGCGCCCAGTTCCGCGAGGCCCGTCGGGGCCTTGGAGCGGGACGCGAACTCCGCGATGAGCCGGCGGGTGACTCCAGGTGACAGCAGCGCGTCGCCCCCCACCACCGCCCTGACCGCGCGCAGCAGTTCCTCCGGTTCGGTGTCCTTGACAAGGAAACCGGAGGCGCCGGAACGGATCGCCTCGAAGACATACTCGTCGAGTTCGAAGGTGGTGAGCATGACCACCTTCACCTGGTCGAGCCGTGCGTCCTCGGTGATCCGACGGGTGGCGGCGAGGCCGTCGAGCAGTGGCATCCTGATGTCCATCAGCACGACATCGGGGCTCAGTTCACGCACCCGGAGCAGCGCCTCCTCGCCGTCCGCGGCCTCGCCCGCGACCTCGATGTCCGGCTGGGCGGCGAGCAGCGCGCGAAAGCCCGCCCGTACCAGCGACTGGTCATCGGCGAGCAGTACACGGATCACGGTCTCTCCTAGGCGTTCGGGCCCGGCGTGGGCCCCGGTTGTTCAGTCCTCGGGGTTCAGCGGGAGCGTGGCCCGTACGCGGAATCCGCCGTCGGGACGCGGGCCGGCCTCGATCGTGCCACCGAGCGCGGCGGCCCGCTCACGCATGCCGACAAGACCGTTGCCGCCGCCGCCCGCGTCGCCGCCGGTGGCCGGACCCGCGTCGTCGACACGCAACTCCAGCAGCCCCGGCGCGTAACCGAGGCCGATCTCCGCCGTACGGGACCCGGAGTGGCGCACCACATTGGTCAGCGCCTCCTGGACGATCCGGAAGGCGGCCAGATCCGTGCCCGGCGGCAGCGCCACCCGCTTACCGTCCCGCCGGACATCGACGGTCAGTCCGGCGCTCGCGGCCTGCTCGACCAGCTCGGGCAGCCGGTCGAGGCCCGGGGCGGGGGCGCGCGGGGCGTCACCGGGCGTTCTGAGGGTGTCGAGGACCTGCCGTACCTCGCCGAGGGCCTCCTTGCTCGCCGCCTTGATCGTGGTCAGGGCGGTGCGGGCCTGCTCGGGATCGGAGTCGAGCAGGGCGAGCCCCACACCCGCCTGCACGTTGATGACCGAGATGGAGTGGGCGAGCACGTCATGCAGCTCACGGGCTATCCGCAGCCGTTCCTCGTTCTTCCGGCGCTTCTTGGCCGCCGCGCGCTCGGCGGCTTCCCTGGCCCACTGCTCATGGCGTACCCGGACGAGTTCGGAGGCGGCGCAGAGGGCGACCACGAAGGCCGCGATGACCAGTTCCTGCCCCCAGGGCGCGGGGCGGTCGTGCGCCGGGGGCAGCCAGCGGTAGAGCCAGTGCGCGATCAGCAGATGGCCCACCCAGAGCGTGCCGACCGCCCACCAGGCGGCCCGCCGGTGACCCGCGACGATCGCGGCGGAGCAGGCGACCGCGACGGTGAGGAAGACAGGTCCGTACGGATAGCCCGCGGCGAAGTACCCGAGCGCGGTCGCCGAGACTCCGAAGACGGTGATGACGGGGTGTTTCCGGCGGAACAGCAGCAGGGCGGGACCGGCGAGCAGCAGCAGCCGCGCGTAGCCGTCCAAGGGCTGTCGATCGGGCTGACCGTGCGCGGCGAAGGCGGTCCCCACCAGTACGAAGACGGCCAGCAACAGGGAGGACGGCCAGGGCAGCCGGCCGCGGCGACGGGCCCCGGGGAACCGGAGGGGCGGTCCGTCCTGTCCCCAGGGCGCATCCGCGTACGACCAACCGTCGCCCCGCGCCCAGGGAGGCCCGCCGCGCCCGCAATGGGGGCCGCCGCCCCATCCCCGGGCCCGGCCCCCTTCCCGCCACCGGCCACGTTCCCGGCCCGGGCGGCTGTGCTGCTCTTCCATACCGGTCACGCTAGACCGGCGGGCGGGTACGGGCGTCAGCCGGGCGAGGTGACCACAGGTACTCCCCGGGGAGTACGGGAACCTCGGCGGGCGCGCCCGCACGAAGCGGGGACGTACGGCGGCGCCGTCGGCCGGGCCGTACGCCCCCCGCCGCCGGATCAGCGCGGATATCCGCGCGGACCCGGTCGCTCTCCCGATCACCCTCCCGGTCAGGGCCCGTCCCTCACTCCCGGGCGCCCGCCTCCGGAACACCCGTCACCCCGGCCACACCGGGCTCCGGCGTCCCGCTGTCCAACGTTCCGGTTTCGCTCGGCTGCCTGCGGTCCAGCAGATCCAGCGCACGGCGGGCCAGCGGATGGGTCCGTACGGCACCGGCGAGCGTGGTCGAGCCGCGGGTGATGTCCGCGAACATGGTCCACGCCGGGCGCAGCCCCGTGATCGCCGCGTGCAGCAGCCCCGGCCTGCGCTCGAAGATGGCCAGCATCCGTCGGCCGACGCCCATCTCCACACCGAGCCCGGCCTTGATGGCGAACGCGTAGTTCAGCGCCTGACGGCGGGCGTCCACGGCGTCGTGCGACTCGGAGATCCGTACCGCCCACTCCCCCGCGAGCCGCCCGGAACGCAGGGCGAAGGAGATTCCTTCCCTGGTCCACGGTTCGAGGAGGCCCGCCGCGTCCCCGCACACCAGCACCCGCCCGCGTGACAGCGGTGAGTCCTCGCTGCGGCACCGGGTCAGATGCCCGGACGAGATGGAGGGCTCGAATCCGGCGAGCCCGAGGCGGGCGATGAAGTCCTCCAGATAGCGCTTGGTGGCGGCGCCCTCGCCGCGCGCCGAGATCACCCCCACGGTGAGCGTGTCCCCCTTCGGGAACACCCACCCGTAACTCCCGGGCAGCGGGCCCCAGTCGATGAGCACCCGGCCCGCCCAGTCCTCGGCGACGGTCGGCGGTACCGGAATCTCGGCCTCAAGGCCCAGGTCCACCTGGTCCAGCTTCACTCCGACATGCGCGCCTATCCGGCTGGCGCTGCCGTCCGCGCCCACCACGGCCCGCGCCAGCACCGTCTCGCCGTCCGCCAGGACGACCGCGACCGTACGGCGGTCGGGCACGGCCGGGCCGTGCTGCTCGACGCGCGAGACGGTCACGCCGGTACGGAGCACCGCGCCGGCCTTCTGCGCGTGCTCCACCAGACTCGCGTCGAACTCCGGGCGGTTGATGAGCCCGAAGAGCATGCGCTTGGAGCGGCGGGTACGGGCGAGCTTGCCGTTCAGGGAGAAGGTCACCGCGTGCACCCGGTCCCGGAACGGCAACTCGAAGCCCGGGGGCAGTGAGTCGCGCGAGGGCCCGATGATTCCACCCCCGCAGGTCTTGTAGCGGGGCAACTCGGCTTTCTCCACCAGCAGCACCTGACGGCCCGCGACCGCCGCCGCGTATGCCGCGGAGGCTCCCGCCGGCCCTGCGCCGACCACGACGACATCCCACACCGGCTCGTCGTGCTCGCTTCCGGCGTCTGCGTTCTCGCTGCTCACGATGTGCTTCTGCTCCTGATCCGACCGGTGGCCCCTGCTGTCGAACGGCATCCTACGGCGCTGGCTCGGTGAACCCGCTGTGGGAGGATCGGCAGTGACTTTCGACGTACACCCGACAGACACAACGTCGTACCCACCAGGAGCGTGCCCATGACCGCGAATCCGATCGCCGAGACCGTAGCGTCGCTGATGCCCCGTGCCCGTACGGAGCTCGCGGAGCTGGTGGCCTTCCGGTCGGTGGCGGATCCCGCGGTGTTCCCCAGGAGCGAGTGCGAGGCCGCCGCCGGCTGGGTCGCGGACGCGCTGCGCGCCGAGGGGTTCCAGGAGGTCGCGATACTCGACACCCCCGACGGCACCCAGTCCGTCTACGGTCTGCTGGCGGGCCCCGAGGGCGCGCCCACGGTGCTGCTCTACGCCCACTACGATGTGCAACCGCCGCTGGACGAGGACGCCTGGGTGACGCCGCCCTTCGAGCTGACCGAGCGCGACGGCCGCTGGTACGGACGCGGTGCGGCCGACTGCAAGGGCGGCTTCCTGATGCATCTGCTCGCCCTGCGCGCCCTCAAGGCGAACGGCGGGGTACCGGTGAATGTCAAGGTGATCGTGGAGGGTTCGGAGGAGCAGGGCACCGGCGGTCTCGAACGGTACGCGGAAGCGCACCCGGAGCTGCTGATCGCGGACGCCGTCGTCGTCGGCGACACCGGGAACTTCCAGCTGGGCCTGCCGACGGTCACGGCCACGCTGCGCGGCATGACCATGGTCCGGGTCTCGGTCGACACGCTCGAAGGCAACCTGCACTCGGGCCAGTTCGGCGGAGCGGCGCCCGACGCGCTCGCCGCGCTCATCAAGGTGCTCGACTCGCTGCGCGCCGAGGACGGCTCCACCACCGTGGACGGACTGGCCTCGGACGCCGTCTGGGACGGACTGGCCTACGGCGAGGCCGAGTTCCGCGAGGACGCCAAGGTGCTCGACGGCGTCGGACTGATCGGCGGGGGCACCGTCGCCGACCGGATCTGGGCCCGCCCGGCCGTCACCGTACTGGGCATCGACTGCCCGCCGGTGGTGGGCGCCACCCCGTCGATCCAGGCGAGCGCGCGGGCGACGGTCAGTCTGCGGGTGCCGCCGGGCCAGGACGCCGTCGAGGCGACCGAACTGCTCATCGCGCACATCGAGAAGCACACTCCGTGGGGCGCGCGCGTCGCGGTGGAACAGATCGGGCAGGGCCAGCCGTTCCGCGCGGACACCTCCAGCCCCGCGTACACGGCGATGGCGGCGGCGATGCGTGTCGCCTATCCGGGCCAGGAGATGCAGGCATCGGGCATGGGCGGCTCCATCCCGCTCTGCAACACCCTGGCCGAGCTGTATCCCCGGGCGGAGATCCTGCTGATCGGGCTGAGCGAGCCCGAGGCGCAGATCCACGCGGTGAACGAGAGTGTCTCTCCGCGGGAGTTGGAGCGCCTGTCGGTCTCCGAGGCCCTGTTCCTGGTCAACTACGCGCGGTCCAAGCAGGCCTGACGGGGCCTGTCAGCCCACGGGAATCCCGTCTTCCAGGTTGAGTACCGTCCCGCGCTCCCTGGCCCGCAGGGCCCAGCGCAGCCGCGCGTAACGGGCGGGCGGCAGCAGCAGCCCGGCCTCCTCCTCGCCGACGAAGCGCCAGCCCCGCAGTTCGGGCCCCGGCAGAAGCAGTCGACCGGCGAGATGGGCGGGCAGCCGACCACCGTCGAAGAGCAGCCGAAGTCCGCCGTACCCCGGCGGCCTCGGCGGTTCCCAGTCGACGACCAGCAGGCCGGGCACATCGGTGAGTTCTATGCCGATCTCCTCCGCGACCTCACGTATCCCGGCGCGGGCGGGTGCCTCACCGGCCTCCACCACCCCGCCGGGGAACTCCCAGCCGGGTTTGTACGTGGGATCGACGAGGAGGACGCGGTCCTGCTCGTCGAAGAGCAGAACGCCCGCCGCGACGGTCTCGGCGGTCGGCTCGGGCGTCTGCACGATCTCGCGGACGCCCGCCGAGCCGTTCCGTACGGCCTCCGCGAGACAGATGGCGGTCTCGCGCGCCGTGAGGCCGGTGTTGTCGATCACGAGGGCGTCACCGGTGAGCCAGCCGAGCGCCGCGCGGTACGGCTCGATGTACGCGTCGCCCCGGCGCCCGCCACGCTCGCCCTCCCCCTGCCCGCGCGCCCCGTCCGGGTCGTCCGCGCGCGCCTCACGTGCCGCGATCCGTCCGCGCAGGATCGTTTCATCTGTTGTCAACAACACGTGCCGTACAGGGATACGACGCGAGGCGAGCCCGCCGAAGATCTCATCCCGGTACTCCTGGCGCAACAGGGTCATCGGCACGACGAGCGCCCCGCCCACCTCCGCCAGCAGGGCCGCCGCCGTGTCCACCACCAGACGCCGCCAGATCGGCAGGTCCTGGAAGTCGGTCACCTCGGCGAGCCGCTTCTGCGGCAGCAGCTCCGCGAGCCGCCCGCCGATCAGCTCGGGTTCGTACAGAGTGCAGTTCGGGATCAGGTCGATCAGTTCGCGTGCGGTGCTGGACTTGCCCGCTCCGAACGCACCGTTGATCCAGACGATCACGGTTCCCCCTCTTCCATAGCCCTCAGTGGACTGCCCGCAACACCCTGCCCCGGAAACCCCCCGGCAGACCGGGGAGCCCGCACGGGCCGACCGGTCGTGTCCGAGCTGTGTCCGGAAGGAAGTCGTCCTGAAGCCGCTCGGGCGTCTCCTGTACCAACCGATGTCCCCGCCGGGCCGTAACACAATCCCGGGGAACGTCGTTTAAAGCTTCACAGGCTAGGGGGTAACCAATGCGTCGGACGGTGCTTGAGCAATTTCCCGCGGGAGGACCGCGAGGCAGTTGGCCCGCGGAGGAGTTCGCGCGGGCGCGGCGGGACGAGGGCACTCCGGCCGAGGTCGTGATGGATCTCGACTCGGACGTGTTCCTCGTCGTCGTACCCCACCAGGCGACCGACTCGGGCTCCTGCGGCGCCAAGTGACGCGTACGCCCCGGCGGGTCGACATGACCGCGGCACCGGCCGCGCCCGCCCCGCTTCCGCCCGCTTCGCATCCACGCGCCAGGCGGTCCGCGCTGACGCTCGCGCTCGCGGGTCTGGCCGTCTCACTGGCCGCCACCCCGGCGGCGGCCGACAGCAGCGCCTGCACACACCACTTCTCCGGGCCGCAGATCTGTATCAGGCTGGAGGGACAGGGCGGCCGGAACGCGGTCACCGGGATCTGGACCAATCCGCCGCGGGAGGTCACCTCCCGCGCCGTGTCCCTGTTCCGGAACGGACAGCTCATCGATACGGCGACGGCCACCCGTTCCGGCAAGGCGCTGACATACAGGTGGCCGGCCGAGGACGCGGGCACGGATACCGAGTTGTGTGTGAAGTTCCGCGGCAGCAAGCGCATAGCCTGCCAGACGACCCGCTGAGGCGTTTGCCCGTACCGCTCCTGGGCGCGGGCCCGGCGCTCAGCCGCCGACCGCGGCCGCCGTTGTGCCGTCCCGTCCGCCGAGCGCCGCGGCGGCCGCCGCGCCGACGAGACCCGCGTCCCGCCCGGTCAGCGCCGGGGCGATCGTGATGCCCCGGACGAAGGAGAGCGAGGCGTAGTCCTGGAGCGAGCGGCGCAGCGGTGCGAAAAGCACCTCGCCCGCGTTCGCCACTCCGCCGCCGATGACCGCGATACGGATCTCGACCAGTGTGGCGGTCGCGGCGATGCCGGCCGCCAGTGCCTGAGCGGCCCGCTCGAAGGAGGCGATCGCCACCGGATGCCCGGCGCGCGCCGCGGCGGCCACCGCGGCCGCGGAGGTGTCACCGTCGGGTCCCGGCCGCCAGCCGCCCTCCAGTGCCCTGCGGGCGATATTGGGGCCGCTGGCGATACGTTCCACACAGCCGCGCGCGCCGCACGGGCAGAGATCGCCGTCCAGGTCCACACAGATGTGGCCGATGTGACCGGCGTTACCGGTGGGCCCCGGGTGGAGCTTCCCGTTCAGAACGAGCCCACCGCCGACCCCTGTCGAGACCACCATGCACAGCGCGTTGTCATAGCCGCGCGCGGCGCCCTGCCAGTGTTCCGCGGCGGTGATGGCGACACCGTCGCCGACGAGTGTCACCGGCAGTCCGCCGGTGGCCGCCCGTACCCGCTCAACCAGCGGAAAGCCGCGCCAGCCCGCGACGTTGACCGGGCTGACCGTGCCGGCCGAGGCGTCCACCGGGCCCGCGCTGCCGATACCGATCGCCGTGGCCGACGCCCAGAGCGGGGACGCGGAGATCTCGGCGAGGACCGCCTCGACAGCGCGCATCACCGTCTCACCGTCCTCCCGCGCGGGTGTGGGACGTTGTGCCCGTACGAGAATCCTGCCGTTGCCGTCCACCAACGCGCCGGCGATCTTGGTGCCGCCGATGTCGAGTGAGGCAACGGGGTCGGTATGCATCGGTGTGGGGTCTCCCGGCGATGAGGTGTCCCCGCGTATACCGGGGATGGACGGAACAGTGGTCGATGAACAGTCTCCATTCCCCTGACAACGTTGTCCAGGGCCTATGCTCGACGCCACAACCGTGGCAGGCAAACCCACGGCAAAGCGACCGGTGAATGAACACCGAAACACTGAAGCAACGACGACAGGACAGCGCACTGTGGCCGACAACACCCGCCGCCCCGAGCCCCGTTACGGCAACAGGCCCACGATGAAGGATGTGGCCGCGCGTGCCGGAGTGGGGCTCAAGACGGTCTCCCGGGTGGTCAATGGGGAGCCAGGTGTCACACCCGACACCGAGCGCCGGGTCCAGGAGTCCATCGACGCGCTCGGCTTCCGCCGCAACGACTCCGCGCGCGTGCTGCGCAAGGGCCGGACCGCCAGCATCGGGCTGGTGCTGGAGGATCTCGCGGACCCCTTCTACGGGCCGCTGAACCGCGCGGTGGAGGAGGTCGCCCGCGCCCACGGCGCGCTGCTGATCAATGGTTCGAGCGCGGAGGACCCGGACCGCGAGCAGGAATTGGTGCTCGCCCTCTGCGCCCGCCGGGTGGACGGGCTGATCGTGATCCCCGCCGGGCACGACCACCGCTATCTGGAGCCGGAGATCAGGGCCGGGGTGGCGACGGTCTTCGTGGACCGGCCGGCCGGCCGGATCGACGCGGACGCCGTACTTTCCGACAGCTTCGGCGGCGCCCGCTCCGGGGTCGCCCATCTGATCGCGCACGGCCATCGCAGAATCGGTTTCATCGGCGACCAGCCCCGGATCCACACGGCGAGCGAACGGCTGCGCGGCTACCGCACGGCGATGGCGGACGCGGGGCTCGCCCTGCACGACGACTGGGTCTCGCTCGGCACGACGGCGCCGAAACGGGTGCGTGACGCCGTTGTCGCGATGCTCGCGGGGCCCGAGCCGGTCACCGCGATCTTCACCGGCAACAACCGCGTGACGGTGACGGTGGTCCGGGTGCTGGCCGCGCACGACCGGCCGGTCGCCCTGGTCGGTTTCGACGACATCGAACTGGCCGATCTGCTGGACCCGGGCGTCACCGTCATCGCGCAGGACGCGGCGACGCTGGGCCGTACGGCGGCGGAACGGCTCTTCCACCGGCTCGACGGGGCGGTCGACGCGCCCTCACAGGTGGTGCTGCCGACACGGCTGATCGCCCGCGGGTCGGGAGAGATCCCGCCACCGGCACAGGGATAGCGGCGCGGGAGCGACGGCGGCTTCGCCACGGAGCCGTCACCGTCAGGCTCGCGCGGCGCGGGTCACCGTCAGGTCCGCGCGGCGCGGGGCACCGTCAGGCCCGCGCGGCGCGGGATCGCGAAGCTCTCCAGATCCGCGCGGGTCAGGCCGGTGAGCCCGGTGACCTCGTCGCTGTCGAGAGCTCCGCAGTCGAGGCCGCGCAGCAGATAGCCGCTGAGCGCCTTGGCGGTGGCGGGCTCGTCCATCACCTCGCCGCGCGCCCTGGCGGCATAGGCGGCCAGCCGGGCGGCGGCCGGCTCCAGGCCCTCGCGATAGAAGGCGTACACGGCGGCGTAGCGGGTCGGCAGCTGGCCCGGGTGCATGTCCCAGCCCTGGTAGTAGGCGCGGGCGAGAGCGCGCCTCGTGAGGCCGTAGTGCAGCCGCCACGCCTCGTGGACCTGTGCGGTTGGCCCGACCGGCAGGACATTGGTGGAGCCGTCGCAGACCCGTACGCCCGTGCCCGCGGCGGCGACCTGCATGACGGCCTTGGCGTGATCGGCCGCCGGGTGGTCGCTGGACTGGTACGCGGCGCTGACCTCGACGCAGGCGCTGTAGTCGAAGGTGCCGTAGTGCAGCCCGGTGGCCCGGCCGTCGGCCGCGCCGATCATCCGGGCCACGGTGGCGGTGCCGTCCGCGGCGAGGATCGACTGGCTGGTCTCGATCTGGATCTCGAACCCGATCCGGCCGGGCTCCAGGCCGCGCGCCTTCTCGAACTCCCCGGCGAGCCGCGCCATCGCGGCGACCTGCTCGGCGTAGCTGACCTTGGGGAGCGTCAGAACCAGCCCCTCGGGAAGGCCGCCCGCCTCCATCAGTCCGCTCAGGAAGATGTCGAGGGTCCTGATCGCCCGGTCGCGCACGGCGGCTTCCAGACACTTCATCCGGATGCCCATGTACGGGGCGGCGGTGCCGTTCCGGTACGCCTCGTGGACGAGCCGGGCGGCGCGGGCGGCGTCCTCGTCCTCCGCCTGGCCGGAGCGGGGGCCGTAGCCGTCCTCGAAGTCGATGCGCAGGTCCTCGACGGGCTCCCGGCTCAGCTTGTCCCGTACGCGCTCGTACACCGGTACGGCGAGCTCGTCGGAGAGACCGAGCACCCGTGCCAGGGAGGTGGCGTCCGGGGCGTGTTCGTCGAGGGTGGCGAGCGCCTGGTCGCCCCAGGAGCGGATGGTGCCCGCGGCGAAGGCGTCGCCGGGTACGTAGACGGTGTGGACGGGCCTTCGGGTGCCGGGGTCGCCGGGGTAGCGGCGGGCCAGCTCGGCGTCGACCGACGCGAGGGAGGCGCCGACGGCCGCGCCGACCGCGTCCGGGAGACTCGTGGCCACCTTCTCCTGCTGCCCCATGCCCAGCCCTCCGATGTGCCGCTCTTCCGAATTTCCGCTCTACGGAATCAACAATCCGTTGAAGGAAGTTAATCGGCAGGCTCGTGCCACGTCAACGACGCGGGGCCACGCGGTGCGGATCACCACGCGGCCCCGGGTCCAGAGAGCGGGTCAGCCCTTGCGGATCTTGACCTCGTCGGTGAGCTGGGGGACGACTTCGAAGAGGTCGCCGACGACGCCGTAGTCGACGAGGTCGAAGATCGGCGCCTCGGCGTCCTTGTTGATCGCCACGATCGTCTTGGACGTCTGCATACCGGCGCGGTGCTGGATGGCGCCGGAGATGCCGGAGGCGATGTACAGCTGCGGGGAGACGGACTTGCCGGTCTGGCCGACCTGGCTGGAGTGCGGGTACCAGCCGGCGTCGACGGCGGCGCGGGAGGCACCGACGGCCGCGCCGAGGGAATCGGCGAGCGCCTCGATGATCGCGAAGTTCTCGGCCCCGTTGACACCACGGCCGCCGGAGACCACGATCGCGGCCTCGGTGAGCTCCGGGCGTCCCGTCGACTCGCGCGGGGTACGGGAGACGACCTTCGTGCCGGTGGCCTTCTCGGAGAAGGAGACGGTCAGGGCCTCGACGGCGCCGGCGGCCGGAGCGGCCTCGACCGGGGCCGAGTTGGGCTTCACGGTGATGACCGGGGTGCCCTTGGAGACACGGGTCCTGGTGGTGAACGCGGCGGCGAACACCGACTGGGTCGCCACCGGGCCCTGGTCGCCTGCCTCCAGGTCGACGGCGTCGGTGATGATCCCGGAGCCGATACGGACCGCGAGCCTGGCGGCGATCTCCTTCGCCTCGGCGGAGGACGGGAGCAGCACCGCGGCCGGCGAGACCGCGTCATGGGCGGCCTGGAGCGCGTCGACCTTCGGTACGACGAGGTAGTCGGCGAACTCGGCGGCGTCGGCGGTGAGCACCTTCACGGCGCCGTGCTCGGCGAGCGCGGCGGCGGTGCTCCCGGCGCCGGGGCCGAGCGCGACGGCGACGGGCTCGCCCAGCCGGCGGGCCAGCGTCAGCAGTTCCAGGGTGGGCTTGCGGACGGCACCGTCCACGTGGTCGACATAGACGAGAACTTCAGCCATGGGACTTCTTCTCTCCTGCTCGCGAAAGATGAGGGGGCGGTCTGCGGGTGGGGCTCAGATGAACTTCTGGCCCGCGAGGAAGGCGGCCAGCTGCTTGCCGCCCTCGCCCTCGTCCTTGACGATCGTGCCCGCCGTACGGGCCGGACGCTCGGCCGCCGAGTCGACCGCGGTCCAGGCGCCTTCGAGACCGACCTCGTCCGCGTCGATCTCCAGGTCCTCCAGGTCCCAGGACTGCACCGGCTTCTTCTTTGCGGCCATGATGCCCTTGAAGGACGGGTAACGCGCCTCGCCCGACTGGTCCGTCACCGACACGACCGCCGGAAGCGACGCCTCCAGCCGCTCGGACGCGGTGTCGCCGTCCCGCCGGCCCGTGACGAGTCCGCCCTCGACCGCGACCTCGGAGAGCAGCGTGACCTGCGGGACGCCCAGGCGCTCGGCGAGGATCGCGGGCAGGACGCCCATCGTGCCGTCGGTGGACGCCATACCGCAGATGACCAGGTCGTAACCGGTCTTCTCGATGGCCTTGGCGAGGACCAGGGAGGTGCCCATGACATCCGTGCCGTGGAGGTCGTCGTCCTCGACGTGGACGGCCTTGTCGGCGCCCATGGAGAGCGCCTTGCGCAGCGCGTCCTTGGCGTCCTCGGGGCCGACGGTCAGCACGGTGATCTCGGCGTCGCCGTCCCCGTCGAAGTCCCCGGCGATCTGCAGTGCCTGCTCGACCGCGTACTCGTCGAGCTCCGACAGCAGACCGTCCACGTCGTCCCGGTCGACGGTCAGGTCATCGGCGAAGTGCCGGTCGCCGGTGGCGTCGGGCACGTACTTCACACAGACAACGATCCTCAAGCTCACGCCGGCTCTCCTACTGCATCGTCATTTCTGGGCTGCCTTGTTGCACGCAGCATAGGCGCCTTATGGGGCGGTTTCCGGTCGGGGAGACCGGCGCACCGGAGTAAATATTACTCGCCAGTACATCCAGAGTGTTCCCACTGAGCAAGCGCTTGGAACTGTGACCTTGCCAACGCGGCCGTAAGGCCACGCGGGGAACTCTCAGTCGCGCAGCGCGTTGAACCGTCCCTGGTGGTAGAGGAGCGGCCGGCCGCCGCCCGCGGGGTCGCCGACGACGGCCTGGGCGATCACCAGCCGGTGGTCCCCGGCGGGGACCCGGGCGACCACCCGGCAGACCAGCCAGGCCAGTACGCCGTCGAGGACCGGCACCCCCTCGGGGCCGGTCCGCCAGGACGTGGGCGGCCCGAACCGGTCGGCTCCGCTGCGCGCGAACGTGGCCGCCAGATCCCTCTGATGCTCGCCGAGTATGTGCACACCGACATGGGAGGTCTCGGCGATGACCGGCCAGCTGGAGGAGGAGGTGCCCACGCCGAAGGAGATCAACGGGGGCTCGGCGGCGGCCGAGTTGAGGGAGGTGGCGGTGAATCCGACCGGCCCCTCCCCCTGTGCCGTGATGACCGCGACACCCGCCGCGTGCTGCCGGAACACGGAGCGGAGCAGGTCGGGAGAGGCCAGTCGGGGAGTGGACAGATCGGGCGTGGCCGTCATGGAGTTGTCCTTCTTCGGGAGTGACGAACGGGGCCGTGGCTGCTCAGAGAGCCGGACAGCGCGCGCTCGCGTTGCGGGCCAGGTCCACATCGGCCCGCCCGTAGAGAAGGAGTTCTTGGGGCACCTCGTCAGCGTGACGATAGGTGGCGGGCGCAGTCAAGTACGTGTCCCTCGCACCCGCGCCGCCTCCCCGCGTCACATCGCCTCGCCCAGCGCCGCGATCACATCCACGGTGCGGGGTTGGCCGGCCGCTCTCCGGACGATGCGGCCCTCGGCGTCAAGTACCAGCACCGTGGGGGTCCTGAGGATGCCCAGCTCGCGCACCAGCTCAAACCGTTGCTCGGCGTCGAGCTCCACATGGGAGACACCGTCGACCATCCCCGCCACTTCGGCGAGGGTGCGCCGGGTGGCACGGCAGGGCTGGCAGAACGCGGTGGAGAACTGGACGAGCGTGGCCCGCTCCCCCAGCTCGGCGCCCAACTCGGCCGCGCCGAGCCGCTTCTCGCCGTCGTTCCCCCGCATCTCGGCTTCCCCTCGCCGCGTTCGCGCCGCACTCCGCGGCGCCGGCCTTCGCGAGCACCGCGCACGCACCACGAACACTGTCATCGTCATCCGGCGTCGTCTGTCGCCGTCGTCCGGCGTCGCCGTCTCGCCGCCATCAAGTGATCGCAGCGTTCACACAACCGCGAAATATTCCGCGGTCCCCGCGCGGCGGGGGTGCGAGACGCGCCTGTTTGTCCGCCGCACCACGGCTGCGCTGCGGCGATATGACGTCGACGTGACAAGAATCTCGCCGGACGCACACATCAGGACTGGCCACGGGGCCGCGTATGGGGCACCATCGGCGCAATGCCGAAAACCTACGGCTGCGTAACTTCCGCCGGGAGAACCCTCCCCGGAACAGAAGGGTCCTCACCTGATGGCAGAGCTCGTCTATCGGCCGGTCATCGGCGCCGCCCGCACGATGTTCAAGGCGCTGGACCTGAAGATCGACACTCAGGGTTCCGAGCACATCCCGCGCACCGGTGGCGCCGTGCTCGTCAGTAACCACATCAGCTATCTGGACTTCATCTTCACGGGGCTCGCGGCGCTCCCGCAGAAGCGTCTGGTGCGTTTCATGGCGAAGGAGTCGGTCTTCCGGCACAAGGTCTCCGGCCCCCTCATGCGTGGCATGAAGCACATCCCGGTGGACCGCAAGCAGGGCGAGCAGGCATACGCGCACGCGCTGGACTCGCTGCGCTCGGGCGAGATCGTCGGGGTCTTCCCCGAGGCGACCATCTCGCAGTCCTTCACGCTCAAGAGCTTCAAGTCGGGCGCGGCCAGGCTGGCGCAGGAGGCCGGGGTGCCGCTGATCCCGATGGCGCTGTGGGGCACCCAGCGGTTGTGGACCAAGGGCCGGCCGCGCAACTTCAAGCGCAGCCATATCCCGGTGACCATCCGGGTCGGGGAGCAGATCGAGGCGGCGGCGGACCAGTACGCGGGAGCGATCTCGCGGCGGCTGCGCGAGCGGGTGCAGGAGATGCTGGAGGCCGCGCAGCGCGCCTATCCGGTGCGGCCGAGGGACGCGGCCGACACCTGGTGGGTGCCCGCGCACCTCGGCGGGACCGCGCCCACCCCGGCGGAGGCCCGTACGGCGGAGACCGGCTGAGCCTGGGCACGGCGAAAACATACGCTGAAACGTCTCTTCTGACCGGAACGTCCCGGCCCCGCCGGGGTCCGCGCCCCGGTCAGGATCAGGCCCGGGGCGCGGCCGGGCGGGTCAGCGCGCCGGGTGGACCGTGATCCGCGCCCCGGGGCTCAGCTTCTCCAGCGCTTCGGCGAGTTCGGCGCCCGCCGCGTCGAGCGCGTCACGGGTCATGGGGGCCAGGCTCTCCAGCAGGAAGACCGCGTTCACGGACTCCTCGGTGAGCCGGGTACGCACGCCCTGACGCCAGTTCCACCGGCGGCAAGTGACGCCTTCGTCGTCGCACCAGACGACCTCGCCCGGCTCGGGACGCTCCACCGCCGTCTCGCCGCCCGCGACCGTCGCGAACGGCTCCTCGCCCGTGGCGCGCACGAGCCGCATGCCGCCGACGATCCGGTCGGTGTCCTCGCCGCCGACGGGGATCAGGTGGGCGACGCTGACGGCGTTGTAGAGGTCGACGAGCAGATTGATCCGCGGCAGCCCGGCATCGGACAGGGCGCGCTTGGCCAGTGCCTCGGCGGAGTTGCGGGTACGGGAGGGCTTGGCCCCGAACGCGGTGTACGCCGCGCGCCAGGCGGCCAGATGCGCGTCCTCGTGCGGGGCGCGACCGTCAAGCCGACCGGCGAGCCTACGGGCCGCGTCGTCCAGCAGGGCGGAACTGTCCGTATTGCTGGGGCCGTTGACCAGCCCGTGGGCCTCGACGGCGAGATGGGTGAAGCCGGGCGCGAGGGCGCGCACCTCGTCGGACACGGTGAGCGTCAGGGTCATGGTCTGCTGTGCCTCGGTACTTTCCAAGTGGCGGTCAAAGGGCGGTGGGAAGCGTCCGCCAGAGGCGGCGCCGGTCGGGGGCGGCTCTCAGCGCGCTCAGAACGACCGGATGCGGTGCATCGTAAAGTACTGGATAGTCTATCTCATTGCACTCCGGACGGACGGTCCATGCCAGCCGCTCACCCCGAGTGCGGGACCGTGTCGCGGACGAACTCGTATGCGGCTCTCGCGTATGAGTATGCGTCGGAGCCGCCGGTACGGAGCCGGGCGGCCGTCTCCCGTATCAGCGGATGGTCATGGCCGATGACCTCATCCGCCCCGGATGAGCCGCATAGCGGCCACCCTAAAGACAGGACCGGCCGGAATCCAATGGATTTCCGGCCGATCACATATCTATGTGGAAGCCTGCGCTATCGCGCCATCTCTTCCTTGAGCGCCTGGACGAAGGCGTCCACGTCGTCCTCCGTCGTGTCGAAGGAGCACATCCAGCGGACGTCCCCGGCCTTCTCGTCCCAGAAGTAGAACCGGAACCGGCGCTGGAGGCGGACGCTGACCTCGTGCGGCAGCCGTGCGAAGACGGCGTTGGCCTGGACCGGGTGGAGGATCTCCACTCCGTCCACCGCGCGTACGCCCTCCGCGAGCCGCTGCGCCATCGTGTTGCTGTGCCGGGCGTTGCGCAGCCACAGATCGCCCGCGAGGAGCGCCTCCAACTGCACCGATACGAACCGCATCTTGGACGCGAGCTGCATGGAGAGCTTGCGCAGATGCTTCATGGCCCGCGTGGCGTCCGGGTCCAGGACGACGACGGCCTCGCCGAAGAGCATGCCGTTCTTCGTGCCCCCGTAGGAGAGGATGTCCACACCCACGGTGTTGGTGAACGTCCGCATCGGGACGTCCAGCGACGCCGCCGCGTTGGATATCCGGGCCCCGTCGAGATGGACCTTCATGCCCCGCTCATGCGCGTGCGCGCAGATGGCGCGGATCTCGTCGGGCGTGTAGACCGTGCCCAGTTCGGTGTTCTGGGCGATCGACACGACCTGTGGCATGGCCCGGTGCTCGTCGTCCCAGCCATACGCCTGCCGGTCGATCAGCTCGGGTGTGAGCTTGCCGTCCGGGGTCGGTACGGTCAGCAGCTTGAGGCCGGCGACCCGCTCGGGGGCGCCGCCCTCGTCCACATGGATATGCGCGGTCTCGGCGCAGATGACCGCGCCCCATCGGTCGGTGAGCGCCTGGAGCGCGACCACATTGGCGCCGGTGCCGTTGAAGACCGGGAAGGCCTCCGCCGTCGGGCCGAAGTGGCTGTGCATGACGCGCTGGAGATGACCGGTGTAGTCGTCCTCCCCATAGGAGATCTGGTGGCCGCCGTTGGCGAGGGCGAGCGCCGCCAGGACCTCGGGGTGCGCGCCCGCGTAGTTGTCGCTGGCGAAGCCGCGTACGTCGGGGTCATGATGCCGGCGCGCGTCCGTCGTACGGGAGCTCACGGCTCGGGGGTCAGCCACAGACGGTTTCCATTCACTTCCCGGGCGGGCCGGTCCCAGACTCCGGCGATGGCCTCGGCCAGGTCCGTGACGTCCGTGAAGCCCGCGAACTTCGCATTCGGGCGCTCGGCGCGCATCGCGTCGTGCACCAGTGCCTTGATCACCAGGATGGCAGCCGCGGCCCGGGGGCCCTCCTCGCCCCCCGCCTTGCGGAAGGCATCGCCGAGGGCCAGCGTCCAGGCCTCGGCGGCGGCCTTGGCGGCGGAGTAGGCGGCGTTGCCTGCCGTGGGCTTCGCCGCGCCCGCCGCGCTGACCAGCACATAGCGTCCGCGGTCGCTGCGCAGCAGTCCGTCGTGGAAGGCGAGGGACGTGTGCTGGACGGTACGGATCAGCAGCTTCTCCAGCATGTCCCAGTCGGCGAGATCGGTCTCGGCGAAGGAGGCGCTGCCGCGCCAGCCGCCGACGAGATGGACCAGTCCGTCGATCCGGCCGAACTCCTTCTCGGTCTTGTCCGCCCACGCGCGGGTGGCGGCGAGGTCGAGCAGATCGACGGTGTCGCCGGTGACCGTGGCTCCACCGTGCGCGTACCGTGCGGCGTCGACCGCCTCGGCCAGCCGGGTGGCGTCCGCGTCCGCGCCGACGACCGTGGCGCCGGCCTCCGCGAGCCGGAGCAGCGCGGCCCGGCCCGCCGGACCCGCCGCTCCGGCCACCGCGACCACGGCTCCGTCCAGTGCGCCGCTCGTGGCACCGCTTCCGTTCATGGCCGTCGCCTCTCGTTCGCGAGGGCTCACGCGGCCGCTCGCCCGGTGTCGTTGGCCCGGATGCCCTTGGTCGAGTCGATCACGCTCTTGATCTTCTTGGAGAGTGCCTCGTAGAACATGCTGAGCGGAAACTCGTCCGGAAGCACATCGTCGACCAGCTTACGAGGCGGCTGGGTGAGATCGAGGGCGTCGGGGCCCTTGGCCCAGCGGGAGCCGGGGTGCGGGGCGAGATACGTCGAGACCAGTTCGTACGCGGCGAACCAGTGGACCAGCTTGGGGCGGTCGATGCCGGCCCGGTACAGGTCCTCGATCTCCGCGCAGAGCTGGTTGGTGACCTGCGGGGCCCGCTCCCAGTCGATGCGCAGGGTGTTGTCCGTCCAGCGCACCACATCGTGCTGGTGGAGATAGGCGAAGAGCAGCTGGCCGCCGAGTCCGTCGTAGTTGCGTACCCGTGCGCCGGTGACCGGGAAACGGAACATCCGGTCGAAGAGGACGGCGTACTGGACGTCACGGCCCTGCGCGAAACCGTCCGCCTCCAGCCGTACGGCCTCCCGGAACGCGGTGAGGTCGCAGCGCAGTTCCTCCAGTCCGTACATCCAGAACGGCTGGCGCTGCTTGATCATGAAGGGGTCGAACGGCAGGTCGCCATGGCTGTGCGTACGGTCGTGGATCATGTCCCAGAGCACGAACGCCTGCTGACAGCGGTCCTGGTCGGCGACCATCGCGCTGATGTCGTCGGGCAGTTCGACGCCGAGCGTACGGACGGCCGCGTCGATGACCCGGCGGAAGCGGGCGGCCTCGCGGTCGCAGAAGATCCCGCCCCAGCTGAACCGCTCCGGAGCCTCGCGCACGGCGATGGTCTCGGGGAAGAACACCGCGGAGTTGGTGTCGTAGCCGGCGGTGAAGTCCTCGAAGGTGATGCCGCAGAAGAGCGGGTTGTCGTAGCGCGTGCGCTCCAGTTCGGCGAGCCACTCGGGCCAGACCATGCGCAGCACGACCGCTTCGAGATTGCGGTCGGGGTTGCCGTTCTGCGTGTACATGGGGAAGACGGCGAGGTGCTGGAGGCCGTCCACCCGGTCGGCGGCGGGCTGGAAGGCCAGCAGGGAGTCCAGGAAGTCGGGGACGTCGAAGGCCCCATCGGCCCATTTACGCAGGTCGGCAACCAGCGCCGTGTGATACGCGGAGTCGTGCGGGAGAAGCGGGGAGAGCTGCTCGACCGCGGCGATCACCCGGTCGATCGTCACCTCGACGAGCGAGCGCGCCGGAGCGTCCTCGGCGTCGAAGTCGATCGAGCCGTCCTTGGACTGCCAGGGCCTGATCTCCTCGACGGAGTTCTTGAGCTCCTGCCAGGCCGGGTGATCGATCACCCGGGCAGCACTCGATATGCCGGGTACGGCGGCGCCCTGCGCAAGAATTTCCGTCATGTCACTTCCTCCACGGGAGAACTTGGCGTCAAGACACCGTATAGGCCTTCAGTTCTCCCTTACAAGCGGCAGGGGCATAAATTATCCTGCGCACCCCCCATGGTCACCGCCATTTTTCCTGTGATCCAGGGGTAGGACACTCGTAACCAGCGTAGCGCCGCGGGCTTCCACGGGCCTCCGGACTCCTTGACGCGCGGCCGGGTCCCAGGCAGGGGCCTGGCCATTAGGCTGCGCGCGGGAGCCGCCGTCGACGGAAGCGAGGTCATCTTGACTTTCCAGACCATCGGTCATCGTGGAGTGATGGGTGTCGAACCGGAGAACACCCTGCGCTCCTTTCTGCATGCCGAACGCGCGGGCATGGACGCCATCGAACTGGATCTCCATCTGACCAAGGACGGCGCTCTCGCCGTCATGCATGACACGGACGTGGACCGTACGACCGACGGAACGGGCGCGATCGCCGACCGGACACTCGCCGAGCTGCGGGAGCTCGACGCGGGGCGGGGCGAGCGCGTCCCGGTCTTCGAGGAGGTGCTGGACGCCGTACGGTCGCCGCTCCAGGCCGAGATCAAGGACAGGGCCGCGGCCCGCGCGCTGGCCGAGGTGATGCTCCGGCGGGGGGTTGTGGAGCGCGTCGAGGTGTCGTCGTTCCATGACGAGGCGGTCGCCGAGATCGCCTCGCTGGTGCCCGGCGTGCGTACCGTACTGGTCGCCAGCCGCTGGGGAGCCGACGTGGTGGACCGGGCCAGGGCGGTGGGCGCCGCCAGGCTGGCCCTGAACATCAGGAGACTGACCCTGGAGGTCGTGGAGCGCGCGCACGCGGAGGGGCTGGGGATCATCGGCTGGGTGGTCAACACCCCGGATCAGCTGCGCCTGGCGCGGGCGCTCCAGCTGGGGGCGGTGACCACCGACTTCCCGGAGATCCGGCGCACGGGCCGGTTCATCGCCTGAGCCTTCGCCGGGCCCGGCGAAGACCGCGCGGCTCTCCGGCCCACAGGTGTCCGGCACACAGGTGTCGGGCACACGGGTGTCCGGCCCATAGGTCGCCGGCACACAGGTCCCCGGCCCACGGGTCTGTGGCCCACGGGTTTCCGGGCCCCTACCGGCGCCTCAGCCGAGCCGCTTGACCAGCAGTTCGAACTCCAGGTCGTCCCGCTGCGGGATACCGAAGCGCTCGTCGCCGTACGGGAAGGGGTACAGCTTTCCCGTACGGCGGTAGCCGCGCCGCTCGTACCAGGCGATCAGTTCCTCCCGGACCGTGATCACGGTCATATGCATCTCCCGTACGCCCCAGGTCTCGACCGCGACGCGCTCCGCCACCGCCATGACCTGCTTGCCGAGACCGGAGCCCTGCGCGCCGGGCGATACGGCGAACATTCCGAAGTAGGCGGCGTCCCCGCGGTGTTCGAGCTGGCAGCAGGCGACCAGCGCGCCGTCCCGCTCGATGGCCAGCAGCCGGCTGCCGGACGACTCGATGACGTCGAGCACCCCTCGCCGGTCGGTTCGCTGCCCCGCCAGGATGTCGGCCTCGGTGGTCCAGCCCGTACGGCTGCTGTCCCCCCGGTACGCCGACTCTATGAGGGCGACGAGCGCGTCCGTATCGGCTGCCGTGGCGTCCCGGTGGACCAGTTCGCCGGTCCCGTGCGGGACCTGGGGGCGGGGGTGGCTGACGGCGTCCATGGTGCGCGGTCTCCTCTGTCCTGGCTACGGCTGCCCCGGCTACGGCACGGGTCTGCGCAGCCTAACGCGAGGCCGCGGAGACCAGGGCCTGCCCGGTGGATCTTCTCGGATCAGCCCTTCACCGCCCCGACCAGTCCGTTGACGAAGTACCGCTGGAGGCTGAGGAAGAGCAGGATCACCGGGATGACCACGATGAGCGCGCCCGCCATCAGATTGTTGTAGTGCGGCACGTTCTCCGCCGAGAGGTACTGGAGTCCCAGCGGCAGGGTGTACGTGGACGGATCGTTCAGGGAGACCCGGGTGAGCAGGAACTCGTTCCAGGTCGGGATCGCCGTCAGCAGCGCGACGGTGATCAACGCGGGTCTGGCCAGCGGCAGATAGACGCTGGTGAAGATCCGCAGCTCGCTCGCCCCGTCGACGCGCGCGGAGTCGCGGAGCTCACCGGGCACGGCCAGGAAGGCCCCGGTCATCAGCAGCACCGAGAGCGGGGCGCCGCCGTTGACGAAGGGCAGCACCAGCCCGAAGTGCGTGCCGAGAATGCCCAGTTTGTTCTCCAACAGCACGATGGGCAGCATCACCGTGATGCCGGGCACGAACAGCAGTGAGACGAAGAGCTTTTGCAGCGCCCCCCGGCCGGGGAAGCGCAGCACGGCGAAGGCGTAGCCCGCCGCCGCGTAGATCACCAGCGTCAGCACCACCGTATAGGCGGTGACCAGCAGGCTGTTGAGGAAGAAGTCGAAGAAGTGCAGCTTGTTCCAGGTGTCGACGAGTGTGTCGAACGTCGGATCGTCCGGGATCAGATGCCCGCCGCGCACGACCTCGATCTGGTCCTTGAAAGCGGCGGACACCATCCAGAGGAACGGGTAGACGCTGACGAGTCCGTAGAGACCGAGGAGTACGCCGACGACGGTGCGGGCGACGAGCCGACGGGTGCGCGCCCTGCTCTCGTCGGGCCGGCCGGGCGCGTCGGGCCGGTCGGGACGGGCCTTCATGGTGAGCGAGGTCATGTTCTGCTCCGCAGCGCTCGCAGATTGATCAGGGCGAGGACCAGCGCGACGGCGAACAGGATCCAGCCGAGCGCGCTGGCGAGCCCCAGGGTGGGCGCGAGATTCTTGAGGAACGCCAGGCGGTACGCCTCCAGGCCCAGCACATTGGTGTGATCACCGGGCCCGCCGTTCGTCATCACCAGGAAGGTCTGGAAGCCCTGGAGGGATTCACGCAGATTGAGCAGCAGGACGATGGCGGTGATGGGCCGTACCAGTGGCCAGACCACCGAGGCATTGGTACGCCACCAGCCGGCGCCGTCCAGTTCGGCGGCCTCCAGCACACTGCGGTCGATCCCTTGCAGACCGGTGAGATACAGCAGCATCGCGACCGGAACATGGCCCCAGACCGTGACCACGATCATGGTGGGCATGGCGGTGGCCGGATTGCCGAGCCAGCCCTGCGGCTGCTGGAGGGAGCCGAGCCCCAGACCGTCGAGGAGGAAGTTGATCGCCCCGTCCGGCTGGAGGATGTACTGCCAGGCGAAGAAGACCGCGATCCCGCTGGTCACATAGGGCAGGAAGTACACCGAGCGCAGCACCGACTGGAAGCGCTTGACCTGGTTGAGCAGCACGGCCAGCGGAAAGGAGACCGCGACGGTGAGGGCGGGGGCGGCGATCATCACCCAGAGGGTGTTGACCGCCGCGTGCCGTATCCGCGGGGCGTAGACCGGACTGCGCCACAGCAGATCGGCGTAGTTGTCCAGTCCGACCCAGGTCCAGTTCGGGGAGAAGCCGTTCCAGGTCGCGAAGCTGAGCGCGAAGCCGTACCCGACGGTGTACAGACCCATCACACAGAACAGGACCACCGCCGGGCCGACGAAGAGGTATCCGGTGAGCGTCTCGTACGGACGGATGCGCCGGCGGGGAGCCGTCGTCACCGCGCCGCCGCCCAGTAGGAGGCGTTGAGCTCACGCAGCTTCTTCGCCGTCTGCTCGATGGTCTGCTGCCCGAGCGGGGTGAGGTCGGCGAGGATGGCGCCCGCGTCGTCCTGCTCGTAGCCCGGCGCGCGGAACTCGTTGCCGCGGCTGGGGTCGTAGGTGTTCCGCGCGGTGCCCTTGAAGCTGTCGACCATGGCGGCGAGCGCCGGGCCGAGTACGGCCGCGGGGTCGGCGCCGAGTTCGGTGGCCGGGACATCGGAGGCGTCCTTGGCGAAGCGCGCGGCGATGTCCTTGCCGGACAGGAACTCCAGCCACTTCTTGGCGTTGTCGGGCTGCTCGCTGGTGGCGGCGACACTGAGACTGGTCAGCGCGAGCGGACCGAGCGCGCGATCGGGGACGGCGCCGTCCTTCGGGGAGGGCAGTCCGAACGCGAACACGTCGTCGGGGTCCATCCCGTTCTGCTTGAGAAAGGCGAGGGTGAAGGTGCCGCCGATGTTGAAGGCCGATTTGCCCTGCGCGAAGGCCTGGTCCGCCTGGTCGATGGTGAGGGACTGGGTGCCGGGCATCCAGTACGGGGTGAGCTGGTCGTACATGCTCAGCACCTTGACGCCGTTGGGCGAGCCGAAGTCGGCGGCCGGGTCCTTGCCGAAAAGGCTCTCGTACCCCTGCTGTCCGAGCTGGCTGAAGGCCAATGGCTGGAGAACCCAGGTCAGGCCGGTGGCCTGGACCTTGAGGCCGAGCGACATACCGCCGGTCTTCGGGTTCTTGGCGGTGGTCCGCTTCAGCGCGTCCAGGAAGCCCGACCAGTCGGCCGGGGGCTCGGTGATGCCCGCCTCGGCGAGCATCTTCTTGTTGGCGTAGACGATCCCGAAGGTGCCCACGGTGAGCGGCACGCTGTAGCGGGCGCCCTTCTCGATGCCGTGGTCCTTCGCGGTCTCCGGCAGCGAGTCCTTGAACCGCTGGTCGGTGACGAGTCCGGACTCCCTGACGGGTTCCTGGATACGGCCGGCCCACTCGCCGGTGAAGTCGCCGGCGAGGTCGGAGACGATCCCCGCCGCACCGAAGACCCGGTCCTCGCCGTCGGAGTGCACTTCCAGCACATCCGGCAGATCGCCGGTCTTCGCCGCGCTCTGCACCTTGGTGGTGTAGGCGTCGTCGGGTGTGTAGGCCTCGACCGTGACCGAGATGCCCGTCTGCTTCTTGAACTCGGCGGCGGCGTTGCGCAACGCGCCGACATGGGACTGCTTGAAGGTCCACATCTCCAGCGAAGCGGACTTCTCTCCGGAGTCGGAGGAGCCGCCACAGGCGGAGAGCGTGGTCAGCGAGAGCGTCGTGGCGATGGCGATCGCCGCGAGCCGGACATTCTTTGACATAGGTATACGCATGGCCCCTACCTAAGGATCAACCGTTCAGAAGGCCGAATGGCGTTGGAGTGACCGAACTTATGGTTGGGGTGATATAGCGTCAAGACGCACGTCGGGATTCGTGCCGACCGGTTCGCCGAGGGGCACCGGCGCGAGAAGCGGAGGTTCCGTGGAATCGGTGGCAGCAGCAGCGCGGGGGCGCAAGCCCGAAGAGGTCAAGTCCGCGGCCCGGGTGCTTGAAGTGCTCGAACTGCTGGGCGCGGAAGGCGCCCGGCTCTCGCTCGCCGAGCTGGCCGGCACGATGGCCGTGCCCAAGAGCAGTCTGCACGCGATCCTCCGCACGATGGAGGCGCGCCGCTGGGTGGATCTGGACGCGTCGGGCACCCGCTACAGCCTCGGCCTCAAGGCCCTGTTGACGGGTACGGCCTATCTGGAGGGCGACGATGTCGCGAGCCTCGCGGGCCCGGTGCTCGACACCCTGGCCGAGGAGACGGGCGAGTCGGTGCACCTGGGCAGGCTCGATGGTACGGACGTCGTCTACCTGGCCAAACGGGAGTCCCGGCATGCCCTGCGAATGTACTCGGCGGTGGGCCGCCGGCTACCCGCGCACACCACAGCGCTGGGCAAGGCGATGCTCTCCCTCTATGACGCGGCCGAGGTCCGGATGCGACTCAACTGGCCGCTGGAGAGCCTCACTCCGGACACGGTGACCGACCCCGACGAACTGCTGAGCCAGCTGTCCGAGGCGCGGCTGCGCGGGTGGGCGATGGACGACGGGGAGAACTCGCCGGACATCCGCTGTGTGGCCGTGGCGCTCGGCACCGGCCGCGACGGCGGCGACGCGATCAGCTGCTCGGCGCCCAAGAGCCGGATGGACGACGCCCGCGCGGAGGAGATCGCCCTCGCGGTCACCGAGGCGGCCCACTCGCTGCGGACTCTGCTCAAACGGCTCGGGCAGCACTGACGTCGTACGGCCGACCATTTGGTAGAGTCGTTGACAAATAGATCCCCCTCTTCATACGTTCGGATGACGGTACGCCATTCCGCCATCCGTACAGCCATCCGTACAGCGAAGTTCGCTGGCCCCTGCCGTGCAACGCCGATGGGAGCGTGCAACGACCATGACGTCCGAGACATCCGACGCCCGGAAGGCCCTGGTGGTCCGTGGCGGCTGGGAGGGACACCAGCCCACGGCGATCACGGAACTGTTCCTGCCCTTCCTCCGCGACCGCGGCTATGACATCCGGATCTCCGACACCCTGGACGTCTACACGGACGCCGACCTCCTCGCCGCCACGGATCTCGTGGTCCAGTGCTGGACGATGGGCGAGATCACCGCCGAGCAGAGCGCGGGACTCACCGCGGCCGTCCGGGCCGGCACCGGACTGGCCGGCTGGCACGGCGGGATCGTGGACTCCTTCCGGGGCGATGTCGGCTACCAACTGCTCACCGGCGGCCAGTTCCTGATGCATCCGCCCGGTTTCTCCGACCACACGGTCACGCTGGTCGAGGAGCGCGCCGACCATCCCGTGATCGCCGGACTGAGCGACTTCCGGGTCCATACGGAGAAATACTGGCTGGCCACCGACCCGCTGATCGATGTCCTGGCGACCACGGAGTTCGCGGCCGACGAGGAGCGGGCGCGGCCGGTCACGATGCCGGCCGTCTGGACCAGGACGTGGGGCGAGGGGCGGGTCTTCGTCTCCGCCATCGGCCACAAACCGGACGACTTCGATGTGCCCGAGGTACGGGTGCTCACCGAGAGGGGACTGCTGTGGGCGAGCCGCTGAGGATCGGCATGGTGGGCGCGGGCAAGATCAGCGGCGCCTATCTGGACACCCTGGAACGGCTGGAGAACGTCACGCTGACGGCCGTCACGGATCTCGCCCAGGAGCGCGCCGCGACGGTCGCCGACCGGGTGCCGGGAGTGGCGGTCGTCGGCTCGGTGGCCAAGCTGGTGGCACGCCCCGACGTGGACGCCGTACTCAATCTGACGATCCCGGCGGTCCATGCCGAGGTCGCCCTGGCCGCGCTCGCCGCGGGCAAGCATGTGTACGGGGAGAAGCCGCTGGCCGCCACGCGCGCGGAGGCGGACCGGATCCTGGCCGCGGGCGCGGCGGGCGGGCTGCGGATCGGCTGCGCGCCCGACACCGTGCTCGGTACGGGCGTCCAGACGGCGCGCAAGGCGGTCGACGACGGGCTCATCGGCACACCGGTGGCCGCGACCGCCTTCATGACCACGGCCGGCCACGAACGCTGGCACCCGGACCCCGAGTTCTACTACCGGCGGGGCGGCGGCCCGCTGCTCGACATGGGTCCCTACTACCTCTCGGCGCTCGTGCATCTGCTGGGCCCCGTCATCACGGTCACCGGTGCGGGTTCCCAGCCCCGGGCCGAACGGGAGATCGGCAGCGGGCCGCGGGCCGGTGAACGGTTCGCGGTGGAGGTCGACACTCATGTCACGGGGGTGCTGCGGCATGCCAATGGCGCCCTCACCACCCTGGTGATGAGCTTCGACATCCAGGCCGCCCGGCTGCCGCGTATCGAGGTGCACGGCACCGGAGCCTCACTGTCCCTACCCGACCCCAACGGATTCGACGGAACGGTCGAACTGCACCGGGGTACCGGCGAGTGGGAGGCGCTGCCGGTCACGGCCGGATATGTGGGAGCGGGGCGCGGCACCGGGCTCGCCGATCTGGCCGAGTCACTGGCCGCGGGCCGCCCGCACCGAGCGTCCGCCGAACTGGCGCGCCATGTCCTCGACATCATGCTGACCCTGCTCGACTCGGCGCGGGAAGGCAGGGCGCTCCCGGTGGAGAGTTGCAGCGTCAGGCCGGAGCCGGTACGGCACTGAGCGCCGACCGGCGTCAAGGCACCGGCTTGTCAATTCACTAACTTTCCGACGGCTTCGCGAATCGTCAATTAATTCGCCTGACATTTTCCGGGCGGGCCATCACCACCAGGAAGAAGAACGAATTGGCAAAGCCGTTGACTTGATAACACACCTGGTTTTACATGGCGGTTACTGGCTGGACAGGAAGGGCCGCCCATGTATGACCGCAGGAAGTCCGGAGAGGCGCGGATCAGTCATTTCCTCGCCGCCCGTCTGCGTCCCGCGCTCTACACCGAGCGGCTTCCGATGGATATCGCTGCCTGGCACATCCCCGGGGAGCCGGTGCCCGTCGATGTGGCGCTCCGGGCCGACTACACACCGTTCTTCGTGGGCGATTCCTGGGGCCGTCCCTGGTCCACGAGTTGGTTCCAGGTCCAGGCCACCATCCCGCAGCGCTGGGCGGGCGAGCGGGTGGAGGCGGTCTTCGACCTCGGCTTCGAGCCCGGCTCCAGTTTCGGCTCCGGCTCCGACTTCGGTTTCGGTTCCGGTTCCGGCTCGGGCTCGGGCTCGGGCTCCGGGGACCTCGGCGCGGAGAGCCGTGCCGTGGGGCTCGTCCACGACGCGCACGGCATCCCTCTCCAGGGGCTGCACCGGCGGCACCGGTCCATGAAGGTGTCGGCCCGGGCGGGCGGCGGCGAGCCCGTCCTGCTGTTCGTCGAAGCCGCCGCCAACCCGCCGATCGACCCGGCGACGGGGGCAGGCGCGCGGTACGGGGACCCGGTCACCGCGGGGGACGAGCCCTTGTACCGACTGCTCCGCGCCGATCTCGCCGTACGCGACGAGGGCATCTGGCAGCTGATCCATGACATCGATGTCCTGGACTGTCTGATGCGCGCGCTCCCGGCGGAGCTGCCCCGTCGGTACGCCATCCTGCGGGCGCTCGAAGAGGCCGTGGACGCCGTCGATCCCCGCGATGTCGCCGGGACCGCCGCGCGCGCCCGGCGGATCCTCTCCCCCGTACTGGCCCGTCGCGCCCACGAGTCCGCGCACACCGTCGCCGCCGTCGGCCGCGCGCCTCTGGGAGCGGCCCGGCTGGGACCGGCGCGCGAGTCCGTACGCGAGACCGCACGCGCCTTCAGCACCATGACCGCGCTGGCCGAGGAGTACCCGGAACTTCACCTCGTCGCGCCGGCCGCCCAGCGGTACGCCTGGCTGAAGGACCGCCATCCGCATGTCTTCGAGCGGGTGCGCAAGTCCGTCGCCGACGGCAACTGGGTCCCGGTCGGCGGCATGTGGGCCGAGCCCGACGGAAATCTGCCCGGCGGCGAGGCGCTGGCCCGCCAGTTCGTCCACGGCCGCCGCTTCTACCGCGCCGAGCTCGGCACCGACACCGACGGTGCCTGGCTGCCCGGTGGATCCGGACTGAGCGCCGCTTTCCCGCAGTTGGCGGTGCTCGCCGGGGCCCGCTGGTTCCTCGCGGAGAACTCCGGCGCCGTACCCCCTCACACCTTCTGGTGGGAGGGCATCGACGGGACCCGCGTCCTCAGCCACTTCCCGCCCGGCTCCACTCCCGCCGCGGGCGAGCTGTCGGGCGGGGAACTGGCCGACGCCGCGGCGGAGTTCGCCGGGCAGGGCGCGGCCGCCCGCTCCCTGCTGCCCCTCGGCGGCCCCGACGGCCACGGCCCCACCCGCGAGACCCTGGAGCGCGCCCGCCGACTGGCCGATCTGGAGGGCTCGCCGCGCGTCGGAAGCCGGCATCCCGCGCACTTCTTCCGGGACGTCCTCGACGCGCGACCGGACGCGCCGGTGTGGCGCGGTGAGTTCCGCCCGGAGTCCCATCACGGCACATACACCAGCCAGGCGCGCACCAAGCGCGGTAACCGCCGCGCCGAATCGCTGCTGCGCGAGGCCGAGTTGTGGTCGGCGACCGCCGCCGTCCGGGACGGCGTCCCCTATCCGTACGACGAGCTCGACACCCTGTGGAAGAAGGTGCTGCACCAACAGGGCCACGATCTGCTGTCCGGCACCTCGACCGCCTGGGCGCATCAAGAGGCCGAGCAGCTGTACCGCGAGGTCCACCGCCGTCTGGAGCGGCTGATCCGCCGGGCCGTGGCAACGTCCGACGGTGGCGACGCCACCTGTGTGTCCGTCTTCAACGCCGGGCCGCTCGCGCGCCGCGAGGTGGTGGTCCTGGACCAGGACCGGCCGACCGCCTGCGGTCAGCCGCTGGCCGACGGACGCGTCGCCGTACTGGCCGAGGCGCCGGCCCTCGGCCGTGGTGCGGTCGTTCCCGGGACCTCGGGGGTCCCGCCCGTGACCGTACGGTCCGCGGACGGCGGCGGGCTGCTGCTGGACAACGGACTGCTGCGGATCCATGTCGACGCCGAGGGGCTCGTACGCTCCGTGCTGGACCTCGCCACGGGCCGGGAGACCGTCGCGCCGGGGGCCGCGGGCAATCTGCTGCGGCTGCTCCGCGACGACCCACCGCGCTGGAGTGCGCGGAACCTGGACGCCCGCCACCGTGAGGTGTGCCGCGATCTCGACCGGGCCTGCTCGGTCGAGGTGACCGCCCAGGGGCCGCTGTTGGCGGCCGTCCGGGTGGTGCGGAACACCGGCAGGTCCACGATCGAGCAGACGCTCTCGCTGACGGCCGGGGGCCGGTCCCTCACGATCGACACCGAGGTCGACTGGCGCGAGCGTGACACTCTCCTCAAGGCGGTCTGGCCGCTCGACGTGCACGCCGAACACAGCGTCGCGGAGATCCAGTTCGGCCATGTCGCGCGCTCGACCCACGAGAACTCTGTTGAGGGCGGGGCCCGTTGTGAGCTCTGGGCACACCGCTGGATCCATGTGGGCGAGCACGGCTGGGGTGTGGCGCTGGCCGGTGACTCGACCTACGGCTATGACGTCTCGCGCCACACCCGCGAGGACGCCGGCACGACCACCACCGTAGGGCTCACCCTGCTGCGCGCGGCGCACAGCCCGGACCCGCACGCCGACCGGGGGCCACAGCGCTTCAGGCACGCGGTACGCCCCGGGGCGGGGATCGGTGAGGCGATCGCCGAGGGGTACGCCGTCAATCTGCCGCTGCGCCCCGGGCCTTCGGGTGCCGCCGGATCCGCCGCGCCGCCGCTGGTCTCGGTGGACCATCCCGATGTGATCGTGGAGGCGGTGAAGCTCGCCGACGACCGCTCGGGGGATCTGGTCGTACGGCTCTACGAGTCGCGCGGCGGCCGGGCCCGTACGGCACTGACCGCCGCGTTCCCGGTGGCGTCGGTGTGCGAGACGGACCTCCTGGAGGAGCCGATCGCCGCGCGCCCGTACGAGGACGGCTCCGTCGGCCTCGCGCTGCGGCCCTTCCAGATCCTGACGCTGCGGCTGAAGCCCGGGAACCGCCCGGCGGCGGACCGGACGGCGGCGGACCGGACGGCGGGGGACCGGACGGCCGGGGCCCGTATCGCTTCGGCCACCCGCCGCAGCGCGGCACACCACGCGGCCGACGGAGGCACTGGTGCCTGAGGCCCCCCAGAACGACGGCCCGGCCGGCTCTCTGCCCCCGGAGCACCGGGCCGTCTTGCACCGCTGGGCCGAGGAGGGCGGCCCGCTCGCGACCCGGGCGAGTGTCGTCCTCCTCGCCGCGGACGGGCTGCGCGACGCCGAGATCTCCCGTCGGCTCGGGGTGTCCCGGCAGACGGTCGGCACCTGGCGGCAGCGCTGGACGAGCGCGGGGATCGACGGCCTCGGCCGGCGCCCGCGCACCGGCCGGCCCGCCACCGTGGACGAGGCGGAGGTCGTCACCCGTACGCTGCTCGCGCCCGGTGGCAGCGGCGCCTCGCGCGCGGTCGCCCGGGAGCTGGGCCTCTCGCACGCCACGGTCGCCGGGATCCGGCGCCGCTGGCGGCTCTCCCCCGACGAGACGCCCGTCCCGTCCGTACCGACCAGACCACCGCTGCCCAGCGCCGAGGTCTGGGTGATGGGCCTGTATGTGGACCCCTGGCGCGCCGTGCTCCTGGCGGGCACCCGGCAGGGGGCACCCCGGCAGTCCGCCGCCGGGACCGTACTCGGCTCGGACGTACTGGCCGGACTCGACCGGGCGGTGGAGGCCGCGCGGACGGCGGCGACGGCGCGCGCGACGGCCGGTGTCACCTCGTCGGCGCCCGGCGGGCTGGCGGAATATCTGACCGAGGCGGGCCGCAGCCATCCGGACCTCGGGCTGCACGCCATCACGCTCTGGGAGACGGCGCCGGCCGACGGCGGCTCACCTCGACCAGCCGTGTCCGAGGTCGTGGTGACGCGCCATCGGATTCCCGCGCGGTCGACTTGGCGCACCTTCCTCCGGGCCATGATCGCGCTCGACAGCACGAGCCATCCGGAGTCCTCGCGCCGGGTCTATCTCGATCTGGCCGCCGAGCTGGAACGGTACGCGGCGGCGCGGCCCGACACCCCGTGCGCGGCGGTGCGCTGGCTGCGGGAGAACGTCGCGGGCCCTCCTGGCACGGACCACCGCGCGGACAGCACGGCGGGAAGCCAGTCCTGGAGCGGGGTCAACCAGATCGATCTGGGCTCGTTCAACGAGTGCGTGGTCATCGAGACCGTACGGCTCTCCGGCAGCATCACCCGGGGCGAGATCGCCCATCGCACGGGCCTCACCCAGCAGTCGGTCTCCCGGATCGCCCGGTCGCTGCTGGACCGGGGCATCCTCATCGAGGACGCCCAGCGGCGCGCCACCTCGGGCAAGCCCCGCACGCCGGTGCGGCTGTGCGGGACGGCCGCCCACGCGCTCGGTATCCATATCGACCCGGAGGTGCTCACCGCGGTCGTCATCGACCTCGACGGCGCGATCGTCCGTACCCGTACCCGGCCCGTGAGCGCCGACATCGATCCGGCGGAGTTCGTCGAACGGGTGGCCGCGCTGGGCCGGGAGACGCTGGCGGAGGCACGCGGATCGGTGCGGGAGGACGGCTTCCTCGGTATCGGTGTCGCCGTCCCGGGGCCGGTGGACACCGCGTCGGGCACGGTGCTCGGACCGCCGCTGATGTCGGCCTGGGGTGATCTGCCGCTGCTGTATCTGCTCCAGGACCACTTCCCGTGCCCCGTCCTGATGGAGAAGGACTCCACCGCGGCGGCGGCCGGCGAGCGGTGGATCGGGCGCGACCGCAGGGCCAGGGACTTCGCGTATCTCTATCTCGGTACGGGCGTCGGCACCGGGCTCTATCTCAATGGCGATCTGTACCGCGGGATCAGCGCCAACGCCGGGGAGTTCGGGCAGCTGTGCGCCATCGCACTGGGGCGGGTGGCCAAGGACGGCAGGCCGGAGATCCTTCCGGAGTGCAATCCGCCGGTGTCCGTGCCGGAGCTCGCGGCACTGAGCGGGATGCGTCCCGTACCGGCCGCGCCGGGAGGTACGTCAGGGAGCACCGCCGCCTATCTGGCGGTGGGCGAGGCCGCCGCGGCGGGCGATCCCGCGGCGGCGGCGGCCGTCCGCGAGGTCGCGCGGGCGGTGGGGCGGGGGGCGCTGGGCATGGTCGATCTGCTGGACATCGATCTGATCGTGCTCGGCGGCCCCTTCTTCACCGAGGACGTCGCCGGCTTCTATCTGGACGAGATCACTCGTACCGTCAACGCGTTCCCGACGGCCAGACGGCTGCGCCGGGTCGCGGTCGAGCCGTCCGTGCTGAGCGCGGAGGCCGCCGCCGTGGGGGCGGCGTCGACCATCTTCCACGCGACCTTCGCCCCCCGGCTGCGGGGGCGGGAGAGCCGGGCACGGCATCTGCCGACGGGCTGACAGGACCTAGTACGCAGAGGCCGCCGGGGGTTGTCCCGGCGGCCCCCTACGTCATCGGCTTCGCCGCATGACGGTCCGTCAGATCCTGGGTTGCGTGGGCCTGGTGGCCGTCAGTCCGAGCTGGCCCTTGAGCATCCGGCCACCGTCGCCGGTCAGCCGCAGGTAGTAGTCGGACGAGCAGGAGGTGCCGTCCTCGTCCAGCGCCCAGATACCCGACCCGGACGGCACCTGCGCACCGGTCTCGGCGGTCTTCGCGATCTGGTTGCCCTCGTTGAACTCGTCGAACATGGAGATGTAGATGCCCTGCGCGCCGACCCGCACCATGTTGTAGAACTGCCGCCACATGAAGTCCCCGTGGGCGCGGTGGCGTTCCTGGAGATCACCCGGCAGCACACACGGCTGGTAGTCGATGCCGCGGGCGTCGCACTCCGCCTGGTCCGGGGTGTTGACATCACGGAAGAACCGGTCGGTGTCGGCGACGTTGCCGATCCGTCCGACCATCCAGGGCGAGATCATGTTGAACGCGCGGTACACGTCCTGGAAGCCGGGCCGGGAGTCATCGGTGCTGTTGCGCCAGTGGGTGGGCACACCGCCGATGACATAGCAGCCCTGGGCCTTGAACCAGTCCACGACCTCCTTGCACGGCGCGGGCGCGAAGGGGCGGCCCGGGTCGTTGAAGCCGAAGCCCCAGATGCACACCACCGGCTTGCCGTTCTGCTTCGCGTAGGCGCTGGACGCCGTGTGCGCCCTCATCTTCGACGTCCAGTCCTCCTTGATCTGGGACTGCATGGACGTCCAGCCGGTGACGTCGTACATGATGTAGAACTTGCGGCCGTTGGCCTCGGCCGCCTGACGCACTTTCTGCGCCATCGCGTCCCGGGTCGGGCCCTCCGGGCTGAAGGGGTTGAAGCGCTGGAGCGCGGCCGTGTCGCAGTTGTTCTCCCGCATCCAGCGGAAGTGCGTGTCGACCGTCTGCTGGTCCCAGGAGGAGAACAGCGTGGCGGGCTGGCCACTGTTCAGGTTCGGGTAGGCGGTGGGGTAACCGCGGGAGTATTCCCGCATGTCCGGCCACGACTTGATGGTGGTATTGCTGAGCGACGGCGGCTGGCTCATGTTCTGACTCCAGTGCCACCACCCATTGATGGGGGCGCCGTCACCGGTGCAGGCGAACCAGCCCTGGTAACCCACGGTGATTTTGCCGACCACGTCACCGGGCGGACTGGCGGTGGGTCCCGACTGTGCGCGGCGGCGCGGTTCGGCCGCCGAGGCACCCTGCTGGGCTGCGCCGACGCCGGCGATGGCGGCCGAAGCCGCCAGTGCGGAGGCGAGGGCCGACCGTCGTGACATATGCATGGGGGAATGCCTCCGACTCGATATCTGCCAGAATGCGTAAAGCCCTCGGGGGTGGGGGGATTTACAGGCGGCGGCAGTCCGCCCGGCCCCCAAGGGCGCGCTCTCGCAAAGTAGTCGGGCGCCACCGTCGCCACAAGGCCATGCGCACCAGGAATTCGATGGGCAAAAGCGAGGGTGTGTCAGCCTATTTTCTTTACGCTTTCCGTTTCCAGCGAAATGTGAATAACCGAACGACGGCGCCCCGCCGGGCCCGTGACCCCCGGTGCGCTCCCTCCGTGTCCCTCTGCGCTCGTATGCGCATCGGCGGCGCCGGGCATTCCCTGGACGAGTCCGTAGACGGGGAGGTGCGATGCACGGACCTGCGATGTCCGGCTGGCTGCTCGTCGCGCTCTGCACGGCGGTCGGGAGTTACTGTCTGCTCCGGTCGCGCGCCGGCGCGGGCGGCCGGCGCGGTTCGGCGGGCGGCGAGGCGCTGATGGGGTTCGGGATGGCGGCCATGGCGGTGCCCGCCGCCGTGCTGACGCCGCCCCGGTGGGTCTGGGCGGGGTACGTGGTGGTGTTCGGCGGCGCGGCGCTCCATACGCTCCTGAGGGCCGGCGGGAGGGGGCACCGGCTGCACCATCTGCTGGGGATGCTCGCGATGGTCTATATGGCCGGGGCCATGGCTCTCGCCCCGGCGGGGGCACACAGCGCACACACGGCGGGGACGGTCGGCACGGGCGGCGGAGCGCCGCTGATCACCGGTGTGCTGCTGCTCTACTACGCCGGCTATGTGCTCCGGGCGGGCGCCCGGCTGCTGCCGGTCACGGCCACCGCGGGCCCCGAGAGCGGTGGCGGTACGGCCCCGGCAGGCTGGGGCGAGCGGCCGGAACTGACGCTGGTCTGCCGCCTCTCCATGGGCCTCGCGATGCTGGCGATGCTGCTCACGCTCTGACCACGGACGGTCCCGGAAGGTCAGCGGCGCCCGCGCCGAAACGTGTCGTGGGTCACTTGCCGGGTGAGGACATACCCCTGAGTAGCGCGCCCCTCCTACTCTGGTGACCATGATGGTCTCCCTGGCACTGCTGCTGCTCGGTGCGCTGGCCGCCGTCGTCGCCCCGAGACTCCTGTCGCGCGCCGACTGGCCGGAGCGCGAGCCCGTGGTGGCGCTCTGGGTGTGGCAGTGCGTCGTGGCGGCCGTGCTGCTGAGCTTCGCGCTCTCCATGACCTTCAGCGCCGCCGCGTCCTGGCTGCGCGTCCGCGGCCATGTCTTCGCACCCGCCCCGCGCGGGGTCGTGGAGGCCTACGCCTTCGGCTCGCACGGGCCGTGGACCGCCGTACTGACCGTGCTGCTGGCCAGCGGTGGTCTCTGGACGGCCGCCATGCTCACCCGCGAGATCCACCGGGCCCGCCGCCGGCGTCGGCAGCGCCGCAAGGAACTGCTCGTACGCTCCCCCGTGCTGCCCGGCGAGGAACCGCGCGGCGAACCGCTCGTGGTCCTGGAGGGCGAGCGTCCCGGCGCGTGGTGGCTGCCGGGCGCCGCGCCCCAACTGGTCATCACCACGGCCGCGCTGCGCCGTCTGAAGGGGCGCCAGCTCGATGCCGTACTCGCCCATGAGCAGGGCCACGCCCGCGCCAGGCACGACTGGCTGCTGCACTGCTCGGGGGCGCTGGCGAACGGATTCCCGCAGGTGCCGGTGTTCGCGGCGTTCCGCGACGAGATGCACCGGCTGGTCGAGCTGGCCGCCGACGATGTCGCCTCGCGACGCTTCGGACGGCTGACGATCGCGCTCGCGCTGGTCGAACTGAACGAGGACCGCGGGGTGTTCGGGCCGGGCACCACCCCGGACGCGCAGCTGCCCCAGCGGGTGAACCGGCTGCTGTCGCCCGTACCCCGGCTCACCGCGGCTCGACGGCTGCGGCTGACCGCCGCGGCGGCGCTGGTGCCGGTGGTACCGCTGCTGGTCGCCTTCGTACCGGCGCTGCGCGCCCTGGGATAGCCCCTTGGGATGGCCCCTGGCTCGCCGGGTGCGCGAGGATCAGCCCATGCTCTCCCCCTCGCCCCCCATGGTCACCCCGCCGCCCCCGGACCGTGCGCCACGCGCCGGGCTCACCGGAGCGGGCGCGACGGCCGCGCTGCTGGCCGTCCTCTCGGCGGTGCTGACCGTCCTCGTCGTCGCCGAGTGGGGCCCGCTGTTCTCCTTCGACCGGTGGGTCGCGGCGGAGTTGCACCGCCGCGCGGTGGCCGAGCCGGGCGTGACCTGGGTGAACCGGGTGCTCACCGACTGGTTCTGGGATCCCTGGACGATGCGGCTGCTGACCGCGGTGGCCGTGATCGCGCTGTGGCTGCGGCATGAGCGGCTGCTCGCGCTGTGGACGGCGGGGACGGCGGCGCTGGGCGCGGCCGTCTCCCAGGGGGCGAAGGCCGCCGTCGGGCGTGAACGCCCGCGGTGGCCCGATCCGGTCGACTCCGCGCACTTCGCCGCGTTCCCCTCGGGACACGCCATGACCGCCGCGGTGACCTGCGGGCTGCTGCTGTGGCTGATACGGCGCCACGGGGCCGGCGGGTGGCCCTGGCGTACGGCGGTCGTCGTCGCGGCGGTATCGGTGGCCGGGGCGGGTCTGACCCGGCTGTGGCTGGGGGTGCACTGGAGCGCGGACGTGATCGGCGGATGGCTGTTCGGTGGCTGTCTGGTCGCGTTCTCGGTCGCGGTGTACGGGCGCGTGACCTTGTCCAGGAAGCCGTGACCCGGCGAGGATCGTACGTATGACCTTCAAGGGTGTGCTCTTCGACTTCTCCGGAACCCTCTTCCGAATCGAATCCGCGGGCTCCTGGCTGCGTGCCGTGCTCGACGAGGCGGGCGTCGCCGTACCCCCCGACGAGGTGCGGCGGTACGCGATGCGGCTGGCCGTGGCGGGCGCGCTGCCCGGTGGCTCCTCACCGGAGCGGGTGCCGCCGGACCTGGCCGGGCTGTGGGCCACCCGTGACGAGAGCGCCGAGCGCCACCGCGCCGCGTACACCGGGCTCGCCCGGCAGGTGAGGCTGCCCAGCCCGGTCCTGTACGACGCGCTCTACGACCGTCATATGACGCCGGACGCCTGGCGCCCGTACACCGACGCCGCCGAGGTGCTCGGCACGCTGCGCCGCGAGGGCATCGGCATCGCGGTGGTCAGCAATATCGGCTGGGATCTGCGGCCGGTCTTCCGCGCCCATGGCCTGGACGCGTTCGTCGACGCGTATGTGCTCTCGTACGAGCACGGCATCCAGAAGCCCGATCCGCGGCTGTTCCGGGCGGCCTGCGAGGAGTTGGGGCAGGATCCGCACGATGTGCTGATGGTCGGCGACGACCGCGGGGCGGACGGCGGAGCGGCCGAGTTGGGCTGCTCCGTCCATTTCGTGGACCATCTGCCGGTCGAGGAGCGCCCGGCGGGACTGCGGCCCGTTATCGCCCTGGCGAGCCGGGGACCGTTGCGATAGACCCGTGGAGAGAGCCGTGAAACGGGCGGCCCCGCGACCCCAAACGGGCACCGCGGCGCCGTCCGGGCATGCCAAAACCGCCTGCCTTGGACGATCCCCCGCGTCGCCCAAGGCAGGCGGCAGCCCCGCTGACCAGGCCCGGAAGGGTCTGCGGCGGGACGCACTGAGTATATTGGCTTAGAGCCAGTCAACGCAGGAGTCAAGCATGTCCCCGCGGAGCGCATCGGTCAATGAAGAGCTCCGTCGGCGTTCACGTGAGCGGTTGCTTCAGGCGACGGTCGAGTTGGTCGCCGAACGCGGTTACGAGGCCACGACGCTCGCCGACATCGCCGACAGGGCGGGTTCCGCGCGCGGTCTCGTCTCGTACTACTTCCCGGGAAAGCGGCAGCTGTTGCAATCCGCCGTGCACCGGCTGATGCACCGCACGCTCCAGGCGGCCCTGGAGCGTGAACCGGCCACGCGGGACGGCCGGGAGCTGCTGGCACGGGCGATCGACGCCATTCTCGGACTCACCGTGACCAGCCCGGTCCTGATGCGGACGCATATGGCCGGCATCCTCCAGGCCGAGGGGTTCGTGCAGTGCCCGGAGCAACAGCGGCTCGCGGGGCTGCTGCGGGACACGGTGGAGCGCTACGGCTCACAGGACCCGGACAGCGACTATCCGCTGCTGCGCGCCCTGTTGATGGGCGCGGTCTTCGCCGTGCTGATGCCGGGTGCGCCGATGCCGCTGCCACGGCTGCGCGCCGAGTTGTTCCAGCGCTACGGGCTGGACTGGGAACTCGGCGTTCCGCCGGGCGGCTGCCCGCCCGGCGGAACGAGTCAGGACACGATCCTTCAGTGGCCCGAGCGGTCGAAGTAGTCCGGCTGCGTCTGCACGTTCAGCTCGGACATCCGCACCCGCTTCGCCGGGTCCGTCAGGCGGTCGTCGATCTTGAGCACATCGAAGCCCTTGACCATGTCGTTCGAGTAGATGTGGCCGTTGTAGTAGTACGAGGACCACGTGCCCCCGCCGACCATGGTCTCGGCCGAGATCGGACCGCGCTCGAAGTACGCGATCTCCTTCGGCTTCGAGGAGTTGGTGAAGTCCCAGACGGAGACGCCACCCTGGTACCAGGACTGGACCATGATGTCGCGGCCCTTGACCGGGATCAGCGAGCCGTTGTGGGCGACGCAGTTCTCGGTGTCCGCCTGGTAGCGGGGGATCTTGTAGTAGCTGCGGAAGACCAGCTCGCGCTTGTCGCCCTTGCCGACGATGTCGTAGATACCGTCGGCGCCCCTGTTCGGACCGATCTCCGCGTTGCAGGTGGCGGCGCCACCGCCGCCCAGCTCGTCGGTGAAGACGACCTTGTTGGCCTCCTGGTTGAAGGTGGCCGAGTGCCAGAAGGCGAAGTTGACATTGTCCTGGACCTGGTCGATCACCCTGGGGTGCTCCGGGTCCTTGATGTCGAACAGGATGCCGTCACCCATGCAGGCACCGGCGGCCAGGTCCTTGGAGGGCAGCACCGTGATGTCGTGGCAGCCGGTGGTCGCCGAGACACCCGGGTTGGTGGGCGCTCCCGGGTTTCCGCCGTCGGGGAAGAGCACCGGGAAGTTCACGACCGCGGCCTTCTCCGGGGACTTGCGCGGCACCTTGATGATGGAGATACCGTCGTGCGGCGGCTGGCAGTCCGGGAACGACACGCTGGGCGAGTACGAGGAGACGTAGATGTAGACGTCCTTGCGCTCCGGCACCAGCGTGTGGGTGTGTGAACCGCACGCGGTCTCGACAGCGGCGACGTACTTGGGGTTCCGCTTGTCGCTGATGTCGAAGATCTTCATGCCCTCCCAGGACGACTTCTCCGTGGCGGACTGCGACGTGCTGTTGCACGAGTTGTCGCTGCGCGAGGAGTCGGTGGAGAGGAAGAGCAGATCACCCGAGACCGAGATGTCGTTCTGCGATCCGGGGCAGAGCACCTGCGCGACGGTCTTGGGGGACTTCGGGTTGCTGATGTCGAAGATCCGGAAGCCGTCGTAGTTGCCCGAGAAGGCGTACTTGCCCTGGAACGCGAGGTCCGAGTTGGTGCCCTTGATCAAGTCCTTGGGCACATTGGCGAGATGACTGATGTTGGAGCTGTGGACGATCTCGTCCACGCCGGGTATCTCGCCGTTCTGGATGGCTGACGTGACCTCGGCGGCCTGGCTGCTGGAGATCTTCTCCTTGGCCTGACCGTCACCGGGGTCGGGTGTGGCGACCGCCGGACCGGCGGCCAGCAGAGTGGCGAAGAGCCCTGCCGCGGCTGCCGCCACGCCCAGACGTCTGCGCCGCACGCGAGTGGTGTGCAACGAACTCACTGCGTCCTCCCTTGTATCCCCGCTCGGGTGCGAACGGGTCACGGACCTCGGCAGTATCGTCCCTCTCATGTACATCTCAACAGATGGCAACAGAGACGTAATGAAAGTTTTTGATCACTCGTTGCCTGAAGCGTGCTAGGAAATGTCCACCACACCATGTGCCGCAGGAGGTCGCCGTGTTGATCCGCCACCGGAGTCCGCGTGTCCGCCGGTCCGTCGTCGCGGCGGCCGTCGCCGCCGCCGTACTCGCCCTGGGAGCCTGCGAATCGGGAGACGACGACAGCTCGGGCGCGGCAAAGACCAGCGCCGACAAGGGTGCTGGAGTGGTGGCGCCCGGCAAGCCGGGCGAACCCGCGAAGACGCTCTCCGCCGAGGAGGCGCTGAAGGCGGCGCCGGACAACACCCCCAACTCCGCCGATTTCACCTATGCGCAGATGATGATCGTGCACCACGGCCAGGCGCTGGACATGACCGGACTCGTCCCGGAACGGGCGGACTCGGAGCAGGTGAAGCGGCTCGCGTCGCGGATCGCCGACGCGCAGAAGCCCGAGATCGGCATGATGGAGGCCTGGCTGAAGAACAACGGCGGGGCGAAGAAGCACCAGGGTCATGACCACGGCTCGATGCCCGGAATGGCCACCGCCGCCCAACTGACGCAGTTGCGGGCGGCGAAGGGGAAGGCCTTCGACGAGCTGTTCCTCAAGCTGATGATCACTCACCACCAGGGGGCGATCACCATGGCCACCGAGGCGCTGTCGGACGGCAACAACATCCAGGTCCAGGAGATGGCGAACGATGTCATCTCGCAGCAGACGTCCGAGATGAACCGTATGCGCGCCATGTGACACGGCGGAGAGAGCGAACGTCGGTGGTCAGCGCCAACGTCCAGCGCCAAAGCCCGGCGGCGAAGTCCGGCGGCGAGAGCCGGCACCGAGGGTCAGCGTCGAGAGTCAACGGCGGTGGTCAGCGGCGGTGGTGACGGGGCGTCAGATGGCCCTCGTCCCGGGCGCCCGCGATCAGCCTCAACGCCTTGCGGCGGCTGAACCCCGTGGCGGACATCACGGCGAGCACCGGGTCCTGGCCGGCCTGCTGGGCGGCCCGGTAGATCTCGGCGACGCCCTCCCGGGCGGCGCTGCCGCGCGGGAGCGACGGACGGGCGCGGTGCCGGCCGGACCGGTCCTCTTCCCGCGCGGCGGCCTGCGCGGCTTCGGGGGCGGCGGCCTGCGTGTCCACGGGCGCGGGCTCCGGCGGCGCGGCCGGGGCGGGGTCCGGCGCTCGCTCCGGCGCCGACTCCTCCGCGGGCCACTCGGGCGACTGCTCGGACGGCCCCTCCGGCGCGAGCGGCACGGGACCTGACACATGGGTGGGCACCGATCCCGCTTGGAGCTTTGCCTCCTCCGCCGGCACCGGCCCCTCGGGCAGCGGTCGCGGTCCCTCGCCGGACCCCGGGGCTGCGTGGGTGACCGGGGCATCGACGGGAACTCCACCGCCGACGGGCTGGGGGGCGGGGGGCCGGTGCCGGCCGGCGACCACCTGACAGGCGCTGTGGAGCGGCGCCTCGATCGCCTCGGCGAGCGCGGCGAAGCCGTCCAGCGCGAGCGGCGGATCGGCCTGCGCGTCCTCGATGGCGATCCTGCCGTCACGTACCACCGCGAGCACATCGATCCGCGCGCCGTCGGCGAAGGTCAGCCTGATATCGACCCAGGGCGGCAGGATCTCGCGCCGCGCGGCGCCGTCCCTGGGGTCCCCGGCCCCGGTGACGGTGCCGTGCCCCTGCACTTCCCACATCGGCCATGGGTACGCGTCGTGCTCATGAGGTTCCTGGGCGGAAATCAATTTATGTTCCGACACATTCACAACTTAATCAGGCAATCCACCCTTATTGTCATGGCGCGCACGCGCCCATGAGTACGGCACCCTGTCGGCTCATCGGCTCTCGCCGTGGCCGACATCGGGATCCGCCGTGGCCGACCCCGGATCAACCGTGGGCGATCTCCGGATCAACCGTGAAAGACCTCCGGATCAGCCCTCACCGAGCCGGGCCGCCTGCGCGGTGGCCGCCCCCAGGACGCTGTCGAGCAGACCGGGGAAGAGACGGGCCAGATCCTCCCTGCGCAGTCCGCTCATCTTGGCCGTCCCCCGGTAGTTCTGCTCGATCACGCCACTCTCACGCAGGACCCGGAAATGGTGAGTGGTGGTGGATTTGCTGACGGGCAGCTCGAAATGCGAACAGGAGAGCTCACCCTCCGCCACGGCCAGCTCACGGACGATCCGCAGCCGCAAGGGGTCGGAGAGTGCGTGGAGCACGCCCTCCAGACGGATCTCCGCACACGAGGGGTGGGCGAGTTCGCGGGTGCTGGTCGCGGCGGTCATGGCGGGGCTCCACTCCATCGGCGAGATCTCATTGTACGAGATTTCTCGTAGTTTGACATTCGCCTTACTACGATGGGTATCGTACGAGCGGTTGACCGGCCCCGCCCGCGGCGGTGGCCCGGCCGGCACCTACCGACCCGCGTGATCCCCCGCGATCCCCCACGTTCCGAATGGAGTCCGCCGTGAGCGCACTGTTCGAGCCGTACACCCTGCGGTCCCTGACCATCCCCAACCGGGTCTGGATGGCGCCCATGTGCCAGTACTCCGCGGACGAGACGGGCCCGGACGCCGGTGTGCCGAACGACTGGCACTTCTCCCACCTCGCCGCGCGCGCCACCGGCGGCACCGGACTGATCCTCGTCGAGGCCACGGCGGTCAGCCCGGAGGGCCGTATCAGCCCCGCCGACCTCGGGATCTGGAACGACACCCAGGTCGAGGCGTTCCGCCGGATCACCCGCTTCCTCGCCTCGCAGGGCACCATCGCCGGTATCCAGCTCGCCCATGCCGGGCGGAAGGCGTCGACCGACCGGCCGTGGAACGGCGGGGGCCCCGTCGGTCCCGAGGCCCATGGGTGGGAGCCGCTGGCGCCCAGCGCGGTGCCCTTCGCCGAGGGGCATCTGCTCCCCGCCGAACTGACCGTGGAGCAGATCAGGGAGATCGTCGGACAGTTCGCGGCGGCGGCGCGGCGGGCCAGGGAGGCCGGTTTCCAGGTCGTCGAGGTGCACGGCGCGCACGGCTATCTGATCGGGGAGTTCCTCTCCCCGCACAGCAACCGGCGCACGGACTCCTATGGTGGCTCCTTCGAGAACCGTGCGCGGTTCGCGCTGGAGGTCGTGGACGCTGTACGCGCCGAGTGGCCCGAGGAGCTGCCGCTCTTCTTCCGGATCTCCGCCACCGACTGGCTCGACGAGGGCGGCTGGACCGCCGACGACACGGTGCGCCTCGCCGGCGAACTGCTGGCGCACGGGGTGGATCTGCTCGATGTCTCCAGCGGTGGCAATGCCGCGGACGTCCGCATTCCGGTGGGACCCGGCTATCAGGTGCCGTTCGCCGCCCGCGTCAGGGCGGAGACCCGGCTGCCCGTGGCGGCGGTGGGTCTGATCACCCAGCCCGAGCAGGCCGAGAAGATCATCGCCAACGGTGAGGCCGATGCCGTACTGCTCGGCAGGGAGCTGCTGCGCGACCCGTCCTGGGCCCGCCGCGCCGCCGGTGAGCTGGGCGGGCGCGTACACACCCCGCAGCAGTACCACCGAGCCGTCTGACCGGGCCTTTCGAGCGGGCCTCAGCCGGGTCGGCCGGCGGGTGGACGGCCAGGGCGGACACGCGCCTTCGGGAGCCGTTGTCAGTGGTCGGGTGCAGACTGGCCCGTATCCCGAGACAACGGCGTCCTGGAGGTATCGGCCATGTCCGACGTACTACTCACCGTAGGCACCCGCAAAGGGCTTTTCATCGGCCGCAGGCGCGGCGGCCGATGGGATTTCGACGGCCCTCGATTCAACGCGCAGGCGGTCTACTCGATCGGCGTCGACACGCGCCGGGCGGTGCCGCGGCTGCTGGTCGGCGGCGACAGCGCGCACTGGGGCCCGTCCGTGTTCCACTCGGACGATCTCGGGGCGAGCTGGACGGAGCCGACGAGACCCGCGGTCCGCTTTCCCAAGGACACGGGCGCCTCCCTGGAGCGGGTCTGGCAGCTGCATCCGGCCGGCCCGGCGGCGCCGGATGTGGTGTACGCGGGGACGGAGCCCGCCGCCCTGTTCCGGTCCGGTGACGGCGGCGAGACCTTCGAGCTGATCCGGCCGCTGTGGGAGCACCCGACGCGATCGCGATGGGTGCCGGGCGGCGGCGGTGAGGCCGTGCATACGGTGGTGACCGACCCCCGGGACCCGGACGCGGTGACGGTCGCGGTGTCCACGGCCGGGGTGTTCCGCTCCCGGGACGGCGGCGGGAGCTGGGCGCCGTCCAACCAGGGGGTGTCGGCGGTCTTCCTGCCCGATCCCCACCCTGAGTTCGGCCAGTGCGTCCACAAGATCGCGCAGGACGCGGCTGATCCCGACCGGCTCTATCTCCAGAACCACTGGGGCGTGTTCCGCAGTGACGACGCGGGCGCCCGGTGGAGCGACATCGGCGCGGGCCTGCCGTCCGACTTCGGCTTCGCGGTCGCCGCGCATCCGCACCACGCGGATGTGGCCTATGTGTTCCCGATCAACGCCGACGCGGACCGCGTCCCCGCCGAGCGCCGCTGCCGGGTCTTCCGTACGGAGAACGCGGGCGGCGACTGGGAGCCGCTGTCGGCCGGGCTGCCGGAGGGGGACCACTTCGGCACGGTGCTGCGTGACGCGATGTGTACGGACGGCTCCGATCCGGCGGGGGTGTACTTCGGCAACCGCAATGGCGAGGTGTACGCGAGCGCGGACGACGGGGACAGCTGGGAGCTGCTGGCCTCGCATCTGCCGGACGTGCTCTGTGTCCGCGCGGTCACCCTGTCCGGGTGAGCCGGGCAAATGCCGTCCACCGATGGTGGTTTGACGGGTGTGTGCGGAAGCGCGCCGTGCGCACCAGTAGAGTGGCGCCCCGTGGCAGCACGACCGTTGAACGAAATCGTCGAGCCCGGATGGGCGGATGCGCTGGCCCCCGTGGCCGGACGCATCGCCGAGATGGGCGACTTCCTGCGCGCGGAGATCGCCGCGGGGCGTACGTACTTGCCGGCCGGACCGAATGTGCTGCGCGCCTTCCAGCAGCCGTTCGACGAGGTGCGGGTCCTGATCGTGGGTCAGGATCCCTATCCGACCCCCGGGCACGCGGTGGGGCTGAGCTTCTCGGTGGCACCCGAGGTACGGCCCCTGCCCGGCAGTCTGGAGAACATCTTCCGGGAGGCCCATACGGATCTGGGGCTGTCCCGTCCTTCCAACGGCGATCTGACGCCCTGGACGCGGCAGGGGGTACTGCTGCTCAACAGGGCGCTCACGACAGCGCCCCGCAAGCCCGCCGCGCACCGCGGCAAGGGCTGGGAAGAGGTGACCGAGCAGGCCATTCGCGCTCTGGTCGCGCGCGGCAAGCCCATGGTCTCCATCCTGTGGGGGCGTGACGCCCGTAACTGCCGCCCGATGCTGGGGGATTACCCGGCCGTCGAATCGGCCCATCCCTCCCCGATGTCGGCGGACCGCGGTTTCTTCGGTTCGCGTCCGTTCAGCCGGGCCAATGACCTGCTGATCGGCCAGGGGGCACAGCCGGTGGACTGGCGGCTGCCATGAGACGGACATCCGCGTGAACCGGGCGGTTCGATGAGCTGGGTCCTGGGTGTGGACTCAGGAGGCTCGGGGCTGCGCTTCGCGCTCGGCTCGACGGCCTCGGACGGCAGCGCGGCCGTGACGACGGTCGCGACGACCGCCTCCGCCGAGCCGGTGCGCACGGGCCCCTCGGGTATCGACGCCGGGCAGTTGCTCGCCCGGCTGCTGCCCGCGGTCGACACGCTCCTGGCGGAGGCGGGCGTGGATCAAGGCGCGGGAGGGGACCGGACCACCCTGTCCGCGGTCGCGATCGGCGCGGCCGGGATGGCGACGCTCGGTGACGGACTGCGCGCCGAACTGCCCGCGGCGCTTGAGCGTTCCCTCGGCGTACGGAGGGTCGCGCTCGCGGCGGACGCGGTCACCGCGTACGCGGGAGCGCTCGGTCAGCGTCCCGGCGCGGTCGTCGCGGCCGGTACGGGCATGATCGCGCTGGGCACGGACCTCACCGGCTGGCGGCGCGCGGACGGCTGGGGTCATTTGCTGGGTGACTGCGGCGGTGGCGCCTGGATCGGCCGGGCGGGACTGGAAGCCGCCATGCGGGCGCACGACGGACGACGCGGCGGATCGCCCGCACTGCTGTCCAGGATAGAAGCGATGTTCGGGCCCGCCCCCGAGCTGCCCGGGCTGCTCTATCCGCGTACCGACCGGCCCGCGGTACTCGCCTCTTTCGCGCCGGAGGTGGCCCGTTGCGCGGCCGGCGATCCGGTCGCGGAGGGCATCGTCTCGACGGCCGCGCGGCATATCGCGGAGGCCGCCGCGGCGGTCTGTCCACCCTCGGGTGCGTGCGAAGTCGCCCTCACAGGAGGGCTGTTCGGACTCGGCGACCCACTGCTCGTCCCGCTGCGCGCCGAACTGGCCGGTCAGCTCCCGCATGCCACGACCGTCTCCTCCGCGACCGATCCGCTCGGCGGGGCGCTGCTCATCGCGGGGGCGCTCGCCGCGGACGCGCTCCGGTTGCCGCCCGACGCGCGCCTGTTGAACGTCCCGACAGAACAGGATGGATGAGCAGAAAAACACCTAACGGATAAATAAGGACAGATGGTTCGCGGCTGCCCCCTCCCCGAACAGCCGCGCCCACAAAACCAGTAGCATTCGACGCCATGAGCACCCCCACTGGGCCCGCATCCGGCCTGCCTGTACGAATGCCGCGACCCCGTCAGTCGGGGCGCCACCGCCGCCCCGAACCGGTCGCGGCTCCCGAAGGTGCGCCCGCGCTTGTCGTCGCCGTGCCCGGAAACCCCTCGGCCGCCGTCCGGAGTCTGGCCGAAGAGGTCGTCAGTATCGCCCGTTCCGAGCTGCCCGGCCTCGACGCCGTCATCGGCTTCCTGGACGGCGACGACTCCGAGTACCCCACGCTGCGGAGCGTCCTGGCCGGGACCGCCGCGCTGCGTACCGAACGCTATGAGCTGGCGAAGTCGGCGGGCCGCGAGGTGGCCGAGCCCGAGGGTCCGGCCGCCGTCGTCGTACCGCTGCTCGCGGGACCGGACAGTGGGCTGGTCACGCGGATAGGTCAGGCCGTCGCGGACAGCGGCGCCACCGCGGAGCTGACCGATGTCCTCGGTCCGCATCCGCTGCTCGCCGAAGGTCTGCACGTACGCCTGTCGGAGGCCGGGCTGGCCCGCGCCGACCGCGCCAGGCTCTTCACGGTCGCCACGGCGGCCGACGGGATCATCCTGGCCACAGTGGGGGGCAAGGAAGCGGTGCAGACCGCGGGGATCACCGGAATGCTGCTGGCCGCGCGCCTCGCCGTACCGGTCATGGCCGCGGCGCTCGACGAGGAGGGCTCGATCGCGGCCGTCGCCCAGGAGCTGCGCGAGGCCGGTTCGACCCAGCTCGCGCTCGCCCCGTATCTGGTCGGCCCCGAGCTGCCCGAGGGGCTGCTCGAAGCGGCGCTCAAGGAGGCGGACTGCGCCGCCGCCGAGCCGCTGGGCGCGTACCCGGCGATCGGGAAGCTGGTGCTGTCGAAGTACACGGCCGCGCTGGGCATCCCCGCGCAGGCGCAGGGGACGGCGACGCACTGACCCGTCCGCACCGGCCACGCGCCGCACGCCCCTGAGTACGGGAGCACGACCCGCCCGTACCCGTGGAAAGGGCCCGCCCGGGATCGCCCGGCGCGGGCCCTTCCGCGTCGGTACCACCACCGCCGTATCCGCTCATGGAGAGCGTCGTCGGGGGTGGCGGGCTGTTCGGTCAGCCGAAGACCACGCAGGAGGCGGCGGGGGCCGCGAAGGAGCCGGCGCGTACCGGAATGCCCGTCGCCGCATCGATGTCGAACCAGGTCACGTCGCCGGAGTGCTCATTCGCGGCGTAGAGGCGGCCACCCGTCGGGTCCAGCGCCAGATCGCGGGGCCAACGCCCGCCGCAGTCCACCGTGGTGACCAGGTCGGCCTTCTCGTAGGTCGCGTCGAGCGCGAGGACGGCGATGCTGTCATGTCCGCGGACCGCCGCCCAGACGAACCGTCCGTCGTGCGACACGACCACCTCCGAGCCGAAGCCCTCGACCTCCACGCCATCGGGCAGGACGGGGGCTTCGCCGACCGGTCCGAGCAGGCCCTTCTCCGCGTTCCAGCGGCAGAGGGTGAGAGTCGGCTCCAGCTCGTTGAGCACATACGCGTGGCCGCCGGCCGGGTGGAAGGCGAGATGACGCGGCCCGGTGCCGGGGCGCAGCGCGGTCTCGGCGTGCGGTGTCAGCTCGCCGGCGGTGGTGTCGAGCGAACTGATCCGGACGGAGTCGGTGCCGAGGTCGGTGGCGAGGATCCACCGGCCGCTCGGGTCGGTCACCACCTGGTGCGCGTGCGGCCCGCGCTGGCGGTCCGGATGCGGCCCGGAGCCCTCGTGCCTGGTCACCCCGCTCGTCGGCCGGAGTGCGCCGTCGGCGCCGACGGGCAGTACGGTGACGCTGCCGGAACCATAGTTGGCGGTCAGCAGATGCCCGGCGGTGAGGGTGAGATGGGTGGGGCTCTCGCCGCATACCGGTACGGGCTCCCCCAGCGGCCGCGGCGCCCCGTTCCCCGCGTCCGCCGCCGGTGTACGGAACGCCGCCGCCGCGCCTTCCTCGGTCTCGGAGACCGCGTAGAGCACGGATCCGTCCGGGGACAGCGCCAGATAGGACGGATCGGCGACGGCGTCGGTGGCTCCGCGCTCCGTCAGAGCCCCGGTCCCCGCGTCCACGGTCACGGCGATGATCCCGCGGCCTCCCGTGGAGGTGAACGATCCGATGAAGGCCCGCCCGTCGTTCCTGCCGCTCACTCTGTGTCCCCTCTTCGGCTTCTCGTCGGCTGCCTCGCGGCCACCGCTCCCCCGGTGTCCGGGGCCGACGGTAGCAGGGGGTCTGGACCAATCACTTGGCCCGGTGGGTCCTTTCCGGCCCCTTTCCGGCCCCTTTCCAGCCCCCTTTCCGGCAGCTCAGGAGGGGGCGTCCGGTAGTTCAGGCGGGGACGAGAGGGCCGCGCGACGCGGTACGCAGGGGTGTGGAGAGGTCCCCGAGCGCCCGCTCCAGGTTGTGCAGATGGGCCAGCGCCGCCTCTGCTCCGGGGTGGTGGTGCGGCGCGTCCGGCACATCCGCCGCCGGACGGGCCGGCTCCGCCCCCGGCGGCGCCAACTCGCGTACGGCGGCCTCCACTCGGCGGCAGGCGGCGGCCAGCCGGGCGTCGTGCGCGGCGGTGGGGTCGGCGGCCACCGCGGCGAACGCCCGTACCTCACGGGCGCAGTCGTCGAGCAGGACAAGCACGTGGCGGGCCCGGGCCCGGCGCGCCCGCGACGGGTTCAGCGGATGGACAAGCGGTGCGAGGGACATCCGTACCCGGCCGAGCAGTGCTTCCAGTTCCGCGGCGAGCGGCCCCGGATCGGCCTGCTCGTCCCCGGCGAGCCTGCGGGCGGCCGTGGTGGTGCAGCGGTGCACACAGCGCAGCGCCTGCTGGATCCACGCGTCGGTGACGGCATGGGTGGTCACGGGCAGCAGGAGCAGGACGGCCAGCGCCGCGCCCAGCGCCCCCACACCGGTCTGGGCCAGTCGCAGGGCGAGCAGCGCCGGATCGAGCACGCCGAGCAGTCCGTACAGCAGGCCGACCATGACCGTCACGAAGAAGATCATCCAGCTGTACGAGACCGCGGCCGTGTAGAAGATCCCGAAGACGCACAGGGCGACGAGCGCGGCGGTGGGGGCCGTCGCGCCGTGCAGGGGTACCGCGATGATCAGTCCGGCGGCGCTGCCGACGGCCGTGCCGACCACCCGCCGGAAGCCGCGGACAAGGGTCTCACCACGTGAGGCGGTGTTCACGAAGATCCACCAGGCAGCGCCGACGGCCCAGTACCAACGGTCCTGCGAGAGCGTCTGGCCCACGTAGAGCGCCAACGCACCGGCGGCGGCCATCTGAACCGCCTGCCGGGTGGTCGTACGGGCAGTGCCCGGGGCGCCGGGCAGTAGGGGCAGGGTGGGCGGCGGCAGCCGGCGCTCGTAGCACCAGACACCGAAGCGGACGACCGAGGAGGCGATTACGGCGAGCAGCAGCGCGGAGTACAGACCGGGCAGTTGCGCGGGCACGGTGTGCAGGAACTGCGCCACGAAGAAGGTCATGAACCCGAAGACCCCCAGGGCATTCCCTCGCGGGCCCCAGCGGCGTGCGTACACCCCGGCACCGGCCACGACGAGAAACGCCGCGTCGCGGGCCCGCGGGTGATCGTGCAGCGCCGACGCCAGGGCGAGCACGGGAAGGCCGACCGCGGGCAGCAGAGCGGTGGTGACGGCCTGGCCGCGTACCGTCGTGTCGGTGACGGTGAAGAGGGCGAGGAGCGCGGCGAGTCCACCGGTGATGACCCCGGCGAGCGGGTGACCGGCGGCCCCGCACACGAGGACCGCCAGGCCGATGCCGAGAACGGCGCGGGCGGCGCCGTACAGCCGCAGCCGTCCCGGATCGGGACACACGAATATCCTCTTCAGCACTGCCAGCCCGCCCGTTCTCATTCCGGCATGAGAAAGGCGCCGCGGAGATCCGCAGCGCCATTGACAGCTCCATCACAGCACCTCGCACCCCAGTGGCTCAAGTGAACCTTGACCTACTGGGCCATTGGCACACTGAACCGCGATCGCCGCGCGCGGCCGGGGGGCCAACGGCCGCGACGCCGGCCGGAACCACGCACCCACCACCGGGCGGGCTCACCGTCCCTCCTGTCCGGCCGATCCCGTGGCGGCGAGTGCTTCGAGGTGGCGCGCGACCGGGCCGAGGCTGAGCAGGCCGCTGCCCGCTCCCGCCACCTCCCCCGCCGCCGGGGTCAGTTCGCTGTACGCACGCCGTATCGTCTCCCGGTCGCCGAGGGCGATCGCCGCCCGCGCCGTGAGGCACCACAGGGCCTCCAGCAGCAGGTCCGGCGGCGGGTCCGGGGCCTCGCGGAGCGCCGCCCGTGCCGCGTCGCCGCGGTCCTGGGCCAGCAGCACCAGGGGGCGGACCCACGGTGCGTACGGCCCCCAGTCGATGTGGTCATCGGTGGGAGCCGGGCGGCCGTGCCGTAGCCGCAGGGACAGCAGCGCGAGCGGCAGCAGACCGTGTTCCAGGCCGGGCATACGCGCTCCGTCGAGGCGCGCCGCGGCCTCCCGGTAGGCCGTCTCCACCTCGGCCACCGGTGCCCGGCCGGTCTCGGCGAGGCGCATTGCCCGGTACCACTGGGTGAACACACCCACGAGCGGCAGCTCATGCCGCTCGGCCAGCCGGTCGGCGGCGGCCGCGTGTCCGTCGGCTCCGGGAAAGTCGGCGAGCGCGCCGCGCGCCTGGAGGCGGATGAGGTGTCCGAGGATCTCGTAGGTGACCAGGTCGTGGCGGGCGGACAGGGTGACCAGTTCGGCGCCGATCGCGTCCCGCCGGGACGCCAGACCCGCGCGTTGGAAGGTCTGCATGAACACACCGTTGAGAGCGAACGCCAGCAGTGCGGGATCGTCCAGGCCACGGGCGATCCGCTCCGCCCGCAGAGCGGCCTGGCGGCCGCGCGCCGAGGGAGTGCTCCCCGCTCGAAGGGCGCGGGGCGGGGTGCCGCGCGACTCCAGCGCGATGGTGGCGAGCAGCCGGGCGCGCGCCGCCTCGTGGCCGCCGGGAGGGAGCGCGGTCAGGGTCCGCTCGGCCACGCTCACCACAACCGCCGACCGCTCCGGGTCGTCGGAGCGGGTCCAGATCGCGGGGACGTCGTACGCGCCGATCACCCGGGCGGTCAGCGCCGCGTCGCCCAGCTCCTCCGCCGCCGTAACGGCCGCCACGCGGTGCAGCTGGGCCGCCTCCAGGCCGCCGCCCCCGGTCACCGCGAGGCCGCGCAACAGACCCATCGTCGACTCCAGCCGGGCGCGGGCGCCCGCGGCGACGGTACGGTCGTACGCCGCGGTGGCCCGCGACCACACCTCTCCCGCCGCGCCGCCCTCCCCACCGGCGTTGCCCGGCCCGGTCGGGGGGTCGAGATGGGCGGCGTGGGCGAGGATGTCCGCTTGCAGACGGCGCAGTCCGGGGCCGGGGTCCACCCCCAACCGCTCCACCAGGAGCGTGCGTGCCCGGCGCAGCACCGCGAGCGCGTCGCCCTGGCGGCCGGCCCGGTAGAGCGCGAGTGCCAGCAGCCGCCAGGCGTCCTCGCGCCAAGGGTGCTCGGCGACATGCGCGTCCAGATCGGGCACGGCCTCGGCCGCCAGTCCCAGGGACAGCCTGGCTTCCGCCCGCTGCTCGACCGCGCGCAACCGCAGCTCCGTCAGGCGGGCGCGCTCGGCGCCCGCCCAGGCCGCGTCGGCGAAATCCGCGTACGCGGGCCCGCGCCACCACCCCAGCGCCTCTTCCAGCCGCGCGAGCGCGTCCTCGGGAGGCAGCGTCGCGGCGGCGGCCACCGCCCGCTCGAAGCGCCAGGCGTCCACCGCGTCCGGCTCCGCGCGCAGCGCGTACCCGGGCCCTTCCGTGACCAGCAGCCCTGCCCGGGCGCGGGGCGGGCGCTCCGGCTCCAGCGCGCGGCGCAGCGCGGCCACGAAGGTACGTACGGCCCCGACCGCGCCCGGGGGCGGGTCCGCCCACAGGTCCTCGACCAGGCGGGTGACCGGGACGACACGGCGGCGGGCGACGATCAGCCGGGCCAGCACCGCGCGGTGCCGGGGTCCCTTCAGGGCGATCGCGCCCCCGCCACCGTCCCAGGCCGTGACCGGCCCCAGCACCCCGAACCCGACCCGCATCCGTGACCACCTCCTCCTCGGGCGCGGCTCGCCCTCGGCCACGCTATAGCGCGCTGATCCGATGCTCATTCGCGCCCGCCAGGCTGAAGACACCTGTTCAAGCCGGTCGACCGGATCAACCCGGTCACCCGGATCACCACAGAAAGAGGCGGAACCATGACGCCTGCCATCACCGGCTTCGACTACCGGCGCGTTCCCGTCGCCGACGGCGTGTCACTGAGCGCGGCCGTCGCGGGCACGGGCAGTCCGGTCGTGCTGCTGCACGGCTTCCCGCAGACCCATCTGATGTGGCGGCACGTCGCCGCCGATCTCGCGGCCGATCACACCGTGATCTGCCCCGACCTGCGCGGCTACGGCGCCAGCGACAAACCCGTCGAGACCGGCGGCGCCACCTACTCCAAGCGCACCATGGCCGCCGACATCGTCGCCCTGGCCGGTGCGCTGGGGCATGAGCGGTTCGCGCTGGCCGGGCACGACCGGGGTGCCCTGGTCGCCTTCCGCGCCGCACTCGACCATCCCACGGCGATCACTCACCTCGCCTGCCTCGATGTGCTGCCGACCCTGGACATGTGGAACGTGATGCACGGCACCACCGCGGCCGTCGGCTTCCACCTCTATCTGATGGCCCAGCCGCCCGGCCTGCCGGAACAGATGATCACCGGCTGCGCGGACACCTTCTTCGGTCACTTCCTGGACGGCTGGACCAAGGACCCGCGAGCGATCCCCGCCGACGTGCGTGCCGCGTATCTGGACGCGTGCCGCGACGCGGTGCCCTCGATCGTCGCCGACTACCGCGCCTCCGCGGGCGTCGACGTCGACCACGACCGTACGGACCGGGACGCGGGCAACCGGCTGCGGATGCCGGTCACCGTCCTCCAGCAGGACTGGGGAGCGATGCTCGGCTACGACGCGCGGTCCCTGTGGCAGGCGTGGGCCGCCGATCTGCGCCATGTCTCCGTCACCCATGGCCATTTCATGGCGGAGGAAGCCCCCACCGATATCGCCGAGGCCCTGCGCGACCTGCTCACGCGCTGAGGAGGCGGGCGCCGGGGCGGGGAGAGGACCTAGCGGACGCGGGCCACTCCCACGTAGAAGCCGCTCTCCTCGCGTTCCGGCGCGGGAGTGTCCCGGTACCACTCGGGCGCCCTGACCAGGCCGGGATCGAGGAGGTCGGTTCCCTCGAAGAACCGCTCCACCTCGGCGCGGGTACGGGGGCACAGGGAGATGCCGCCCTTCCGGTACGTCCCGGTGACCTTGGCCGCCTGCTCGGGGGCGAGGAAATCGGCGGTGCCGTGGGACACGATCAGCACGCTGCCCGACGGCAGCGCGTCCACCAGGGTGCGGGTGATGCCGTACGGGTCGTCCTCGTCCGGGACGAAATGCATCAGCGCGATGAGGGACAGGGCCACGGGGCGGCTGAAGTCCAGTAAGCCACGGGCGTGTTCGAGGATCCCCTCCGGCCTGCGGACATCCGCCTCCAGATAGTCGGTGATCCCCTGCGGACCGCTGACGAGCAGGGCCTCCGCGTGGCGCAGGACGATCGGATCGTTGTCGGTGTAGACGATCCGGGACGCCGGGACGATCTTCTGGACGACCTGGTGCAGATTCGGCTCGGTGGGGATGCCCGTACCGATGTCGAGGTACTGATCGATACCCTCGCGGGCCGCCCAGGCGACGGCGCGGTGCATGAACTCCCGGTTGATCTGGGCGCCGCGCTGCGCGCCCGAGGCCAGCTTCTCCGCCATCTCACGGTCGACGGGGTAATGGTCCTTGCCGCCAAGGAAGTAGTCGTACACACGAGCGGGGTGGGGCTTGCTCGTGTCGATTTGGGGCTTGGGCCTGCCGACCGTCACGGGGACGCTCCTGTATGAGGGGTCGCGGAGAGGGAACGGGTGGTTACGTACCCGCGAATGAGTGCGGGCGAACGGACAGCGTATGGGACGGAGTTGGTCGACTCCCAGCACTCCGTCCGGGCGGTACGGCGCGGGCCCGGTACGGCGTGGGCCCGAATTCCGCGCTCGAAACCTCATCGACCAGAACCACTCCGAAGAGTGGCCGCGCGTCAGTTGGCGCGATCCCCGAGGTTTCACCCGGGGTGAGTACTGCCAGAGATCAGGTGACTACTCACCGTAGAGACGAGGAACAGTGCTGGCCCGGAACAAGGACGACGGCTCCCACACGCTGCTCAGCATGCTGCACAACTCGCTGACCGACACACGCAGGGAGCTGCGGGCTTCCCTCGCCGAGGGGTTCGACCGGCTCCGGATGGCGGGGGACGAGGCGCACCGGGCCACCCAGGAGGCGCTTGCCTCCGGGCTGAGTGAGCTGCGCGCGGAGCTGCGGGAGACGAGGGAGGGCCTGGCGCGCGGCAGGGACGAGCTGGGGCAGGCCGTCGAAACCGCCGTGGAGATCCTGCAGGACGAGGTGCAGCAGTTGAAGGAGGCGGTCGACATCCTCCGTCCCGGGTCCGCCGGTCATCCGGGTCTGCCCTTCGAGACACCCGGCGGACCGGTTCCGCCGCCCGGTGTGCCCGGAGTGGCGGGCGCGCCCGGCGTTCCCGGTATCCCGCCCGGTGCCCCCGCCATGCCCAGCGTTCCCAGCCAGCGTGAGGAGGACGACGCCCGGACCGTACTCCCGGGATCGCCAGAGCCACCGGCACCGCCCGGGCCCTCGTCCGAACCGCCGGCGCTGGCCGGGCCTTCGGCGTCGCCCGAGTCCCCGGCGTCGGACCAGCGGTCGGCGCTCCCCCGGGACATCACGGCCGCGGGGTCGGCGGAGGGGACCTCGCCGGGGTCGGGTGAGCGGGTGACACCGTCGATCCTGGACGCGCTGCGCCGGGAGTTCGGGCCGTTGCTGGAGCACCTTGCGGAGGCTCGCGGCGAGCTGGCGGCGGTCCGTGCGGACATCACCGCGCTGACCTCCCGTATGGACGACGCGGAGGAGACCCGGCGTGCGCCCCGGGAGCCCGCGCGGCGGCTGCCGCCCGAGGCCTCCATGACCCCCTCCGTGCCCCCCGGGGCCCCCGTGACCCCCGTGACCCCCGGGGCCTCCGTGCCGCCTGTGCCGCCCGTGACCGAGGAGCACGGGGAGTTGCTGAAGCGCGCCGCCCGGGTGTCGTCGGCGTCGCTGATCTGCCACCGCGACACATGGGAGTTCATCACCGGCCAGGCGGGCCGCCACTCCCACTTCCGGATGCCGCCGCGGATCACCGACCGGGGCGACGACCGGATCGCCGCGGCGCTGTCGGGGCGCTCGCTGATCGCCGTCCTGATCTCCCTGTTCACCACCCGGCACGCCACGGACGCGGGGGACGGTGACTGGGCACTGGCGACCACCCTGTACGAACGTGTGGGCGCCGGTCTCGACGTACTCACCCCCGGGGGCACCACCGTCACCATCGCGCTGGACGACCGCGCCCCGGGCGTCGACGACGGGAGGGGCGCCGACGACGGCGGTGGCAGCACCGGGGGCGAGAGGGCCGAGGGGATCAGTCTGCCGTCGCCCGCGTCGCCGGACGGTCCGGGGCGAATGGCTCAGGCCGGTCCCACATAATGGGGCCGTTGGTACAGGCGCAGGCCGTACCCATGGACAGCGGGAGGCCGGCGGACGATGGCGGTGGACACGCTCGACACCCGCATCCTGCGGCTCCTCATCGAGCAGCCGCGTACCAGCGTGCGGGAGTACGCGCGCATCCTCGGGATCGCCCGCGGGACGCTTCAGGCCCGGCTCGACCGGCTGGAGCGCGAGGGTGTGATCACGGGGAGCGGGCCGTTTCTCTCCCCGGCGGCCCTCGGCCATCCGGTGCTCGCCTTTGTCCATATCGAGGTCACACAGGGGCATCTGGACGAGGTCGGTGAGGCGCTCGCCGAGGTCCCCGAGATCGTCGAGGCGTTCTCGATCACGGGGGCCGGGGATCTGCTCACCCGGGTCGTGGCCCGCGACAACGGCCATCTGGAGGACGTGGTCCAGCGTCTGATCCAACTGCCGGGTGTGGTCCGTACGCGTACGGAGATGGCCCTGCGCGAGCGGGTGCCGCACCGGCTGCTCCCGCTGGTCGAGTCGGTGGGCCGGGCCGTCGGCGAGCGACGCTGACGGAGCGCTTGGCATGCTGGGGTGTATGAGCACTTCCCCTACGCTTGCGGTCATCTTCGATCTCGACGGAACACTCGTCGACAGTGAACCGAACTACTACGAAGCAGGACGGCTGCTCCTGGCTCAGTACGGCGTGTCCGACTTCAGCTGGGAGCAGCACAGCCGGTTCATCGGGATCGGCACCCGCGAGACGCTGGAGGTGCTGCGCGAGGAGTACGCGCTCGACGCGCCGGTGGACACGCTGCTCGCCGAGAAGAACCGGCTCTATCTGGAGCGGGTGCGCGCCTCGACCGAGGCGTTCCCGCAGATGCGGAAGCTGGTGGAACGGCTGGGCACCGAAGGCGTGCCCATGGCCGTGGCGTCCGGTTCGTCCGGGGCGGCCATCGATCTGGCGCTCGCGGTCACCGGACTTGACGGGTATTTCGCCACGACCGTCTCGGCCGAGGATGTCGAACGGGGCAAGCCGGAGCCGGATGTCTTCGTGGAGGCGGCGCGCCGGCTGGGAGCCGAACCGGCCCACTGCGTGGTGCTGGAGGACGCCGTGCCCGGTGTGATCGGCGCGCGGGCCGCCGGGATGCGATGTGTCGCGGTCCCCTACGCACCCACGCCCGGCGCGCCTCTCGATCCGGCGTTCGGTACGGCGGGGCTGGTCTTTCCCGGCGGACAGAGCGAGTTCACGGCGCAGGCCGCGTACGCGTGGATCGTCGGGGAGCAGGGCTCACCGAGCCCGCAGGAGCGCTGATCGCCCGACGGACGGCCCGGTGCCGGGAGCTCGGTGCCGGGAGCCCGGTGCCGGGAGCTCAGTGCCGCGGCCGGGCGCCGGGGCCCGGCGTCAGGGGCCTCAGCTCCGGTCAGCCATGTCTCCGTTGAGCAGCGCGACACCCAGCGGGGTGATGGTGTGCTGCACCTTGTTGAAGGTACGCAGGGTGGTGATCAGTCCCGCCGTGCGCAGCACCGAGGTGTGCTGACTGGCGGCCGCCGAGGAGATTCCCACGCTCTCGCCGACCTCGGTGGTGGTGCAGCTGCTGGTAAGTGCCTCCAGGACCGATGCGCGTGTACGCCCCACCAGCGCGTGCAGCGCGTGCTCGGCGCCGCCCTTGGACTCCCACAGCGAGTCCGCCCACTCGGGGCTGGCGCGAGTGGGGTAGATCAATGTCACCGGACGCCCGTCGGATCCGCCGCCGGAGAGCACCGGTGGGCGGCCCGCCAGGAAGAGCGAGGGCGCCAGCGCGAGGCCGCCCGACTCCAGCTTCACATCATCCCCGTTTCCGGGGACTTCGAGGATCGGCGCGTCCCAGCGGATGGCCGGGTGAAGCGTGGAGAGCAGTTTGCCGACTCCGTCGCTGAGCATGATCTGACCGCGTGCGGTGCGGTCCGCGTGCAGTCGCTTGGAAATGGCCTTCCAATACGGGGCTATCGCGACGCGGTGGAACTCCTCAAGATCCTGGACGACTTGAGGCTTCTCCCCGGACGCGGACATCTCCGGGAAGTCGCCGTCCTCCAAGGTGCTACGCGCGTCAAGTCCCAGCCTTCGCACCACTTGATCGATGTCCGGGACGGGACGCACGACTTGGGCGAGCCTCACCAGCGCGCGGATATTGCCGGAGTTACCCAGCTTTTTGCGCCATGGCTTGAAGACCGGTCCGCCGCCGCCCAGGCTGAGTTCTTCGAGGGCGAAGAGGGACTCTCGTATGTGATCGACCTGCGTAAGAACTCTGGTTTGTGACAGGCTCTCAGGCGTAAAATATATGCGACGCATACTCCCCCGCAGGATCCGTGCGCACTGTCGACCCGGACTCGGATTCACCGGCGACGAGCCGCTCCCACCGTTTCAACTCGCGAGTGCATTCGACGTTACCACGAGTCGCCGAGGCCAATCGGGTGCATCGGAAACATCGGAAACATTCGAAAGTACCGCCGGCCTCGATGACTTCCATAGTGCGTCCGCCTCATCACATCCGACAGGGGAGGCCGCACGCCTATGGAGGTACAGCTGGCTGCACCTGCCCAAGAGGGGTCAGCTGTAGTCGAAGGAGCGTCAACCCCGCTGTTTTCCAGGAGTTTAGCCACAGTCCCGAGCATCGCCCAACAAAGGGGTCGAGCTCCCCGGCGGCGTTCTTCCTATGCCGGAATGGACGTGGGTCGGAACATCTCCCGGAAATGTGGCCGGAATACCGTAGTGGCTCACGAGAAGGCTTTAGCGGGGGCTAAAACTTCCCCATACGGTCCGGCCGGCCTCACTCCGCTTCCGCCGGTGATTCGGCAGGTCGTACGTGGACCCGGCCTCGGCACGGGGCCTAACCCATCCCCGCCGGTTCCACAACCAGTGATGCCCGGCCAGCCCGATCGGCCGGATCCGGGAGGCGTCGCCAGAGGGTTCCCGCGGCAGGGGGACGGCGAGCATTTCCGCCATCAGAAAGGCGAGTTCGCGTGACGTGCCAGGGTGGAGGCGTGAGTGTCGGGGCGCAGGGCGCGTACGGCCCGGGACACCGCGACCGCGCGCTTCCCGCCGTCCCCGGCGGGGGTTCACAGGCGACCGCGGTGCCGCGCCCCGTCCCGGCCCGCCGCGCGCAGTGCCGCCAGCGCGGAGCCCGGGCCCGCGGCGGTGACCAGCGCCTCTCCCACCAGCACCGCGTCCGCGCCGTGCGCGGCGACATGGGCCACGTCCCCGGGACCCCGGATACCGGATTCCGCGATACGTACCACCCCCTCCGGGATACGCGGGGCGAGCCGCGCGAAGGTGCCTCGGTCGATCCGGAGGGTCTTCAGATCGCGGGCGTTGACACCGATGACCGACGCGCCGAGCGCGAGCGCGCGCTCGGTCTCCTCCTCGTCGTGCACCTCCAGCAGTGCCGTGAGCCCCAGTTCACCCGCGAGCTTCAGCAGGGCCGCCAGCTCGTCCTGCCCAAGCGCCGCCACGATCAGCAGCGCCAGGTCCGCTCCATGCGCCCTGGTCTCCCACAGCTGGTACGGAGTGACGACGAAGTCCTTGCGCAGTACGGGGATCCGTACCTCGGCGCGGACCACGTCCAGATCGGCGAGCGAGCCATGGAAGCGACGCTCCTCCGTCAGGACGCTGATCGCCGCCGCGCCGCCCCGTTCGTACGCCCCGGCCAGCGCCGCCGGGTCGGTGATGGGGGCCAGCGCGCCCTTGGACGGGCTGGCCCGCTTCACCTCGGCGATGACCCGCACTCCCGTGCCCCCGCGCAGCGCGGCGGCCGCGTCGAGGGCGGGCGCCCTCTTCATCGCCCGGTCACGCACCTCGGCTTCGGGAACGAGTCGTTGACGGTGGGCGACATCTTCGCGTACTCCGCCGATGATCTCGTCGAGCACGGTCATGGGGTGTTCGGTCCTCTCACATTGCCGCACGTTTCCGACCGGCCGGACGGTGACTCGCTCTCCGGCCGGGTCAGGAGGCGATCGGAACGATCTTGGGGTTGGCGAGGGTCAGATAGTCCTCGGTGGCGAGCGCCACCGACAGATCCAGCCTGGCCGCGTTGAAGTACAGCGTCGGCTCCGCGCAGAGCGCGGGGTCGGCGAGCACGGACAGCTCGTCATGGAACGAGAACGGGATGATGCTGCCGCTCACACAGCCGGTCAGGCTCTCCGCGAGGTCGCGCCGGGCGAGTTGGGCGCGCGTTCCACCGCACTCCGCCGCGACCCGCTCCAGGTCCACCCGGCGGTCACCGGGGATCACCGCGAGGATGTGCCGCTCGGCCGGGGTGCCGCCGAGAACGGTGACGATCATGCATTTGGCGGCTGCCGTCAGGGCATGGCCGCGCAGCGCGCTGGCGAGCGCGGTCCGGCCCTCGGGCGCGTGTGCCAGGAGTTCGTAGCGTGCGCCCGACTCTTCCAGCACCTTCAACAGACGCTGCGACGCGACGAGTCCGTCGCGACCGGCGGTCTCGTTCATGTGGTCGCCGACTGTCTGGCCGGGGACACCGGCCGCATCCAGGAGTGCGGGTCGGGCAGTTCGCCGCGCTGGATACCGAACAGCGCGGCGGAGAGTCTGCCGGTGACCTCACCGGCCGCGACGCCGCCTTCGCCAGGAGCGCCCGCGCCGATGGTCCAGGCGCCGTCCTTGGTGCTGACCTCGTTGACCGGACTGATCCGGGCGGCGGTGCCACAGGCGAAGACTTCGGTGATCGCGCCGGAAGCGCAGTCCGCCCGCCACTGTTCCAGGCTCAGCGGTGCCTCACTCACCGGCACACCGAGGGTGGGGGCCAGGCGCAGCAGCGCGTCCCGGGTGACGCCGGGCAGCAGGCTGCCCGTCAGCGGCGGGGTGACCAGTCGGGCCGAGCCACCGGATCCGTACACGAAGAAGAGATTCATGCCTCCCATCTCCTCGACCCAGTTGCGCTCCACCGGGTCGAGCCAGACGACTTGGTCGCACCCCTTGCGCTGGGCCTCCTCCTGGGCGAGCAGGCTTCCGGCGTAGTTCCCCGCGCATTTGGCGGCTCCGGTGCCGCCGGCGGCGGCCCGGGAGTACTCGTCGGTGACCCATACCCGTACCGGGCGCTGGGCAGGGCCGAAGTAGCCCTCGGTGATGAACGCCACCAGCAGGAAGCGGTATTCACGGGCGGGACGCAGAGCGAGAGTCCGCTCGCTCGCGAAGAGGATGGGGCGCAGATACAGACTCATGCCGGGGTCGTCGGGTATCCACTCCTGGTCCTGGGCGACCAGGGCGTCCACCGCCGCGAGGAACAGTTCCTCGGGCGGCTCGGGCATCATCAGGCGGCGGGCCGAGGCACGCATCCGTCCGGCGTGCGCGTCCGGCCGGAAGACCGCGACCTCGCCGGTGTGCGAACGGAACGCCTTGAGCCCCTCGAAGACGACCTGGCCGTAGTGCAGACCGACCGTGGCGGGGTCCAGGAGCAGCGGACCGTAGGGCACCAACTCGGCGTCGTGCCAGCCCTGTTCGGGGTTCCATCGGGCGGAGACCATGTGCTCGGTGAACGCGGTGCCGAAGGCGGGGGTTGCGCAGCGCTCCGCGCGCTCCGGCGCCGTCAGTGGTCGGGCTACGGGTGTGGTCACGATATGCACTCCGGCCTCCTGTGGCGGTTCGTGCGATCGGGGTGTGGCGGGATGGGCGGGGTGGGGGAAGCGAGGCGGGGCCGGGCGACGAGACCGGGCATGGGACGGGAGTGACGGTGTGTCACACCAGTGGGGCGAAGAAGTACGTGTCACGCCGACTGAATCGCCGCTCGCCGTTGAGCAGGAAGAAGTCGGCGAATTCCAGGTGGACTTGGCGGCCGTCCTTGAGGACGCCCTCGAAGACTCCGTTGACCGCGACCTGATCGCCCCGCGCGACGACCGTGGTGACGGTGTGCCGACCGCTCTCGATCACGCGCTCGCCCGTGTAGAAGGCGGTCAGACCGGTGTGACCGCGCATGGGTTCGTATCCCGGCCGCCGGTAGACGGCGTCCTCCGCGAAGAGGGAGACGAGTCCGAGGACGTCGTCCGCGTCCACCAACCGGTAGTACTCACGCACCCGGGCCTCATTGACCTCGGTGGGAGAGCTCTCGGTCATCTGCTGTCCTCCGTCCGGTGTGTACGGGCTGTGCGGGCTGTGCGGGCTGTGCGGGCATATGCGCTGTACGGGAGCTCTGGGCCGAACGGGTCATGTCACCCGCCCATGGCCTCGATCAGGGACGTGGGCCGCATATCGGTCCAGTTGGTCTCCACGAAGTCCAGGCACTCCTGCCGCAGCCGCGGGCCGAAGGCGACCTCCCAGCCGTCGGGCACATCGGCGAAGGTGGGCCACATCGAGTGCTGACCCTCCGCATTGACGAGTACGAGATAGAAGGCTTCATTGTTCTCGAACGGTGCCGACATTTTCCTTTTCCTTCTCATTCGGATTCGGGTTCGGATTCGGACGTGGATACGGATACGGATACGGATACGAGGGCCGTCAGCCGGCGTTCGTCAGCCGAGGAGCGCGCGCAATTCGCGCATGAATTCCTCGCAGAGCCCGGCGATGGTCTTCTCGTGGTGTGTCGCGCTCGAATAGCGGATGGCGAGCCTGAACCGTCCGCCGATGACGACCCCGGTGATATCGAGCAGATGGGCCCGCTCTGCGTGGTCGCTCCGCTGGGCCAAGGCCGGCAGGACAGCGCGTACCGGACCGCCCTCGGTGGCTCCCGGGGCGTCGTCGAACCGGCCGAGGTAGTTGAAGACCACCTGGGGCGCGGGCGCGTCGACCAGCGTGGGCTCCCGCTTGAGATGGCGCAGGGCGCCGTATCCCAGTCCCTGTTCGGGAACGGCACGCAGTTGCCGGCCCACGAGCTTCACGCGCGCCCTCGGCGACTGATCCCCGGGTACGTTCAGATGGACCGGGTGGATGGTGGTGAACCAGCCGACCGTACGCGACAGATCGAGGTCGTCGAACAGTTCTTCGCGGCCATGGCCTTCCAGGTCTATGGTGACGCCGGCGCCACCCGCCCAGCCGGAAAGGCTCGCGCCGAGCGCGGTCAGCAGAATGTCCTCCGTACGGACACGGAACGCGGCGGGAGCCGTACGCAGAAGCGCCTCGGTCTCCGACTCGTCCAGTTCGGCGGTGAATTCCGCTTCCGACGCGACTGTATGAGGTCCGGGACCGTCCACCGGAAGCGGAGCGGATTCGCGCTCCAGCACCTCTTTCCAATAGGGGAGTTCGGATGCGAAGCCACCGTCCTGGGTGTGCTCGGACAACCGCGTGGCCCACTGGGCGAATGACGTACCGACCGGCTCGACCCGTATCGGTTCCCCCTCTCGGGCCTGCCGGTAGGCGGCGTCGAGGTCACCGAGCAGGACGCGCAGCGAGACCGCGTCGGTCACCAAGTGGTGGGCGACCAGCAGCAGTCGGGGCACGCTGTCGGCGCCGCCGTCGAAGAGCACCGCGCGCGCCACCGGTCCTTCGGCGAGGTCCAGCGACGCCTGGACCTCGGCCGCCGCCCGGTCCATGACGGCCGCCAGCTCCCGCGTGGTGACACCGAAGATGTCCCGTCGGGCGACGGGGACGGCCGCTGACTCCGGTGCGATGTGCTGGGTGGGTACGGCGGCGCCACCGGTGAAGCGGCTCCGCAGCGTCTCGTGGTGCGCCATGACGGCGGTGACGGCCCGGATCAGCGCGTCGTGGTCGGTGTCCGGCGCCAGCTCCAGCTGGACGGACATGTTGTAGTGGTGCGGATCGGTGCGGTACGTCTCGAAGAAGCGGTGTTGCACGGGGGTGAGCGGCTGCGGCCCGGCCGTCGTCGCGGTCGCCGGCGCCGGTCCGTCGCCCGGGTCGTGCGCCGCGCTGTCGACCAGCTCCGCCAGCGCGCGTACCGTCGCGGCGCGGAAGATGTCCTTCGAGGTGAGCGACGCCCCCGCCGCGCGGGTGCGCGCCACCAGCTGGATGCTGAGGATCGAGTCACCGCCGAGATGGAAGAAGTTGTCGTCCAGGCCCACCTCTTCGAGGCCGAGCAGCTCGGCGAAGATCCCGGCGAGGAGCACTTCGGTGTCGGAGACCGGCCGCGCGTCGGGGTCCCCCGCCGTGCCGGTCGGCTCGGGCGCCGGGAGCGTCTTTCGGTCGACCTTCCCATTGGCCGTCAGGGGCAGTTCATCGAGGACGACGAGGGCGGCGGGGATCATGTAGTCGGGCAGGGTGAGACCCGCGTACCGGCGCAGCGCGTCGGTGTCGAGCGCGGGGCCGTCCGGGTGAGGGGTGACATAGCCGACCAGCCGGTGCCCGCTCGGGCCCTCGGCGGCGATCACACAGGCCTGTCCGACGCCGGGCGCGGCGGCCAACACGGCCTCCACCTCGCCCAGTTCGATCCGCAGCCCACGGATCTTGACCTGGTGGTCGGTACGGCCGAGGTATTCGACGGTGCCACGGTCGGTCCATCGCACCAGGTCGCCGGTACGGTACAGCCGCTCGCCCGGCGCGCCGAACGGGTCCACCACGAAACGCTCCGCGGTCAGCCCCGGCCGCCCCAGATACCCACGGGCCAGCTGCTCACCCGCGAGATACAGCTCACCGGGCACACCGACGGGCACCGGCCGCAGCAGCCCGTCCAGTATGTGCAGTCGGGTGTTCCAGACCGGCCCGCCGATCCCGTGCCGTACACCGGGCCGTATGTCCTCGGTCGTCGCCCAGATGGTGACCTCGGTCGGTCCGTAGAGGTTGGTGACGCTCGCGGCGGAGCCGGCGAGCCGACCCGCGAGATCCGGCGGCAGCGCCTCGCCGCCGACGAGTACCCGCAGCCCCTTGACCGCGTCGGGCCGTACGGCGAGCAGCATCCGCCACAGCGAAGGGGTGGCCTGCATGATGCCCGCCCCGGAGTCCGCCAGGATCTGGGCGAGGCGGTCGGGATCGCCGACGGCCTCCTGCTCCGCGACGATCACGCTCGCTCCGGCGAGCAGCGGGAGATAGATCTCCAGCGCCGCGATGTCGAAGCTGATGGTGGTGACGGACAGCAGCTGGTCGGCGGCGGTGAGCGGGAACCGCTCGGCCATGCAGGCGAGGAAGGAGGCCAGCGCCGCGTGCGGAATCACCACCCCCTTGGGCCGTCCGGTGGAGCCCGAGGTGTAGATCACATACGCCGGATGCCGGGCGGCGTGCCGCCGTACCGGATCCACCGGCTCGTAGGCCGCCGGGTCGTAACCGTCGCTCCCCGCGGGGCCGTCGAGGAGCAGCACGGGGCTCTTGCTGTCCGCGACGAGGTGGCGGGTGGCGGTGTCGGTCAGTACGTGGACGGGCTCCGCGTCCCGCAGTGTGTACGCGAGCCGGTCGGCGGGGTGACCGGGGTCGAGCGGCAGATACGCGCCGCCCGTCTTGAGGACGGCGAGCAGCGCGACGACGAGGGAGACGGAGCGGGGCAGCGCGAGCGCGACCACGTCCTCCGGGCCGACACCCTGGGCGATCAGATGGTGCGCGAGCCGGTTGGCGCGCTCGTTCAGCTCGGCGTAGCTCAGAGTGGTGCCGTGGCTGACGACGGCGGGCGCGTGGGGGGTGAGGGCCACCTGCCGCTGGAAGAGCTCGACCACGGTGGCGTCCGGCAGCCGCCGCTCCACACCCGCCCGGTCGGCATCGATACGCGTCCGCTCGCCCTCGGTCAGCATCGCCAGTCCGGCCATCGGACGCTCGACACCACCTGGGGCGGCCAGCGCCTCGGCCAGCGTCACCAGATGACCGGTCAACCGCTCGATCGTGGACACGTCGAACAGATCCGTGCTGTATTCGACCGAACCCCACAGCTCCCCGCCCTCCTCCCGATAGGTGAAGGTCAGATCGAAGAGCGAGAAATCACGGGAGAGCGGCTGCTCGGAGAGTTCCACGCCATGCAGCCGCATCGGGGCGGCGGGCGTGTTCTGGAAGGCGATCAGCGCCTGCACCAGCGGCGGACGGCTCAGATCGCGTTCGGTGACGACCGCGTCGACCACCCGGGAGAACGGCGCGTCGCCATGCGCGAACGCCTCCAGCACCGTTTCCCGTACGGAGTCCAGGAACTCCCCGAACGTGCGCAGTTCGTCCACCTCGGAACGCAGCACCAGGGTGTTGACGAAGAAGCCGATCAGCCCCTCGACCTCGGCTCGGTCGCGTCCGGAGCTGAGCGTGCCGAGCGCGATGTCCTGACGACCGGACCAGCGGGCGAGCAACAGGGAGGTGAGCGCCGTGGTGGCCATGAAGAGGGACGCGCCGTGCTCCTGGGCCGCGCGGGTCAGCCCGTCGGTGGCACGGGCCGAGAGCCGGAAGGTGTGCAGCGCTCCGGAGTAGCCGAGGACGGGTGGCCGGGGCCGGTCCGCGGGCAGTTCCAGTGGCTGCACCCCGGCCAGCTTCCGCCGCCAGAAGTCGAGTTGGGTGTCGAGTTCTCGCTCGGTGAGATGTTCGCGCTGCCATACGGCGTAGTCCGCGTACTGCACGGGGAGCGGGGGGAGGGCGCTGTGCCGCAGCAGGTGGCCGGCGTCGCGCGAGCCGGTTTCGAGGGCGGCGTTGTAGAGGGCGCCGAGTTCGCGTGAGACCACGCCCATCGACCAGCCGTCCGTGACGATGTGATGGATCGTCACGGCGAGCGCGTGGTCGTCCGGCGCCGCGCGGACCAGCAGGGCGCGCAGCAGCGGCCCGTTGCGCAGGTCCATCGGCCGGGCGAACTGGGCGGCCAGGGTGGCTTGGAGCTCCCGCTCGCGCTCGACCGGATCGGTCGCGGTGGGCTCGGCGACCTGGACCGGGACATCGTAGGGATCACCGATCAGCTGTATGGCGCGGCCGTCGACCGCGTCGAAGGTGGTACGGAGCGATTCATGCCGTACCACCAGGGCCGACAGCGCGGCCGAGAGCGCGGAGATGTCCAGCGGGCCGGTGAGCCGCAGTACTCCGCCCGCGTTGTAGGCCGGATTGCCCGATTCGAACTCGTCCAGGAACCAGAGGCGTTGTTGGGCAAACGACAGGGGCAGGTCGCGGTCGCGGCCCGCCGGGGCGATCCGCGCGGTGTGCCCGGCGGCGCGGCCCTCGGTGACCCGCTCGGCGAACTCGGCGATGGTCGGCCGGTCGAAGAGCGCACGGGCTGACAGCTCGATCCCGAAGGTCTTCCGCACCCGGGAGATCACTTGGACGCTGAGGATCGAATTGCCGCCGAGCTCGAAGAAGTTGTCGAGAACGCCGATGTCGTCGAGGTGGAGCACCCGCGCCCAGATGCCGGCCAGCGCCTCTTCCAGGGCGTTGCGCGGGGCGACGCGCTCGGCGGTGGCGGCGAAGAGCGAGGGGTCGGGGGCGGGCAGCGCTCTGCGGTCGACCTTGCCGTTGATGGTCAGCGGCAGTGTGTCGAGAACGACGATGGCGGCGGGGACCATGTAGTCGGGCAGACTCCGGGTCGCGTACTCCCTGACGGCACCGGCTTCGAGCGCGGGGGCGAGCGGGTCGGGCACGGGGGCGGGCACGGCGGCGAGCGGGGCGGGCGCGTGCGGGGCGGTGCTTCGGTCGTGCGGGGCGGCGCCGGGGCCGTCGGGGCTCGCCGGCCGCGCGGTGACATACCCCACCAGCCGGGGACCGCCGGGGGCGTCCGTGGCCACCACACACGCCTGTCCGACCCCGGGAGCCGCCGCCAACGCGGCCTCCACCTCGCCGAGTTCGACGCGGTGCGCGCGTATCTTGACCTGGTCGTCGGTGCGGCCCTGGTACTCCAGGGCGCCGTCGGCCGTACGGCGCACCAGGTCGCCGGTACGGTACATCCGTCCGCCCGGCGCGCCGAACGGGTCCGCCACGAAACGCTCCGCGGTCAGCCCCGGCCGCCCCAGATAGCCACGGGCGAGCTGCTCACCCGCGAGATACAGCTCACCGGGCACACCGACGGGCACCGGCCGCAGCAACGCGTCCAGTACATGGCCGCGCATGTTCCAGGAGGGGCTGCCGATCAGGACGGCGCCGGCCGGGTCGGCGTCGCCCGGCGCCAGGGTGTGTACGACACAGCCGACCGTGGCCTCGGTCGGGCCGTACTCGTTGACGACGCTCGCGTCGGGGTGCCGCGCCCGCCAGGGGGCCAGCGCCTCGCCGAGCAACTGCTCGCCGCCCAGCACCAGATCGCCCTGGGCGAGGACCTCGTCGGGCAGCGACTCCAGCAGCGGCAGATGGCTGGGGGTGGCCTTGATGAAGGTGGGCGCGGGCCCGTCGGCGCCCCACAGGCCCGGGTCGATGTCCTCCAGCGCGCTGATGTGGACCGTGCCACCGACGGCGAGCGGTGCGAACAGCGTGGTGACGGTCAGGTCGAAGGAGACGGAGGAGTGCAGTATCGCGCCGCCCCGGATGCCGGGGTATGAACCCTCGCACCAGCGCAGGTAGTTGGTGAGCCCGCTGTGCGGTACGACCACCCCCTTGGGGCGGCCGGTGGAGCCCGAGGTGTAGATGACGTACGCGGCGTTTCCGGGCCGCAGCGGGGCGCTCCGGTCCGCGTCGGTGAGGTCCGCCGCCGATCGCGAGGCGAGCGCCTCATGGGTGGCGGGCAGGTCGAGCACCAGGTGGCGGGTGTCCGGGCCGGGCCGTACCGGAAGATCGGCGGCGTGCTGGGTGATCACGTGTACGGGGCGGGCGTCGTCGAGCAGCGCGGCGATCCGTTCGGCGGGGTAGTCGGGGTCGACCGGCAGATACGCCGCGCCCGTCTTGAGCACCGCGTACAGCGTCACCATCAGGTCGGCGGAGCGCGGCATGGAGAGCGCGACCACGTCCTCGGCGCCGACGCCCTGGGCGGCCAGCTCGTGGGCGAGCCGGTTGGCCCGCTCGTTGAGTTCGGCGTAGCTCAGTGTTCCGCCGTCGGTGACGACGGCGGGCGCGTCGGGGGTACGGGCCGCCTGCCGCTGGAACAGCTCGACCGCGTTGGTGTCCGGCAGCGCCCGTACCGCACCGGACCGGTCCGCGCCGATCCGCTCCTGCTCGCCCTCGGTCAGCATCGTCAGCCCGGCCATCGGACGCTCGACACCACCCGGGGCGGCCAGCGCCTCGGCGAGCGTGACCAGATGACCGGTGAACCGCTCGATCGTGGACTCGTCGAACAGATCCGTGCTGTATTCGACCGAACCCCGCAGCTCCCCGCCCTCCTCCCGATAGGTGAAGGTCAGATCGAAGAGCGAGAAATCACGGGGCAGCGGCTCCTCGGCCAGTTGTACGCCGTCCAGTCGCAGAGGCTCGGAGGGGGCGTTCTGAAGCGCGACCATCGCCTGCACCAGCGGTGGGCGGCTCAGATCGCGCTCGGTCACCAGGGCGTCCACCACCTGCTCGAAGGGCGCGTCGCCATGGGCGAACGCCTCCAGCACCGTTTCCCGTACGGAGTCCAGGAACTCCCCGAACGTGCGCAGTTCGTCCACGTCGGCGCGGAGCACCAGGGTGTTGACGAAGAAGCCGACGATCGGCTCGACCTCTCCCCGGTCACGGCCGGAGACGGGGGTGCCGACCGCGATGTCGCGCCGGCCCGAGTGGCGGGCCAGCAGCAGCTGGCTGAGCGCGGTCACGGCCATGAACAGGGTCGCGCCGCGCCCCCGCGCGAGGGCGGTCAGCCGCTCGGTGAGTTCGGCGGGGAACCGGAAGGGGTACGCGGCGCCGGCGTATCCGCGTACGGCGGGACGCGGCCGGTCGGTTGCCGTGTCCAGCGGTGTCAGCGCGGCCAGTTTTCGTCGCCAGTAGTCGAGTTGGCGGTCCAGTTCGCCGCCGGTCAGCCGCTCGCGCTGCCAGACGGCGAAGTCCGCGTACCCGAGTGACAGTGGGGTCAGCCCGGCGCGCTCCAGCAGGGCGGGGACCTCCCGCGGCCCCGGCAGCGGAGCGGCGGCGTAGAGCACGCTCAGCTCGCGCTCCAGGATGCCCATCGACCAGCCGTCCGTGACGATGTGATGCATCGTCAGCACGAGGATGTGGGTCGTGTCGTCGAGCTTCACCAGCAGCGCGCGCAGCAGTGGACCGGTACGCAGATCGAAGGGGCGCGTCACCTCGGCCCTGAGCAGGCTCCTGACGATCAGGTCCCGCTCGGCGTCGGGGGCCGGTGGCACCTCGGTGACGGGCACCGGCACCGCGAAGGGTTCCCCGATGAGCTGTACGCCCTGCCCGTCCACCGCGTCGAAGGTGGTACGGAGCGATTCGTGCCGTACCACCAGCGCGGACAGCGCGGCGGCCAGCGCGGGCACATCCAGGTCGCCGGTGACCCGCAGTGCCGCGCAGGAGTTGTACTCCGCGCTGCCGGGCTCGAACTCGTCCAGGAACCAGAGCCGTTGTTGGGCGAAGGACAGTGGCAGGTCACGGTCGCGGCCGGCCGGGGTGATCCGGCCGGGCCGGGCCTTCCCGTCGTCGCCGCCGGCCAGCCGGGAGCGCATCCTGTCCCGTACATGCTCGGGCAGGGACTGAATCCAGCTCTCGCGTGATGCCGCGTCCATGCGTCTCTCTCCTCTACGGGTGCCACGAGGTCGTTCGGGTACTGCCGGGGCCGCCGCTCCGGCCGCGGGCCACACTCCCGCCACGGGCCACGTTCCTGGCCCGGGCCGCACTCCCGGCCCGAGCCACAACTCCATGCGTGGGTCGCACTCCAGGCGTGGGTCACACTCAGGCGTGGGTCAGACTCCTGGCGTGGGTCACACTCCTTGCGTCGGTCACACTCCTCGCGTGGGCTACTCCAGTTCCGCCAGCACCTGGGTCTCGACCGCCGACGCCAGGTCCGCGACCGTCGGGTTGTCGAAGAGCGTGCGGGCGGGCAGATCGACGGCGAACACCTCACGGACCCGGGAGATCACCTGGATGCTGAGGATCGAATCGCCGCCCAGGTCGAAGAAGTTGTCCAGGACGCCGACGCGGTCAAGACCCAGCACCTCGGCCCAGATCCCCGCCACCAGTTCCTCGCCCGGGTCGCGCGGGGCCAGGCCCTCGCCGCTCTCCCCCGCCATCTCCTCCGGCGAGGGCAGCGCGCGCCGGTCGACCTTGCCGTTCGGGGTGAGCGGGAAGACATCGAGGACCAGTACGGCCGCCGGGACCATATAGGCGGGCAGCGAGCGGCCGATGAAGCTCTTCACCTCGTCCGGCTCGGGTGCCCGCGCACCGGCTTCGGGTACGACGTACGCCACCAGCCGTTTGCTGCCCGGGATGTCCTCGCGTGCCAGCACCAGCGCCTGGGCGACGCCCGGATATCCGGCGGCGGCCGACTCGATCTCGCCGAGTTCGATGCGCTGTCCGCGGATCTTGACCTGGAAGTCGGTACGGGAGACGAAGTCGAGGTTGCCGTCGGGCAGCCAGCGCACCAGGTCGCCGGAGCGGTACATCCGGGAGCCCGGCGGACCGAACGGGTCGGCGACAAAGCGCTCGGCGGTGATCCGGGGCCGGTTCACATAGCCGCGCGCCATACCGTCGCCGGACAGATACAGCTCGCCGGCCACCCCCGGCGGCACCGGCCGCAGCGCGGCGTCGAGTACGTACACGCCGGTGCCCGCGATGGGGGTGCCGATCGGCATCGGGCCGCTGCCCGCGTAGTTGTCGTTGACGACGAACAGCGAGGTGAAGACGGTGCCCTCGGTCGGCCCGTAGCCGTTGATCATGCGGACACCGGGCAGTTCCTCGACCACCTTGACGCAGTGTGCCGGCGAGAGGGTGTCACCGCCCGACATGATCAGCCGCAGCCCCGAGAAGACCCGCACATCGCTGTCCACGATCTCGTGGAACAGCCCGGCGGTGATCCAGATCGCGGTCACCCCGCGCGAGTGCAGGAACTCACCCGTCTCGGCCGCGGACATCACCCTGGTGGGGCTGACGGCCAGCGCGGCTCCGTTGAGCAGGGCGCTCCAGATCTCCAGTGTGCCCGCGTCGAAGGAGACGGTCGCCAGCTGGCCGACGACATCGCGTTCGGTCATCGCCAGCTTGGGATCGCGGGCGACGCGCAGCACACCGCGGTGCGGGAGTACGGCGCCCTTGGGCCGGCCGGTGGAGCCGGAGGTGTAGATGACATGGGCGAGATTGTCGGGCCGTACGGTCACCTCGGGCGCGTGACCTGGCCGGGCCTCGACGGCGGCGCGCTCGGTCGTGTCGTCCAGGAGCAGGATCGGCGCGTCGGTGGGCGGCAGGGCCCCGGCGCAGCCGCTGTCCGTGACCACGAGCCCGGCTCCGGAGTCGGCGACCATGAAGGCCAGGCGGTCGGCGGGGTACTCCGGGTCCAGTGGTACGTACGCCCCGCCGGCCTTGAGTACGGCGAGCAGCGCGACGAACAGTTCCGTGCGGCGTCCGAGGCAGACGCCGACCCGGGAGTCGGGCCGTACTCCTCGTTCGACGAGGTGGTGGGCGAGGCGGTTGGCGCGGGTGTCCAGTTCGGCGTAGGAGACCCGCTCGTCGCCCACGATCAATGCCGTGTTGCCGGGGACCCGCGCCACCTGCTCGGCGAAGATCCCGGTCAGAGTGTGCCCGCCGTCACCGGGCGCCCCGCGGCCCCAGGTCCGCAGGATCTCGTTCCGCCGGCCGGGAGTGACAAGGCCGAGCCCGGCGATCTTCTCGTCCGTGACCTCGACGAGGCTCCGGGCGTGCAGTGTGAGCTGGTCGCGCAGCCCCTCGACGGTGCCGCGGTCGAAGACGTCGGGGTCGAAGAGCAGGATCAGCACGAGCCGTTTGCCGGTGAATGCGGCCAGGTTGAGGGGGTAGTTGGTCGCCTCGACCGAGCCGACCTCGCTGACGCTCAGGCCGTGCCGGTCGGCGGCGTCGGTGTCGACCGGATAGTTCTCGAAGATGACGAGAGTGTCGAAGAGCGGTTGGTTCATGGGGAGTTCGCTGAGGGCCTGGACGCGGTTGAGGGGGAGGTGGTCATGACGGCGGGCCTCGACCTGCTCGCTCTGCAACCCCCGCAACCACTCCACCACCGGACGATCCGGATCCAGCCGCACCCGCACCGG
>NZ_JBEOUD010000027.1:0-126935 GCF_040303865.1 Streptomyces sp. NPDC094034 | reverse complement strand
CCTCTCCCCACCTCTGTGGTGATCCGGGCCCCCGGTGCCCGCCCCACTACCGCGCGGGGACTCCCCCGGTTGGGCGGCGGGGCCCCCCCGTGGTCCTGCCCGGTCGATCTTCGCGGGCCCGCGAAGATCGACCGGACAGGACCTAGGCGGTCCCCGGCCTCCAATCCGGAGGAGTCACCGCTCTGAAGTGCTCCGGGCAGCGAGGCCGCGTATCTCCACAGGGCGTCCCCCGACAGCCAGCAGGGGAGCCAGCAGCGCCGTCGCCACAGCGAGCACCGGCAGCACCAGCAGTGCGACGCGCACACTGCTGTGAGAGGCGAGGAAGCCGATGAGGGGCGGGCCGGCGAGGAAGGCGAAGTAGCCGGCCATGGACACCGTGGCCACGGCGGTACCGGGTGAGCCGGTGTGCAGTCGGCTGGCGCCGCTGACGACCAGCGGGAAGGACGCGGCGATACCGAGCCCGACCAGCGCGAAGAAGACCACCGCCACCAGCGGGTGCCCCGTCGCGAGCACGACCACGGCGCCGACCGCGGTCAGGAGGGCGCCCACGCGGACGACCCGGACAGGGCCGAAGCGGCCGGCCGTCCGGTCGCCGGCCAGCCGTCCCACCGTCATGGCCACGGCGAAAGCCACATACCCGGCGCCCGCGGAACCAGGACCCGCGTGCAGTGAGTCGGCCAGATACACGCTGCCCCAGTCGGTCACCACCCCCTCGATGAGCAGGACACACAGCCCCAGAACACTGAGCAGAAGCAGCCGGGGGGTGAATCGGGAGGCAAGGGCCGTGGTGGAGGCGCTCCGGGCGGAGCGGGAACGTGCCGGGCCGGGGTGCTGGTGCGCCGCGGGCCGCAGGGCGGCCGCCGCCGGCGCGGCGGCGAGCATGACGACGACGGCCGACACGGCGAACTGGGCGCGCGGTGTCACGCCCCCGGCCGCGGCGAGCGTACCGGCCAGCGCACCGGCCAGCGCACCCGCGCTGAAGAGGGCGTGGAAGGAGGAGAGCCTGGCCCGGCCGCTGCTGCGCTCAAGGTCCACCGCGTGGGCGTTCATGGCGACGTCGAGCGCACCGGCCGCGGCGCCGAGCACGGCCAGGCCCGCCATGAGTTCCGGCAGAGAGCGGGCCAGTCCTGGCAGGGCGATGGCCGCCGCGTACAGCAGGACCGCGGTCCGCGCCACGGCCCGGCTGCCGAAGCGGTTCACCAGCAGGCCGGCCGCGGCCATCGCCGGTACGGATCCCAGAGCCACCCCGAGCAGTGCCAGCCCGAGCTGCCCGTCGTGCATCTGAAGCTGTTCCTTGACCTGGGGGATGCGGGGCGCCCAACTGGCCAATACGAGCCCGTTGATGAAGAACACCACATAGAGCGCGACGGCGCCGCCCTCTCCGCGCTCTCCCCCGCACCGCGCACCGGGCCCGCTCACCACGGAGCAACACCCGCGAGGAGCCGCACCTCAGCCCCCAGCGGTGTCACCTGGAACGCCGAGGCCCCGGTGCGGGAGAAGGCGCACACGCACACTTCCCCGCACCGGCCCCCAGCTCGCACTCCCCCGTGCACCGCCCGGTGCTTGGTCAGGTTCACGAGATCAGCCCCTCCACGTAGTCGGCACGCGTCATTCTCACCGAGGCGCTCCGGCCGCGTGACCTCTTCGGCCGCATCGCCCCCACGGTGCGGCCGATGGGCGCCCTGGTGTCAGCCGGTGGGCCTCGACGGCGTACTGGCTACCGTGAAGGAGTACGACACCGCGAATGGGCCATGTCCGTACGTCACCGTAATGGAATCGCGAGGTTTGGCACCCGATGCGGCGAGGTCGAGGGTGGCGCTGAACGTCTTCGAGTTCTTCTCGGTCTGTGTGACGGTCAGCTGCTTGGTGGTGCGGTCGCCCACGCGTACATCGACCGTGCCTTGGTCCAGGGCGTCCGCGTCGAGATTCAGAGGCGCTTCCAGATCGACGCGCACCTTGGAATCCGCCCGCACCACACGCGCCGGGACATTGCCCTGGGTGCCGACCTTGAGCTGTGTCTGGTCGGCCGCCCGCCAGGTCAGGGATTCGTTCCACGCGGTGTTGAAGGCGACCCAGCCCTCGGTGTGTCCGATGTTGCCCTGCTCGGGATTGAAGGGATAGTGCCCGTTCTTGGGGCTCCCGTCGAGCACGCCGGAAGCGCCTTCCAGCAGTCCGGCGCCGCCGTAGTATTCGGAGAACCATCCGTTCTCCACACCCTCGAATCCCGCTTCCTCGCTGGGCGCGTCGTACGAGGCGTGCCGCCCGGTGGGGTTGCGGCCGAAGATGTTGTCCACCTGAGCGGTGGCGATCTCGCGGAGTCGAGCGGCCAGCGGATCGTGGCCCAACAGCTTCGCGGCGGCGAGTGCGGACGCGGGGAAGCCGGCTACGTTTCCCACCTCGTTGGGGTCGTCGGAGCCGCTGCCGCTGAAGGCCGGAATGGTCCAGCGGTCGTCGGAGTACCGGCGGAAGTCCCACAGATTGTCCGAGCGGTCGACGGCGATGCGAGCCCAATCCCTGACGAACTTCCTGATGCCACGGGGAGCCTCGTCCGGATATGTTTCGGCGAACTGCACCAGGCCGGTGACCAGTACGGATTCACTCTGCCGCTGCCCCTTGGTGACACGTGGGTCCTCAAGATCCAGATGGTCGATCAACCAGGTCGCCTGCGCCTGGGCGGCCTGCAAGTAGCGGTCGGCATCAGCGCGGCCTTCGCGCTTGGCGACCTCATGCATCATCAGGTTCGGCCACACCGAGTGCCCTGGTGCGAGCTCCCCCTTGCCAGTCCCCACCTGCGTGTACACCTGGAACAGGTCGCCGGTGTGGGGAGTGAAAGCCTGCCAGTGGTACCGATCACGATCAGCGTCACCCCATGACGCGAAGAGGTGATCGCTTGCGCGCCGGTACACCGATTCAGGAATGTACGTGTCGAGCTGCGGATAGGCATAGACGAACGCGGCCAACTGTTCCTTGAACTGCGGATCATTGACCTCCTGCTGAAGCAGCAGCTCAACTCCCCAGTAGATGATTCGCACAATGTCCGGAGTGCCTTCCGGCAGTGTCACCGGCAGGCCCTTGTAGTCGGCGTCCACACGAATCCGGTCGAACGCACTGGGGTTGGCCAGGTACATGTCGATGAGCGATTGGATCTCCCTTGAGTATTGCGCCGCGTCGCGCCAGGCCACGCCCTTCATGCAGTCGCGTGCGCCGTACTCGTCGCTGACAGGATCGACCGTCTTGCGCGTGTAGTCGCCGAAGTAACACCGGCTGCCCGCCATGAATTCGACAGCGCGCTGATAGGACACACGGTCCGTCCAGTACGCGCCGATCCCGAAGGGGACCGATGTTCCTGTGCCGGCCGCCGCGGTGACGGTGACGACGAAGTCCCCTGTGTCGCGCGGATTGAACCCGGTGAAGTCCCCTACATTGCCGTTGACTTCGCCCCGGTACCGGACCTTCCCGGATATGTCGGTGATGGTGAACGTCGCACCGTCCTCGGCCCGCGGCGCGGTGAACCGTTTGGATTCGCCGAGGCCGAAACCGCTTTGGTTGAGCAGGACTGGTTGCGCGGCCAAGGGGTCCCCTGCCGCCGCTCCGGTGGATTCGTGGCCGGTCGCCGCGGATGCCATGCCAGGAACGGCGCTCAGGACGAGCGCGCCTACGGCTAGAAACAAACGAATCTTCATGGGGTGCCTCACTGTCCGATGGGACGCTTGGGCGGTCAGCCGTCGGGGCGGGTGCGCAAGCGGTGCTCATGCGTATGAGTACCGGCGGCGGGGACTTCTGGACCTCTGCTCCTACGTATGACCGTGGAACGTACGAACGTTGTGCGAGAGCGTCAGGAGTGTGACGGGAAGGTTTCAGCCCATCGGTTCGCCAACGGCTCTCCAACGGGGTTTCGGCGCAGGCGACTTGGGTGTGCCGTGGCCAGCGGCCCGGGCACCATGCCTGGGAGGAGCGGCGGCCAGGCCGCCCGCCCGCGCGAAGGAGCACGAGGCGGACGGCCACCCGGCTTCGACGAGGAACGCTACGGGACAGGCGACACCGCCGAGCGGGCCGTCAACCGGCTCAAGCACGCACGCGCGGTCGCACTCACACTCGTCCCGGCACCGTTTGCCCCGTCACTAACCCGCGTCAGCCCCGATGTTCGGCTTGGCGGGAATGGTGGTCCCGTAATAGTCGATCCCGCCGTTGCCTGACACCGCCGTGCCCGCGCCGAGCGCCGGTGAGCCGGACTTAAGGGTGTATGCCTGTGGGCACGGCTGCGGTCCTGTACCCGAGGCCGGCGACCACGAGCAGGTGCCGCCCGCGCCGGGCGAGGTGAACAAGGGATCACCCCACACCGCGCCCGACTCCAGGCCGACCGCCTGCCACGCGGCGAAATCGCTGTAGGTGGTGCCGCTCCAGCGCCAACCACCCGTGTTCGTCCCGTAGTACAGGTTGTTCGACAGCGTCATGCCGGTCTGTCCGTACGGGTTGTAGTAGAGCTGGCCGGTCTTGCCGTATGTGCCCTTGTTGGCCATGTGGCAGATGTTGTCCTTGATCTGCGAACCGCTGGCCCAGGTCCCGGAGGCGTAGCCGAACATGAAGCACGCGCTGGCGCCCGCCTTCTTGTTCGCGCTCTGGTCCTTGTTGGTGAAGAAGGTGTTGCCGTAGATCGACAGCGCGTTCTTCGGCGCGTTGGGCACCACGTCGAACAGACCGCCCTGGGCGTTCGCCCAGTCGTCGTTCTCCGAGATGTTGTAGCGGTAGGTGTTCGGTCCCCACACCCGTGAGCCGACGGTCGAGGTGTAGGCCAGCAGACCACTGCCCGCGTTGCCGTGCGTGTAGTTGTACTCCACCACCGAGTTCGTGGTGCCACCGTCGAGGTCGATGCCGTCCCAGTCGCACCCGGCCGTATAGGCCGGAACCGGCTGCACCTTGTACACCTCGTTGCGGCGGATCGTCACATCATTGGAGGTGTACGTCATGATGCCGCTGGCGCCGCCGCACGAGGTCACGTTGGCACCGATGTCATGGACCACGTTGTGCTGGATGACAGCGCCGTTCCAGCCGTTCGCGGTCAGCGCGGCCCCGGTGCTCTGGGCCGCCATACCGAGGTTGTAGACCGTGTTGCCCTCGACCCTGACATTGGTGATGTTGATCCCCGAGCCCCAGCCGTAGACGCCCGGTCCGGCGTTCGAGGTCACGGCGGCTCCGTGCAGCTTGTTGTCGAGGATCTGCACATCGTCCAGCGGCCCGCTGTTGCCGTTCACCGCGTAACCGAGCACCATGATCTGCCCGCCGAAGGTACTGACGCTGCCGCTCGGCGTGGCGAAGCCCGAGATGTCGGAGCCGGTCACCTTCAAGCCCTTGGCCGCCGTCGCTGACTTCTGGTTCTGCAACAGCACACCGGCCGCGGTCGTGCCGCCGTTGACCAGGCTCATGTTGTCCAGCTGGAAGCCGCTCACGTTGTCCGCGGTGACCGCCGCCGAGTAGTCCCCCGTGCAGGTGGACTTGAGGGTGGCCTGTCCGGTGCCGTACGAGGTCACCTTGAACGGTGTCGACGCCGAGGACGCGGGCACGTTGTCGGCGTCGAAGAGCAGGCAGCCGGAGAACCACTCCTGGCCCTGGAACGAGACGGTGCTCCCCTGCGGGAAGGTGAATCCGTTGACCTTCCCGACCGACTTCCACGCCTGATCCGGCGACAGACCGCTGTTGCCGTCATTGCCGAAGGGCGATACGTAGTACGTGGTGGCGGCGGCGTGCGCGGTGCCCGTGGTGGCGCCCGCCAGCAGCAGGCCCAGCATTCCCTGGGCCACCACTGCCGCGACGATTCTTGCTCTCATGCTTCCTCCCACTGCGAGGCCGTGACGACGCACGGGCACGCAGGTGACGACTCGTGGTTGAGGCATGCCTCGACGAACCACACACAGCTCGGCCGGCGTGGCGACGGGCGGTGTGGATCGAAGAGTGGTTGAGGGGATCTCCTCGGCGCGTCACTCCCTTCGGCGGACGGCTTCCGTCGTCCGGATCGAGACGGTCCTTCCTGTGCCGGCCTGTTCCCGGCCGGAGATCAAGTGGCCAGGTGGTCAAGTGGCCAGGTGGTCGGTTGGGGGGGTGATCAGGTGATCAGGTGATCAGCAGTGTGCACCAGGCCTGTGTGCGTGAGCTGTTACCGGTGTGGAGGTGGATCTCGCCCGGCTCCACGATGAACTCGCCCGCGGGATCGTTGGTCCAGTAGCCGATGTCCTCGGCGCCCAGGGTGAAGCGGACCTGCCGCTCCTCCCCCGCCGCGAGCCGGACACGGCGGAAGCCGCGCAGCCGGCGAACGGGCTGGGCGATGGTGGCGGCGAGGTCCTGGAGGTAGAGCTGGACCACCTCATCGCCCTCGCGCTCACCGGTGTTGCGGACCGGGACGGTCACCTCCACCGTCGCCCCCGCCCGCAGCTCCGCCACCCCGATCCGCTCACGACTCAAGCGGGGTTCGTCCAACGAGAAGGTGGTGTAGCTCAGCCCGTGGCCGAAGGCGAACTCGGGACCGGCGGCGAGATCGAGGTACTTCGATACGAACTTCGTCTCGGGTCCGGCGGGGTCGTACGGGCGGCCGGTGGTCTCGTGGTTGTAGTAGAACGGGATCTGGCCGACCGTGCGGGGGAACGTCACGGGCAGCTTGCCGCCGGGAACCACGGCTCCGGTCAGGACGTCCGCGACGGCGGGGCCGGCCTCGATGCCCAGGTGCCAGGCCATGATGATCGCCGGTACCTGGTCCGCCCAGGTGCCGATCGTGAGTGGACGTCCGCCGACCAGCACCACGACGCAGGGCTTGCCGGTGCCGGCGACCGCTCTGACCAGGTGCTCCTGGGCGCCGGGCAGGCCCAGTTCGCTGCGCGCGGCCGCCTCCCCGCTGATGGCGGACGGCTCGCCCACCACGAGCACCACGGCGTCGGCGGCCTCGGCGACCGCCACCGCCTCCGCGATGCCGGAGGTGTCGGCCCCCTCCGGGGACACTCCGACGGCGTGGCGGATGTCGGTGTCAGGCAGTGCCGCGCGCAGACCGGCGAGCACGGGGACCGCCTCCGGCGCGCCGGGCAGGGTCCACGTACCCAGCAGATCAACCGAGTCCGCGAACGGGCCGACGACCGCCAGCGCACGCAGGCCCGACCCGTCGAGGGGAAGGACGTCGCCGTCGTTCTTCAGCAGCACCACGCAGCGCCCGGCGGCCTCGCGCGCCGCCGCCCGCGACTCGGCGGTCGGGGCGGTCAGCGCCGCGCTCTCTTCCACGTACGGGCGCTCGAACAGGCCCAGGCGAAGCTTCAGGCGCAGCACCCGCGCCACGGCATCGTCCAGCCGTTCCCGCGTCAGCGCCCCGGAGGCGAGCAGTTCCTGGCCGTGGTCGACGAACGTGGTGGACACCATTTCCATGTCCACTCCGGCGGTCAGGGAGCGACGTGCCGCCTCGGCCTCGTTCGCCGCACCGCCGTGCGCGATCAGTTCCAGGACTCCGGTCCAGTCGCTGACCACGACGCCGTCGAAGCCCCACGCGTCCTTGAGGATTCCGGTCAGGGTGTGCGGGTTGGCGTGGGCCGGGATGCCGCTGATGGTGTTGAACGCGGCCATCACGGTGGCCGCGCCGGCGTCGACGGCAGCTTGAAACGGGGGCAGATAGAGGTTGCGCAGCCGCTGCTCGGACACGTCGACGGTGTTGTAGTCGCGGCCGCCCTCGGCGCCGCCGTAGGCCACGAAGTGCTTGGCGCAGGCGGCGACGCGGTCCGGCGCGGTCAGGTCCTCGCCCTGGTAGCCGCGTACCTTGGCCACGGCGTAGGCGGTGGTCAGGTACGGGTCCTCACCGATGCTCTCGGCGATCCGGCCCCAGCGCGGCTCGCGGGTGACGTCCATCATCGGGGAGAACGTCCAGTGGATGCCGTTGGAGCGGGCCTCACGTGCGGAGACCTCGGCGTCCGTCGTGGTCACCGACGGGTCGAACGCGGCCGCCTGGGCGAGCGGGATCGGGAACGTCGTGTGGTAGCCGTGGATCACGTCCAAGCCGAAGACCAGCGGGATGCCCAGCCGGGATTCCTCCACGGCGATGCGCTGCAGCGCGTTGCTCGCCCCGGCGCCGACGACGTTGAGTACCGAGCCGAGCAGGCCCTTGCGGGCGGCGGCCTCGGTCGCCTCGGTGTCGCCACCGCCCGGCCCGGTGTCCCAGGCCCAGGCCAGCTGCTGCAACTGGCCGAGCTTCTCCTCTACGGTCATCCGGCCCAGGAGTTCCCCGACAAGGGACTCGTGGTCATGGCCGCTCATAGCGGATTCCTCTCAGAGATGGTTCGGACCCGGGCCCCTGTTGTCAGGGGACCGGGGGGTGGCTGAAGTGGCCGTCGGGCGAGGGCCGATGGCGCGCGCGGCGTCTCAGTAGTGGTGCGGTCGGCTGCGAATCTCCTCCGGCCAGGCCAGTTGAATGCCCAGGGTATGGCTGAGCAGCCTTTGGTAGTCGGCCAGTTGGGTCTGGTCGGAGCGGACCTTGCGGGGCGGCAGGGCCCGGTCGAGGCAGAATCCGGCGAGGGCGCCGACCGCTTCGCCGATGGCCCACTCGACGGGGTGCAGCCGGTAGCAGCCGTTGGTGATGTGTGTGGTGCCGATGTTCTTGTTGGCGGGCAGGAGGTTGTCGACACGTACGGGGATCAGGGCGCCCAGCGGAATCTGGAACGGGTAGGACTCGATGTCGATATAGGTGCGGCCCGCTGTGCTGGGGTGCAGGTCGATGCGGTAGCCGCCGATGCCCACGCTGTCGTGGAACACCGCGCCGCCGGCGCCCGGCGGGCGGGCCTCGACGCCCACATGCTGTTCGACCACGGTGAACTCGGCCTTGATACGGCGCGATTCGCGGATATAGGGCGCTTTGGCGAGTCCGTCCGGGGTACCGGTGACGTCGGGCCGCAGGCGCAGTCCCGGCCAGCCGGTGCCGCCGTCGGGGCGGGGGGCCTCGGTCTGCAGCCAGTGCAGGAAGGACAGCGAGAGGTCGCGGCTGGCGTCGAGTGCCTTTCGCCGCTGCTGGGCGTCGACACCGAGGAGCGGCGCCTCCCAGTAGTCGATCTGCGGCCAGTTGACCACGGTCAGGTCGGAGGCGAAGGCTCCGGCCGTGAACTGTTCGCGGGCCAGAATGCGGCGGAACCGCCAGAGGTCGAAGTGGTCGTCGGGCGCTCGGTCGGCGTCCATCAGCTTCCAGGTGCGGTGCTGGAGGGTGATGGGGACGACGTCGGTGAAGGAGAGCTGCGGACCGGGCCAGAACGGGGCTACGGCCGTGCGCCAGTGATCGTAGGCGGCGGGCCGGTCGATCACATGGTCCTCGCCCGGCCGGTGTTCCAGGGCGAAGCACCAGGACACGGCCTGTTGGTCGAACGGCTCCGCTGTCTCGGGCGCGTGCGGCTCCCCGGTCTCGTCGCGACCCTCCGCGCCGAAGACGTGTTCGACGTCGGCCAGTTCCAGCAGTTCACCGAGTTCGGTGGCGTCGGCGACATAGGCGGCGTGGACGGTGATCTCGCGTCCGTCGTGGGGACCGGCCAGTGTGACCGCCTCGACGCGGTCGCCGTCGGTGTGCGCGGCGACCGGCTCGTACCCGGTCAGGACGGTGATCGCGCCGGAGGACCGCCATGGGGCGAGCATCTCCTCGATGGCGGCCACGGCCACCCGCGGTTCGTGGCACATCCGGCTCACGACGCCGAGACCGGGGTCGAGCAGCGGGTCCTGTGCGGCATCCGGTCGGAGGGGATAGTTGCGACGGTAGTAGTCACGCACGCGGCAGCGCAGTTCGGCGTAGCCAGGCGGGGCGGCCGGGCCTTCGATCCAGGGATGCTCGTCGGGCGGCACGGCCTGTGCGGTGAGCTGTCCGCCGAGCCAGTCGGTGGCCTCGGTGAGCACGACGGTCCGGCCGAGCCGGGCGGCGGTGAGCGCCGCGGCCACGCCGCCCAGGCCGCCGCCGACGACGAGGACCTCGGTTCGCATTTCTCTCATGGGGGCTGGGGTTCCTTCTGCCGGTTGTGCCGGTCGGAGTGGTCGGAGTGGCCAGCCATCGGGTTCGTGGCAGCCGGGACCGGCGGACGACGCCACCCGCCCGCCGTCGCGTCCGGAGCCGCCGGGGTGCGGGGGTGTCAGATGCCGGGTGGTGTCAGGTGCCTGGTGGTGTCAGGTGCCCGTGTCAGGTGCCCGCTGGTGTCGCGTGGTGCTCTGGCCTACTCGTTCGCGTCCGTGATGGTGGTGCCGGGTATCAGCGGGCAGGGCACCAGCAGGCTGCCGGTCCGCAGCCCGGGGTCGTCGAGCATGGCCTGTAGCCGGTCCACGGCGAGACGGCCGATCTCCACGCGGGGAATCACCAGGGAGTCCCACTGCCCTGACAGGTCCGCGGGCGCCGCCTCCAGCACGGCGACGGACACGTCGTCGGGGATCTTCCGCCCGCGGGCGGCCAGTTGCTCGCGCAGGGAATTCGCGAGCCCCACGGACTCCACCACGATCGCGGTCACCGCGCCGCCCGCCACCTCGTCGAGCCAGGCTCCGTCAAGGCCCACGGTGCCGCGGGAACCCGGAGAGGTGTCGGTCAGTCCGAGCCGCTCGACGGCCCCGGCGTACCCGACGCGGCGGTCCTCGTACGGCTCCATCTCCTGCCAGTCGCGTACGTAGCCGAGTCGCCGGTGGCCGTGGCCCGCGAGCCGGTGGACGATCCGCGCGCTCGCCGACCGGTAGTCGGGGATGATCTGCGGGATCTCCGCACCGGGCACCTCGCGGCGGCCGATGTGGACGAAGGGGTAGCCCTCGTACCAGAGGCGGACCAGTTCCCCGCGGTCGGTGGCGACGCCGAGCAGGATGCTCCCGTCGGCCAGATTGAGCCGGTTGGTGCCGTTGTTGTAGATCTTGCGCTCGCCGTCGGTGCCGGACCCCGTCGAGGTGAACAGGACCAGGTCGAAGCCGGTCTCCTCGGCCCGCTCCTCCACCCCGAGCAGGAATTCGAAGTAGAAGTCCTCGCGTGCGCGCGGGAAGACACGTTCGAAGGTGTGCACGCCCAGGAGGTTGTTGCGCCGTTTGCGCATCGCGCGGGCAGCGGGGTTGGCGACGTAACCAAGCTCACGCACCGCCTCGAAGACACGCTGCCGGGTCTCCTCGGGGATCCGCGCGGTCGCCGCGTTGCCACTGATCACCCGGGACACCGCCGACTGGGACACGCCGGCCAGCCGTGCCACGTCCGCCTGGCTGGGCGCCTTCTCACGCCGTCGTGCTGTCACGGTGCCCCCTGCAGCGTCTCGCGCCGGGCGGCGGTCGCCGCGGCGTGTGTCGTCCCGGCCAGTTCCCCGGCCCTGCCCTTGACGTGCAGCCAGCACGTCGCCCAGTGCCCGTTGCCCAACTCGGTGCGCGGCGGCGCCTCTGCGCGGCACTCCGGCATCGCGAACGGGCAGCGGGGGTGGAACCGGCAGCCGGCCGGCGGGTCGATCAGGCTGGGCGGCTCACCCAGCTCGTCGGCCCCCGCGAAGAGGGCTTCGCGGTCCCCCGCTCCGCGCTCGGGGTCCGGGGAAGACTCTATGAGCAGTTTGGTGTACGGGTGCTGCGGAGAGGCGATCACCTCTTCCTTGGGGCCCGACTCCACCATCTGCCCGGCGTACATCACGGCGATCTCGTCGCACAGATAGCGGGCGCTGGCGATGTCGTGCGTGACGTACAGCAGCGCGAGGCCGTCCTCGGTGCGCAACCGCTGGAGCAGGTTGAGCATCTCAAGCCGGATCGACACATCCAGCATGGAGATCGGCTCGTCCCCGAGCAGCACCCTGGGCTCCACGGCGAGCGCCCGGGCGATGACGGCGCGCTGGCGCTGCCCGCCGGAGAGTTCGTGCGGGAACTTCGCCGCGAACTCGGCGGCCGGGGTGAGGCTGACCCCTTCCAGCAGTTCCGTGATCCTCCTCTCGCGCAGGGCGGCGTTCAGGTGCGGCTGGTGCAGTCGCAGCGCACGGTCGAGGTTGTAGCGGATACGGTGCAGCGGATTCAGCGAGCCGAAGGGGTCCTGGAAGATCAGCTGCACCTCGGAGTGGTAGGCGCGCCGTGCCCGCCGGCCGCGGCCCGCGGGCTCGCCTCGCAGCACGATCTCGCCCCGGGTCGGTTCGTGGAAGCGGGCCAGCATCCGGGCCAGTGTGGTCTTGCCGCTGCCGCTCTCCCCCACCAGTGCCAGGATCTGTCCGGGCTTCAGGCGGACGGTCGCGTCCTCGACGGCGCGGACGACGGAGGTACGGCCGAGCGGACCGCGGACGGTGAAGTGCTTGGAGACGTCCCGTGCTTCCAGGATGTACTCGGGTTCCTGCGCCGTCGGCGCTTTCTCGCGGGGGAATTCGCTCATCGGATTCCGCCTCCTGTCTCGGTGCTGTCGCTCCCGGTCCCGGTCCGGGCCCCGGTCTCGTTGAGGAGGCAGGCCGCCTCGTGCCCTGGCCGCGGTCCCACCGGCAACAGGACCGGCAGCCGTTGGTCGCAGCCGTCCGTGCGCCGCGCGCAGCGCGGGTGGAACGGGCAGCCGGCCGGTGGGCGGCGCAGGTCGGGCGGGATGCCGGGGATGCCGCGCAGGGTGCGCAGCGGGGCGCGCAACGGCGGGAAGGAGTCCCGCAGGCCCTGGGTGTAGGGGTGTTTCGGGGCGCTGTAGAGGGTTGCCGCGTCGCCCACCTCGACGATGCGGCCGGCATACATGATGGCGATACGGTCCGCCAGTTCGAGCAGCAGCGACAGGTCATGCGTGACGAAGACTACTGCGAATCCCAACTCCTCTCGCAGACGCAGTACTTGGGCGAGGATCTGCCGCTGCATCACCACGTCGACCGCCGTCGTCGGCTCGTCCATCACGACCAGTTCGGGGCGGCAGGCCAGGGCCAGGGCGATGGCGGCGCGCTGGCGCATGCCGCCGGAGAGCTGGTGCGGGTAGTCGCGGTAGCGGTCCGCGGAGATGCCGACCAGGGCGAGCAGCTCCGCGGCCCGCGCCCAGGCAGCCCGTTTGCTCATCGAGCGGTCGCGGGCCCGCAGGACGTCGGCGAACTGGGCGCCGATCCGCATCACCGGATTCAGCGCGTCCATCGCGGACTGGAGCACGATGGACAGCGCCGTCCACCGGTAGCGGCGCAGTTGCCCGGTGTCGAGTGTGACGAGGTCGACGGGCGGTCCGCCGTCCCGGCCGTGGAAGAGGATCTGCCCGGCGGTGGTGACGGCGGGCGGGCGCTGAAGCCGGGTCAGGGCGGTGATCAGCGTGGACTTGCCCGATCCCGACTCCCCCGCGACGCCGAGGATCTCACCTCGGCGCAGGGTGAAGGAGACGTCGGAGCAGGCGCGTACGGGGATGTCTCCGGTGGCGTACTCGACGGTCAGTTCGCGTACGTCGAGGACGGCATGCCCGGCGGGGGCCATGGACGGCGTGTGCTGCTCGGCCTGTACGGTCATCGGGGCCCACCTCCGGGCGGAACGGTCAGGGAACGCGGCGGCGCGGGACACACGGTCATCACACCGCACCGCCCGCTCGTGCGAGCCGCTTGGCGCGCCGCACCGACGCGGGACGGGCGACCCGTAGCTTGGGGTTGGCGAGTTCGTCGACGCCGAAGTTGACCAGGGCGGCGGCCGTACCGATCAGGGCGATGCACAGGCCGGGCGGGACGAACCACCACCACAGGCCACGCAGGACGGCGCTCTGCTGCTGCGCCGACTGGATCATCGTTCCCCAGCTGATCGCCGACGAGTCGGAGATACCGAGGAACGCCAGCCCCGCCTCGGCCAGCACCGCGCCGATCATCGCGTGGAGGAACATGGACGCGATGAGCCCGGTCAGATGGGGCAGCACTTCGGCGAAGACCAGTCTGCGGCCCCGTTCACCGAGCATGCGCATGGCCCGTACGAAGTCGCGGTTGGCGATGCTGAGGGCCTGGGCGCGCAGGGTGCGGGCCCCGCCTGACCATCCGAAGAAGCCGATGATCAGGGCGATGGTGGTGAGTCCCGTGCCCTCCAGATAGCCGGCCACGATCAGGATCAGCGGCAGCACGGGCAGGACGAGGAACAGGTTCGTCAGGAAGTTCAGGGCCGCGTCGACCCGGCCGCCGTAGTATCCGGCGGGTACGCCGATCAGGATGGCCATCGCCGTGCCGACCAGGGCGCCGAGCAGTCCGACGTACATCGATCCTCGGGCGCCGGCGATGACCTGGGCGAGGACGTCCTGGCCGAACTGGTCGGTGCCGAGCAGATGTGCGCCGCCGGGCGGCTGCGCGATGACGCTGGTGTCGTTGGCGCGCGGGTCGAGGCCGAGCAGGCTGTGTGCCAGCCAGGGGCCGAACACGGCCAGCAGGCAGAAGAGGGCCAGGACGGCGAGACCGACACGGACCTTCCAACTGGCGAGGAACGCGGTGCGCACTGCCCGTCACCCTCCTTCTCTGATACGTGGGTCGAGCAGGGCGTACACCGAGTCGGCCAGCAGGTTGGCCAGCAGGACGGTCAGCATGATGAGGAAGAACACCCCTTGCATCACCGGGTAGTCGCGCTGCTGGAGCGAGGTGTAGAGCAGATAGCCGATACCCGGGTAGTTGAAGACGACTTCGGTGAGCAGCGCGCCGCCGACGACGTGGCCGAGGGCGAGGGCGAAGCCCGTGAAGTTCGGCAGGACGGCGTTGCGGGCCGCGTAGCGGAGCATCACCCTGCCGTTGGACAGGCCCTTGGCCTGGGCGAGCAGCACGTAGTCCTCGCGCACGGTGGTGACCGTCATGTTGCGCATGCCGAGCAGCCAGCCGCCGAAGGCCGAGAAGATGATGGTGGCGGCGGGAAGCGCGCCGTAGTGCAGCACGCTGAGGAGGAAGGACGGGGAGAAGCCGATCGGGAGGTCGGCGTCGTATCCACCGGACAACGGGAACCAGCCCAGCAGGAAGGCGAAGAGCCACAGCCCCAGCAGCGCCATCCAGAAGTAGGGGATGGCCGAGACGAATGTGGTGAGCGGGCTGATCACACTGTCGAAGCGACCACCCGCCTTCCAGCCGGCCGCGGCGCCGATGCCGGTGCCCAGGACGAACGCGATGACGGTGGTCGTGCCGACCAGCAGCAGGGTCCAGGGCAGGCCCTGCCACACCAGGTCGCTGACGGGCGTGGGGAAGTGGCTGACCGAGACACCGAGGTCGAAGCGCGCCAACTGGCCCAGGTAGTCGAGGTACTGGCGGCCGAGATGGGCGCCCGGGTCGCCGAAGACCTTCTGGATCGACTCCATGGCGCTGGGCGACAGTTGCTGGCCGCTGACTCGCTGGAGCTTCTCGACGATCGCGGCGGAGGGGTCGCCCGGCATCAGCCGCGGCAGAAAGAAGTTCAGGGTGATGGCCGACCAGACGGCGGCCAGATAGAAGCCGAGCCGGTGCATCAGGAAGCCCCAGCGCCGGGGTGCCCTGGCCCGGCGCGCGGCGGGCGCGGCGGGTGCGGCGGGTGCGGCGGGCGCGGGAGGCTCCGTGGAAGTGGTCACCGCGGTCACTTGGTGGCCTGCTTCAGGTTCAGGAGCGTGAGCGTGGTGTCGGGGCCCAGGCCCGGGAACGGCACGTAGTCGAAGTCCTCGGGCGTGGGCCAGCCGGCCCAGTGGTCCGCGCTGATGGCTATGAACCAGTAACTGTTGTAGATGGGGCTGTACGGCACCTGCTCGGCGACGATCTTCTGGAGCTCGTGCCCGGCGCTCCGCGCCACCGCGGGGTCCTGCGTTTCCAGCAGCTTCTCGATCGCGGCGTCGGTGGCCCCGTCCTTCCAGCGGCCGATGTTGGCGGCGGCCGTCTCGCCCAGCGGGCGATAGGCCCGGCTGCTCAGCGCGCTGTAGATGCCCGCGACACCGGCGCCGCCCGTCAAGTTGATGGAGAGGTCGAAGTCACCGGTCTGCTGCTGCTCGTAGAGATTGGCGCTGGGAGCACCGACCGACTTCACCTCGATCCCGAGGTGCTTCTTCCAGCTGCGGATCATGATGTTGGCATAGGGGTCCCAGCCGAAGTCCTGGTTGAAAGACAGCCTCGGAGTGTAGGACGTGCCGTCCTTGACCAGTTCGCCGCCCTTGACCTCGAAGCCGCCGAGCGCCAGTTCCTTCCGCGCTTCACCGGCGTCCAGCTCCTGTACCTTGTGCCGGTATTCGGGAAGGATGTCGTCGGCGTATACCTCGTCGACCAGCCCCGTGGGGCCCGCCTCCGTACCGGGGCGCTGGAGCGTGGTGACGATGTCCTTGCGCGGAATCGTCATCGCGAGCGCCCGCCGCAGATGGACATTGTCGAAGGGGGCCCGGCCGGTGTTGAAGAAGAGTGAGTAGGCGCCGCCTGTGGCGTACTTCTGGTAGAGGTGGTGCTCGGGGTCCTTGCCGACGTACTCCTGCTCGGCCCCGTTCCAGGCCACGAGTGCCCAGTCCACCTCACCGCGCAGCAGTTGGGCCCGTACGGAGTCGCCACTGGTCGGGATGATCTTGAGCTGCTTCAGCGCGAAGCGGCCGCCCCAGTAGTCGCTCCGGGCGCCGAGCGTGACCTGCTGGGGCGCGAACCGCTCCAGGACGAACGGGCCGGTACCCACCGGGTCCGGGTTGGCCCAGCTCTTGAGGTCCTTGCCTTCCCAGATGTGCTGAGGCACGACGGGCAGTTGCGGGGACGCGAGTTGGTTCAATTCGCTGAAGGCGGGCCGCTGCCAGTGGACGGTGACGGTGGTGGCGTCCTTCTTGGTGACGCGGTCGTAGGTGGTGCCACCGGTGTTGAAGGCGGGGTCCTTGAGAGGAACGCCCAGGGAGAAGACCACGTCGTCCGCGGTCATGGGCTTGCCGTCCGAGAACGTCACATCGTCACGCAGCTTCACGGTGAGGGTGGTGCCGGCCTCGTCGAACTCCAGGCTCTTGGCCAGCCACGGCTTGACCTTCGCACCGTCGCTGTAGTCGATGCGCGCCAGCGGCTCGTAGATCAACTCGTTGTTGGGGGACTTCTGGGTGGCGGGGCCGAACATGTTGTAGTTGCGGACGAAGGTGGTCCCACCGTCGGTCTTGCCGAATACGAGCGCCTGTGTGCCCGTGCCTCCCGCTCCGGCTCCGCCGGTACCAGCCGTGCAGGCGCTCGCTCCGAGGGGGATCGCGAGGGCCGCCGCGGCGGTGCGCGCTAGAAAGACTCTTCTCGTGGGCATGGCTGACTCCTGGCTCCTCGTGAGGGCTGAGCTGGGCACGGAAGAACTGCGCATACGTATGACCTCGACCGTGGGAGACCCTCAGGCCTCCGCTTCTACGTATGACCACGGAACGTACGGACGTTGCGAGGGTGCGTCAAGAGTGTGACGTGAAGGTTTTTTTCGGCCACCCCTCCTCGAAGGTCAGCTCAACGGAAGGCCGAGGGACGCGACTTACGTGTTCCGCCAGGCAGGACCGCAAGACTCCGCGGGAAGAACGGGCCATTCGCGCCGGGCGCATGACGTGGCATCATCCGGACCGGTTCCGGCCCGCGGAGCGCGGACGGGAGGCGGACGCACGGCTGTCGCGCGGTGCCCCGGACGGGAGGCGGACACACGGCTGTCGCACGGTGCCCCCTCCAGTGCGCTCACTCTCATTGACACCTCGACGCGGCCCGCCTATGTTGAGCGCGCTCGTCGTCGGGGGCGGCATCGACCGCCGCCTCCCGGACCCCGCGTCGAGCGGTAACCGGCAACGCGTCCACCGCCGCCTAGGTCCTGTCCGGTCGATCTTCGCGGATAAGCCCGCGGCGTCTGGTGCCGTGCATCGCAAGGCGGAGGATCGCCCATGTACTGGACGTACTTGGGTGATCCGACAACGCGGCGAGGTGCGGTGCCAGGCGTCGCGGGCCCGCGAAGATCGACCGGACAGGACCTAGGTCCTGTCCGGTGGTCTTTCCGCTCGTGCCACCGGCCCGCGACAGCTCCGTGCCTCGGCTGACACGCCCCTGGTTCACCGACAGCCACCACCGGATCCCCGCCTCTGCCCTCTCCCCCGCTCTCCCGCGCCCACAACCGCCCCGAGCAACGCCGCACTTCTCGACCGCGTTGTTCGCGGCTCAGGACTCAGGAGCTTCGCCATGCCGCGATCCGACCACCCGCACCTCACCTGGGGCCGCGTTCCACGCCCCGCCTACGGCGCCGACTACAACCCCGAGCAGTGGGACAGAGCGACCTGGAAAGACGATGTCCGTCTGATGCGCGAGGCCGACGTCAACCTGGTGACCCTCGGTGTCTTCTCCTGGTCCTGGATCGAACCCAGGCCGGACGCCTTTGACTTCTCCGGCCTCGACGAGGTCATCGCTCTCCTGCACGCGTCGGGCATCGCCGTCGACCTGGCCACGCCAACCGCGGCACCCCCGCTGTGGTTCTCCCACGCCCACCCCGAATCGCTGCCGGTCACGGCCGACGGGCGTAGGCTCGCACCCGGCTCCCGTCAGGCGTACTGCGCATCGTCACCCGTCTACCGGGAACGCGCCGCGCTGGTCACCCGCCGCCTCGCGGAACGCTACGGCGATCACCCGGCCGTGGTCATGTGGCACATCAACAACGAGTACGCCAACGGCAACGCCCACTGCTGGTGCGCGACCTCGGCCGACGCGTTCCGCGACTGGCTGCGCACCACCTACGGAGACGATCTGGACGCCCTCAACGACCGCTGGGGCACAACCCTTTGGGGAGTGCGCTACAGCGACTGGGAGCAGGTCATCCCGCCGCGCACCAGCACCAGCAGCCTCCCGCCGGGGCTGTGGCTGGACTTCTACCGCTTCAGCGACACCGAGCATCTGGCCTGCTTCCGCGCCGAGCGGGACATCGTACGCGCCCACTCCCCCGGCCGCCCCGTCACCACCAACTTCATGGCGAGCGCGCTGCGCTGGAGCGACTACTGGCGCTGGGCGCGTGAGGTCGACATCGTCTCGAACGACCATTACCTCATGGCCGAGGACCCCGACCGCGCCGCCGACCTCGCCTTCGCCGCCGACCTGACCCGCGGCCTCGCGAACGGACAGCCCTGGATCCTCATGGAGCACTCCACCTCCGCGGTGCAATGGCAACCCCGCAACGTCGCCAAAACCCCCGGGGAGATGACCCGCAACACACTGACCCACCTCGCCCGCGGCGCGGACGGCGCCTTGTTCTTCCAGTGGCGTCAGTCCGCCTACGGCCCGGAGAAATGGCACTCGGCCATGGTTCCCCACGGCGGGGAGGACACCAGGATCTGGCGGGAGGCCAAGGCCCTCGGCAACACCGTGGCCGGCCTCGCCGACATCGCGGACAGCACCTGCCCGCCCGCCGACATCGCCCTCCTGCTGGACTACGAAGCCATGTGGGCCCTGCAACTGCCCCACCGGCCCAGCGGCGACATGACCTGCTCCGGCGTTCTTCGTGACTGGCACCGCGCCCTGTGGAGCCTCGGTCTGTCCTGCGACGTGGTGCCCGCTCCCGGCGAACAGCGCCTCCTGCTGGTTCCTTCGCTCTACGCCCTGTCCACCGACACGGCCAGGGCGCTGGAGGACTACGCGGCACGCGGCGGCCACCTGGTCGTCGGCCCGTTCAGCGGAGTGGTCGACCCGCACGACCGCGTCCACCCCGGCCCGTACCCCGGCGCGCTGCGTGACCTGCTCGGCCTGCGGGTGGACGAATACCTTCCGCTCGCCGCCGGCGCGTCGGTCGGCCTGGACGACGGCGCGACCGGCCACCTGTGGGCCGAGCGCGTCCTGCCCGATCCGGGCACCGAGGTGGAGAGCCGATTCATCGACGGACCCGCGCGAGGAGGCCCGGCCGTCCTGCGTCGCGGCCACACCCGCTATCTGGCCACCCGCCCTGACTCCGCCTCCCTCCTGGAACTCCTTCCCCGGTGGGCCGCACAGGCAGGCTGCGCCGCTCCGGTCCACGGGGCCGGCGGTGGAGTGGAGGTCACCCGCCGAAGCAACCCCAACGGCATGACCTGGCTCTTCGCCGTGAACCACACCGACCACCCCGCGCAGGTGGCCACGACCGGGATCGATGTCCTCTCGGGCACCCGTTCACCGGGCATGATCACCGTCCCGGCGGGCGAGGTCGCCGTAGTGTCCGAGGGAACTCGTCACACAACACTGGCGGCCGAGACTTACCCGCCCCGCTCGGCAGCTGCCCGCGGCGACGGCTGATCGTCGGTGTCGAAGTTCTGTCACGCGGAGCACTCCTTGGCCTGGCTTCCCATGAACCGCGAGTCGACGAGCGCTCCCACCGCTGCGAGTCAACAGCGCTCCCGCGGACTTCGGGGGCCGGTGGTCCTGTCCCTACGCCGTCGCCCTCATCTCCGTGCCCAGTTCGCGTCGGGCGCGGGCGGCGGCGCCGACCGCGACGGCGTCGGAGGCCAGGGCGGCCCGGACCAGGCGGATGGGGTGGCCGCTGACCGGGGGTTCGACGGCGAGGGCCGACAGGATCGCGGGCTCCAGCAGGTGCCAGGCGCGGCTGACGCCGCCGCCGACGACCACCGTGGTGATGTCGACGACGCCCGCCGTGATGACGATCGCGTGGGCGATGCCCGTTCCCGCCGCGCGGTAGACCGCGAGCGCGTCCTCGTCAGCCTGGGTGGCGGCCTCGGCGACTTCACGGGCGGTGAGGCGGCGGCCGGTGCGGTCGGCGTAACGAGCCCCGATGGAACGGCCGGAGGCCAACGTCTCCAGGTGGCCCCGGCCGCCGCAGGAGCAGGGCAGGTCGCCGAAGCCGGGAATGTGCCCGATCTCGCCGGCCGCACCGTGCGGACCCGGGAACAGGGCGCCGTTGGTCCACAGAGCGCCGCCGACGCCGGTCCCCAGAGTCATGCCGAGGACGTCGGCCTCGCCACGCACCGCTCCGGCGCAGACCTCCCCGTAGAGGAAGGCGTTGACGTCGTTGTCCAGGAAGGCCGGGACGCCCAGGGCCTCTTCGACGGCGGCCGTGACAGCGAAGCCGGCCCAGCCGCGGAAGGAGTCGCTCGCGACCAGGATGCGACCGTTCACGGAATCCACCACCCCGGCGGCGCCGATTCCGGCGCCCACCAGGCGGCCCGGGGTGCGGGCCAGCAACGGGGCGAGCGCGTCGAGCGCGGCGCCGACCATGGCCCGGCCGCCCTCAAGCGCGGGGGTGGCGGCCTCCGCGCCGTCGAGGACGGTCAGATCGTCCGAGCAGACCACCACCTGGGTGGTGGTGCCGCCGATGTCGATGCCTACGATCAGCGGCCGGAGGGTGGTGGGAATCGCCGGGTCCCGCGGGGTGCGGGGCGCGTGAAGAGGTCCGCTCACGCCTGGGCCTCCGTACGGCCGATCGCGAGGATCGTCAGGCGTTCGGCCCTGCGGCCCCGCTGCACCACCGGGTCGGGCACCGGCACCGCGGCCAGCAGACGGCGGGTGTAGTCGGTCTCCGGATGGAGCAGGGTCGTCCCGGTGGAGCCCTGCTCCTCGATACGGCCGGCCCGCATCACGACGACGCGCTGCGCGAAGTGCTGTACGACGGCGAGGTCATGGGAGACGAACAGGCAGGCGAAGCCCAAATCGGCCTGGAGTTCGGTGATGACCTCCAGGACCGCTTCCTGCACACTCACGTCGAGCGCGCTGGTGGGTTCGTCGGCGACCAGCAGCCGGGGCTCCAGGACCAGGGCTCGGGCCAGGCTGACCCGCTGGCGCTGTCCACCGGAGAGCTCGCGGGGCGCGCGGCGGGCGAGTTCGCGTGGCAGCCGGACCCGGTCGAGGACAGCGGCGACCTTGGCCTGCCGGTCTTTGGCGGACAGGTCGCGACGGTGCACCCGGAGGGGTTCGGCGACACACTCGCCGACGGTCATCCGAGCGTCGAGGGATGCCACCGGGTCCTGGAGGACGACACCGATACCGGCCCGCAGGGCGCGGCGGGCCCGGGCGCGGGTGCGGCCGAGGTCGGCGCCGAACAGGGAGACGGTGCCGGAAGTGGGCGGGATCAGTCCGAGCGCGACCCTGGCGGCGGTCGACTTGCCGGAGCCGGACTCGCCGACCAGGCCCAGGGTCTCCGCGGGCCCGACCCGGAACGACACTCCGTCGAGGGCGCGTACGGCCGACCTGCCGCGGCCGAACACCACATTGATGTCGCGCAGTTCGACCACCGCTTCGGCCTCGGGGCCGCCGGGCCCGGCGGGCGAGGCCGACGGCCCGGCCGTGGAACGATTCGTATGGGCCGGCCCGGACGCGGCCGGACGGCCGGTGCCGTCCGCGGCCTCGGCGACGGACAGCCGGGGCACGGCGGCCAGCAGGCGCCGGGTGTAGTCGTGGGCGGGGCGCAGCAGGACGTCCTCGACCGGTCCGGTCTCCACGATCTCGCCCTGGTACATGACGGCGACCCGGTCCGCGAAGTCGGCGACGACACCCATGTTGTGGGTGACGAGCAGCACACCGGTGCCGGTCTCGGCGGCGAGCCGGCGCAGCAGATCGAGGATCTCGGCCTGCACGGTCACGTCGAGGGCGGTGGTCGGCTCGTCCGCGATGAGCAGGCCGGGCTCGTTGGCGATGGCCATGGCGATCACGACCCGTTGCCGCTGTCCGCCGGAGAGCTGGAACGGGTAGGTGTGGGCGCGCTTCTCCGGTTCCGGGATGCCGACCCTGCGCAGCAGTTCGACAGCCTCGGCGGCGGCGTCCTTGGCGGACACCTCGCGGTGGTTGCGGATCACCTCGGTGATCTGCTTACCGATCCGGGTGAGCGGGTCGAGTGCGGTGGCCGGCTCCTGGAACACCATGGAGACGGTCTTGCCGCGCAGCGTCGCGAGGCCGTTCTCCGAGGTGCCGACGATCTGGGTGCCGGCGATGACGGCGCTGCCGGTGGCGCGGGCGTTCCCGGCGAGCAGGCCCATCGCGGCGAGCGCGATGGTCGACTTGCCGGAGCCGGACTCGCCGACCAGGGCCAGCGTCTCGCCCGGTTCGACGTGCAGGGACACGCCCTTGACCGCGGGTACGTCGCCGGTCTCGGTGGTGAAGACGACGCCGAGGTCGTCGAGTTCGAGGATCGGGCCGGATGCCGCGGTGCGCGCGGCGGAGTCCTTGGTGGTGGCGGTCATCCGCGTCCCCTCACATCGAATGCGTCACGGAGTCCGTCCCCGATCGCGTTGAACGCCCACACCACGAGGATGATGGCGAGGCCGGGCGGCAGGATGAGCCACCAGTAGCCGGAGTAGGCGGCGGTGAGACCGGCGGAGAGCATGCCGCCCCAGTCGGTCTGTGGCGGCCGCACTCCCATGCCCAGATAGGAGACGTAGGCGACCAGCAGGATGGCGTCGGCGACCTGGAAGGTCGCGGCGACGATGATGGTGGAGACCGAGTTCGGCAGGATGTGACGCAGGATTGCCCGGGCGTGTGTGCCGCCGGTGGCGCGCAGGGTCAGGACGTAGTCCCGGTTCTTCAGGGTCAGCGTCTCGGCGCGCACCAGCCGGGACGGCACCAGCCAGGACACCAGGCCCAGGATGACAACGAGACCGGTCAGGCCCGGCGTGGTGATGGCGGAGACCACCAGCAGGATGAACAGCGCGGGGATGGCGATGCCGGCGTCGACGATCCGCATCATCAGGGCGTCGATCCAGCCGCCCGCGTAACCGGCGGCGGCGCCCCACAGAGTGCCGATGACGGTGGCGAGTACGCCCGCGGCGAGGCCGACGGTCAGGGAGACTTTGCCGCCGTACATCAGCCGGCCCAGCACGTCGTGGCCGACGGCGTCGGTGCCGAGCCAGTGCGCGCCGCTGGGGGCGAGGTTGACCTGCTGGAGCATGGTGTGGGTCTGGTCGGTGGAGTACACCAGCGGACCGGCGAAGCAGAACAGGAAGAAGAAGACCACGACGGCGAGCCCGACGACGGCCAGCTTGTTGCGCAGGTAGCGGCGGACGGCGAGCCGGGCGCCGGAGGCCGCACGCGGCGGGCGGGCTTTCGCCGGGGCCATGTCCGGCTGGATGACGGCGCTCATGCCCGGCCTGCCTTCACTCGGGGGTCGATGATCCGCTGGACGATGTCGGCGAGCAGGGTGCCGACGACGGTGGCGACGGCGATCACCAGGACGCAGCCCAGCAGGACCGGGTAGTCGGAGGACTGCGCCGCGGTCCAGAACAGCAGCCCCATGCCGGGGTAGTTGAAGAGTTGCTCGACGACCAGGGCACCGCCGAAGAGCACCGGCACGTAGTAGCCGAGCATGGCGACCACGGGCGTCAGCGAGTTGCGGAACACGTGCCGCCACAGGATGGCGCGGGAGCGGGAGCCGCCCGCTCTGGCCGTGCGGACGTAGTCCTCGGAGAGGTTCTCCAGGGTGGCCGCCCGCATGTAACGGCTGAACACCGCGACCATGGAGGCCGCGCCCGCGACCACCGGCAGTACCAGCGCCTGCGGTTCGGAGATCACCTGGCCCAGCGTCTCGCCCTGCGGAGCCTGCGACGGGAACCACGCCAGTCCTTGGCTGAAGACCAGCACCAGGATCAGCCCGAGGAAGTACACGGGTGTGGAGTAGGCGATGAAGCTCAGCGTGGTGATGACGTAGTCCACCGGCTTGTTGCGGCGAACCGCCTGCCACATGCCCATCGGGATGGCGAGGACGAGGCCGACGAGGGCCGACAGCATGGTGAGGACCAAAGTCTTCGGCAGCCGCTCGGTGATGAGCTGGGAGACCGGCTCGTTGAGGGTGTACGAGGTCCCGAGGTCCCCGTGCAGCAATTGGCCGAGGTAGTAGAAGTACTGCACGGGCAGGGGCTTGTCGAGGCCCTGTTCGTGGTTGAAGTGGGCGATCTGCTGTGCGGTGGCCTGCGGTCCGAGGATCCCGCGCGCGGGGCCTCCGGGCAGGGCGTGCAGCAGGCCGAAGACGACGATCGTCACGATGACGATCACCGCGACGGCCTGGAGGACGCGTCTGATCAGATACGAGGGAGTGCTCATGTGTGTTCCGGTCGCTCCGTCTTCGTGGTGCGCGCGGGCGTCACTGCGACGTGGGTGTCGGCGTGGCGGGGGCCGGCGTGGCGGGGGCCAGTGCGGCGGGGGCCAGTGCGGCGGGTGCCGGTGCGGCGTGGGCGCCAGGGGTGCGCGCGGGCCCCGGGGCGGCCGGCCGGGTGGCCGGACGACTCCGCAGGCCCGCGCGGGCACCGACCGGGCTTACTTGGTCCACTTCCACATGGCGGGGTGGAAGTTGGCGAGGGAGTCCTGGGCGAAGCCGCCGAGGCCGTCCTTGACCACGGAGATCTGGTAATCGGGCTCCGGCAGCCAGATCACGGGGAGGTCCTTGGCGAGCGCGGCGCTGTACTTCCGCACCGCCTCGTTCGAGGAGGACGTGGTGGTTTCGGTGATCAGCTTGTCGACCTCGGCGTTGGAGTAGCTGCCGAAGTTGGAACCGCCTCCGGTGGCGAAGAGCGAGTCACCGCTGGGGTAGGCGGGGAAGTACCAGCTGCCCGCGGTGCCGAAGAACGACAGCTGCCACGTGCAGCTCGACTCGTCGGCGGTGCACTGGCCGGACTGCGACAGGACGGAGTTGACCGGGGCGGTCTTGATGCTGAACTTGATGCCGGTCTTCGCGAACGACGACTGCAACGCGCTCATCATGTTGTCCGTCACGGTCGAGCCGGACTGGGACAGCACCTGCATCTCGAACTTGGCGCCCTTGTCGACGCCCGCGCCGCACTGGTTGTCGCCGGTGCCGGGGACGGCGCACACCATGGTGCCGGCCTGTTCGGTCCAGCCGTGGTCGGTGAGGAGCTTCTTCGCCTTGGCCGTGTCGAACGGGTACGGGTTGGTCTTCTGCTCCGGGGAGACGAAGGACGAGTCCTGGCCCTGCGGGACCGGGCCGTAGGTGGGGACGGCGGTGCCGTTGAAGACCACCTTGGAGAGGGTGGCCTGGTCCACCGACATCTGGATCGCCTGGCGGGCGTACAGCTGCTTGAACACCGGGCCCATGACGGGGTTGTTGAAGTTGTACGGCATGTAGGTGATCGCCCAGCCGGTCCACGGCTTCACCGAGTAGCCCTTGGCCTTGAACGACGACTCCTGGCTCAGGTCGGTGGCGTTGATGTAGCCGTAGTCGACGGTCCCGGCGCGCAGGGCGTTCGCCTCGGCGTCGGCCGTGGTGAACGGCAGCAGATTGACGTTCTTGATGTTGGCCTTGCCCCCGCCGTCGTACTTCGCGTTGGCGGTCAGCTCGACCTTGCCCGCGGTGGAGAACGACGTGATGGTGTACGGGCCGCTGACCGTCTTCCACAACGGGTCGGACGCGTAGCCGGAGATCTTCTTGGCGGCGTTGTTGAGATACGTCCAGACCTTCTTGGCGCCGGCGGCGGTGCGGTCCAGGTCGGAGACGGCGCCGGAGTCGCTGGTCTTGTCCCAGACGTGCTGCGGCATCGGGCGGATCATGCTCAGCTCGTTGGCGAGCATCCACTCCTGGTTGTACGCCTTGTCGAAGGTGATCGTGAAGTGCGTGTCGTCGATCGTCTTGAAGGAGGTCCAGTTGTCCGGCGCCTTGCCCGGGCTATAGCTTGCCCAGTCCTCCTTGTTGGTCTTGACCAGGTAGAACCAGAACTCCACGTCGCGTGAGGTGATCGGCTTGCCGTCGCTCCAGTGACGATCGCCGAGGGTGATCGTCACGCTCTTGCTGTCCGCGGCGAACTTCGCGTCGGTGGCCAGCGAGTTGTCCTTGTTCCATCCGACCTTGCCCGTGGAGCCGTCGTACGCGATCAGCGGCTCCCAGACGGCCTGGGATATGGAGGAGTTGTTGGTGTTCAGGTGCGAGGCGGTGCCGACCGGGAGGATCCAGTTCGGCGTGAAGTTCGCCGGGAGGGCGTAGTTAATGGTGTCCGACGATGCCGAGCCGGAGGACGACGATCCGCCTGAACAGCCGGTGAGCAGCGCGCCGGTGGTGACGGTGGCACCCGCGACGAGGGCCCAGCGGCGGACGGCGGCCGTGTAAGCAAGGAACATGACTCTCCTCAGAGTGAAAGGACCCGCATACGTCCCGGGAGACCGGGTCGGCGCCGCGGGGTCGGCGCTGCGTACGGCGACAGTCAACGGCGCACGAGCCGAACAAACAAACAAGAGTTAGTAAAAAGTAAGTTTCCACGATCTCGAAAGCGTCACGCTCATCCGCTCCAGCCGTATCAGGAGGTGTTTATGGTGCGATTTAAGGCGATTTAACTCGCGTCGACGCTCTCCACTTTCATCGTGAGGCTGTTCCCCGCCCGCCTGGACGGGCGTACTGTCTCCGTCACACCCACCGTTGCGGAAGTTACTTCGTACATGACTGAAATAAGTGCTCGGGACCGCAAGACCCCCAAGAGCGTGTCCCAGAAGGGCTCGACCACCCTCGCCACGCGGGTCCTCGAACTCGTCGCCTCGGGCGAGGCGTCGTCCCGCGCCGAACTCGCGGAACTCCTCGGCACGGCCGCCTCCACCATCTCCCTCACCGTGGCTCAGTTGGTCGAGCGCGGGCTCATCGCCGAAGAGGGCACCCACTCCTCCACCGGCGGACGCCCCCGCAGGGTCCTCAGGGCGGGCAGCAACGACGAGTACGCCGTCGCCGCCGACGTCGGCGGCCGCCATGCCCGGATCGGTGTGGTGCTCCCGGGCGGCGGTGTCCGTGACGTCACCAACGTCCCGTTCGAGGTCTCCGACGGGCCCGAGGCCGCCCTGCCGAGGCTCGTCGAGCACCTTGAGTCCCTCGCCGAACAGCGTGGACGTGACCGGCTGCGGGGCGTCGGGCTCTCCCTGCCCGGGCCGGTGGACGTCGCCTCAGGCGCCGTCGTCCTGCCGTCCCGGATGCTCGGCTGGAACCGCTTCCCGGTCGGCCCTTGGCTGGAGGAACGTTTCGGGATCCCGGTCGCCGTCGACAACGACGCCAACTGCATGGCGGTCGGCGAGCAGAGCGCCAGGCACTCCGAACACCAGCAGTCGATCATGGTGAAGATCGGCTCGGCGATCGGCGCCGGCGTCATCGCCGACGGTCGCCTCTACCGGGGCGCCACCGGAGCCGCCGGCGACATCACCCACATCCGCATCGACGGCGGCGCCGACATTCCCTGCTCCTGTGGCAACACCGGTTGTCTGGAGACGGTGGCGTCCGGCGCCGCGCTCGTCCGTATCCTGCGCGAACGCGGTCTCGACGTCGCCAGCCCCGAGGACGTGGTACGGCTCGCCACCGACGCCGACCCGGAAGCCACCCGCGCCGTCCGCAGGGCCGGCGACCATCTCGGCCAAGTGCTCGCCGCGAACGTCAACTTCTTCAATCCGGACGCCGTCTACCTCGGCGGCATCCTGTCCACCCTCGAACCGTTCGTCGCCGCGGTACGCAGCAAGCTCTACGAGAGCTGCCACCCGTTGGTGACCGAACACCTCACCATCGAGCGGGCCAGTCTCGGCGCCGACGCCGGCCTGGTCGGCGCCGGACTCTTCGCCCTGCGGCTCGCCCTGACCCGCGCCCTCGGCGACATCGGCCGCGCCACCCCCGGCGCCGACCGGCGGCACACCGTCACGAACCGCGAAAGGATCTGACGCCGCTGCAAAAAGCCGCGCGGTCAAGGAAATTAGTCCGCGCGCACGTCGAAGCAACCGTCCGGGTATCGAAGTCCGCGGCACGCCCTCCGTGCCGGGCCGCGGAACGAGCCTCACGCACCACACCCCGTCCGAGGAGCCATGTCACCCACCCGCACCCCCGCCGCCCGCCCGGTCATCGCCGTCGCCGGGCTCGGCATCGAGTCCTCCACCTTCTCCCCGGCTCGCACCGAAGCCCCCGCCTTCCACCCCTCGCGCGGCGCCGGGATCTTCGACCGGTACCCCTTCCTCGCCCCCGGCGAGGAACTGCGTGAGGCCGCCGAGTGGCACGGCGCCCTGGTCGGCAAGTCGCTGCCCGGCGGTACCGTCACCGCCGCCGCCTGGACCGGCCTCACCGACGAGCTCATCGAACGCCTCGCCGCGCTGCCCCAGTTGGACGGCCTCTGGTACGACATCCACGGCGCCATGACCGTGGAGGGGATCGACGACGCCGAGGCCGTGCTGCTGGAGCGGATCCGCGCCACCGTCGGCCCCGACGTGATCGTCTCCACCTCGATGGACCTCCACGGCAACGTCTCCCGCGAACTCGCCCACCGCAGCGACCTGATCACCTGCTACCGGATGGCCCCGCACGAGGACCACATGGAGACCAAGGAGCGTGCCGTCCGCAACCTGGTCGACCTGCTGGCGTCCGGCGCCCCCCGCCCGGTCAAGGCGTGGGTGCCGGTCCCGGTGCTGCTGGCCGGCGAGCAGACCTCCACCCGGATCGAACCCGCGAAGAGCGTGTACGCGGCGGTCGACGAGATCGAGGCCACCGACGGTGTGACGGACGCGGCCATCTGGGTTGGCTACGCCTGGGCCGACGAACCCCGCAACCGCGCCGTCGTGGTCGTCACCGGCGACGACGCGGCGGCGGTCTCGGCCGGGGCAGAGCGACTCGCCCGGGGCTTCTGGAACGCCCGCCACGACTTCGACTTCGTCGCCCTGACCGGCGCCTACGACGAACTCCTTGACGAAGCCCTCGCCTCCGACCAGCGGCCGTACTTCCTCAGCGACACCGGCGACAACCCCACCGCGGGCGGCGCCGGTGACGTCACCTGGGGCCTGACCCGGCTGCTGGAGCGCCCCGAGTTCCAGCAGGAGGACGGGCCGACCGTCATCTACGCCTCCGTACCCGGCCCCGCCGCGATCGAGACCGCCGTCGCCGCCGGGGTCGGCGCCACCGTCACCGTCACCGCCGGCGCCGAGGTCGACGACCGGCACGCCGGCCCCGTCACCCTCACCGGTGTGGTCCACGCGATCCGGCACGGCGACCGCGACGCCGAGACCGAGGTCGTCATCCGGGTCGGCAGCGTGTACGCGATCCTCACCAGGCTGCGCAAGCCCTACCACCACGAGCACGACTTCACCGACCTCGACCTCGACCCGCGCTCCGCCGACATCGTGATCGTCAAGATCGGCTACCTGGAGCCCGAGCTGTTCGACATGTCGGTCGGCTGGAAGATGGCCCTCACTCCCGGCGGTGTCGACCAGGACCTGGTACGCCTCGGCCACCGTCGCATCCGCCGCCCGATGTTCCCCTTCGACCGCGACATGGCGGACCCGGACCTGACGGCCCGTATCATCCCGGCCTCCGACCAGCCGCTCACCGGGGACGACGAATGACCGACCACATCACCCGGCCCCCCGGCCCGCCCCGGGCCGGCGGCGCGGGCCGCCCCCCGGCACCGGTCGCGGCCGACGAGGGTGCCGGACTCGGGCGGCCCGGCCCCGCCGGACCGGTCCGGCGGCCCGCACTGGAGATCGCCGTCACCTCACCGGCCGGTGCCCGTGTCGCCTTCGACCACAGAGCCGATCGCGTCGAACTCTGCACCGGCCTTGAACTGGGCGGTCTGACCCCGTCGGCCGCCCTCGTCGAGGCGGTCGCCGCCGTAGGCCTGCCGGTGCAGGCCCTGGTCCGCTGCCGACCGGGCGACTTCGTCCACGACGCCGAGGAGATCGCCCTGATGGTCGCCGAGGTGCGGTCCGTGATCGCCTCCGGCGCCTCCGGCGTGGTCATCGGCGCGCTCACCGCCGACGGCGGCCTCGACATCGACGCCGTCACCCGCCTCACCGCGGCGGCTCATGACATGGACCGCCCCGTCGAAGTGACGCTGCACCGCGCGATCGACCTGTCCGCGGACCCGGTCGCCACCGCCGCGCTGCTGCCCGCCCTGGGGCTCACCCGGGTGCTCACCTCGGGCGGCGCCCCGGCCGCCGGAGAGGGACTCGCCGCCCTCGCCGCCATGGTCGAGGCCGCGCCCGGTGTGCAGGTGATGGCGGGCGGCGGGGTGCGCCCCGCCGACATCCCTGCCCTGACCGCCGCCGGTGTCGCCGCCGTCCACCTCTCCGCGAAGCGCCGCGCCGAACCCCGCGGCGGGGGTGCATGGATCCCGCTCGGCGCCTCCAGCGCCTCCGCCGAGCAGGACACGCACTTCGTCACCGACCCGGCGGTGGTCGCCGAGGCGAGGGGAATGCTCGAATCGCGGCCGGCCGGCTGACCGGCGGTGTGTTCCTTGCCGGGAGCGCGCCGTCCCGGGAGTCCGTTCGCGGGAACGATGCGGGGCGCCCGGATGAGCGGCGCACTTCCTTCGCCGCGCCCGCCTGGCGCCGTACCCCGAGAACACGGTGGCCATGCGGGCGCGGGGCCGCATACATTCGCCTCCATGGTTGACGCAATGTTCGGGCATCCGCGCCTCGCCGCCATCTACGACCCGCTCGATCCGGATCGCGGCGATCTCGACGCGTATCTCGCGATGGCGGAGGAGTTCGGCGCGCGGTCCGTGCTGGACATCGGGTGCGGTACGGGCGTGTTCGCGCTGCTGCTCGCCGAGCGCGGGATGACGGTCATCGGGATCGATCCCGCGCGGGCGTCCGTCGATGTCGCGCGCGGCAAACCGGGCGCGGAGCGGGTGCGCTGGATCGTCGGCGACGCGGGGGACCTGCCGCCCCTGCGGATCGACCTGGCGACGATGACCGGGAACGTCGCCCAGGCGATCGCCGATCCGCAGGCGTGGCGTACGACACTGCGCGGCGCGTACGAGGCGCTGCGGCCCGGCGGACGGCTTGTCTTCGAGACGCGCGATCCGGCGCGGCGCGTGTGGGAGGAGTGGGCGGAGTGGACGCGCGAGACCACGTACCGCGTGACGGACATCCCGGGCGTCGGCCACGTCGAGACCTGGGCCGAGCTGACGGACGTGAGCCTGCCGCTGGTGAGCTTCCGGGGTACGCACGTGTTCGCCGCGGACGGGGACGTACTGACCTCGGAATCGACACTTCGTTTCCGCGAACGTACGGAGATCGAGCGGGACTTGCACGAGCACGGCTTCATCGTCGAGGACGTACGCGAGGCACCCGACCGGCCGGGCCGGGAGTTCGTGTTCGTGGCGCGGCGCGCTACCGCGGAACCCGCCCCTCGTGGAGTGCCTCAGGGTGCGCGCGCACCACACAGCGCCGACCAGACGGGACTTTGAGGACACTGCCCGCGCGGTCTCGACCCCTGCCCGGCCGTCGAACCGAACGCCGACGCCATCTTCGTAGAGCCGGGCGAGGGCGGTGACGTGGCCCGCCGGTTCGGGGAACGCTCGGCGGCCGAGCTCCCCCGTCGCGGCGGTCCGCCGCCCCACCGCCTCCGCGATGCCCGGGTCCATCTCCCCTACCGGCCTTCGGCTAGTTTGTTGCAGGACAGGTACACGGGCCCGTGGTGCACGGGGGACGGGAGGTGGTGAAGGGTGTCGCTGCGCGTAGGCGATCCAGTCGAGATCGGCGGTTATCCGCTTGAGGCGCGGCTCGGCTCGGGTGGCATGGGCACGGTCTTTCTGGCCCGTACGAGTTCGGGGCGACCTGTCGCGATCAAACTGATCCACCAGCAGTTCGCGGGGGACGACGAGTTCCGCATCCGTTTCCGGCAGGAGGTGGCGGCGGCGAGGCGGGTGAGCGGCGCGTTCACCGCCGCCGTGGTCGACGCCGCCCCCGAGGCCGAGCAGCCGTGGATGGCGACGACCTACATCGAGGGGCACACGCTCGCCCAGCGCATCGCCGCGCAGGGCCCGCTGAACGGGCCGGAGCTGAGAAGGCTCGCCATCGGGCTGGCGGAGGCGCTGCGCGACATCCACCGGGTCGGGGTGGTCCACCGTGACCTGAAGCCCTCGAACGTCGTGCTCTCGCCCGAAGGCCCGCGCGTCATCGACTTCGGTATTTCGCGCGCCGTGGACCAGCAGACGCTGACGATGACAGGCCGGGTCATCGGCACGCCGCCTTTCATGTCGCCCGAACAGTTGCAGGCGCCGCGTGGTGTGGGGCCGCGGTCCGATGTCTTCTCCCTGGGGACGCTGCTGGTGTACGCGGCGACGGGCCACGGGCCCTTCGACGCGGACAGCCCGTATCTGACGGCGTATCAGGTGGTGCACGAGGAGCCGTCGCTGGATTCCGTGCCGGCGGCCTTGCGCGCGGTCGTCGAGCCGTGCCTGGACAAGGATCCCGAGGGGCGCCCCTCGGCGGACGAACTCCTGGTGCTGCTGCGGGACCTGTCGGCCGACCTCGGCGGGACCGACACGGACTCGATTGGCGCGGGCCGCACCCGCGACATGATCACCGAGCACAACTTCATGGCGCCGGCCACCCCGGCGCCGACTGCCCCGGCCGCCGCCCCGGCCGGTCCCGGTACGGAGAGCACCGGCACCCCCGTCAACCGCCGTCCGCGCAGCCGATGGCGGCCTGTGCTCGCCGCCGCGGTCGCGGTGGCGGCGATCGGCGGCGGAGTCGCCGCCCTGCGGGCGGGCGACGTCTGGGGAAACAGCGGAGACGACAAGGGCAACAGCGTTGCGGCGCCGGGTGCGCCACTTCCGGACGGCTTCGCCCCGTGGCGCGAGACCGTGCCGGGCGGTCGCGAGGACATTCCCGACGAGCTGCGTTGCGTCACGCGCGGCGACGCGCTGTTCTGCGGGGGCGGCGGTGTTGTCGCGACCCGTATCAGGGCCCTGGACGGCTCGCGCGTGTGGACGGCGAAGAGCCCGGGCGTCCCCGTCCAGGGCATGCACCTGGTGGGCGCCACCGACGACACGGTGCTCGGATACCGCTTCGCCGCCGAGGACGCCCCACAGGACCCTCCCAGCGAGGTGGTGGCCATCGACGTGGACAATGGCCGGGAGTTGTGGTCCGTGCCGTCCGGCGCCCAGTCCACGGCCGTCACGGGCCGGACTCAGGACGCCCTTGTGGTCGGCTCCGCCGTCGTGACGGTCGACGCTTCCAACTCCCGCTTCGAGGCCCGGGACGCGCACAGCGGTCAGGTCACCTGGACGACCCCGTTCCCCACGGGCACGCAGTGCGCTCCCGTCCCGGTGGGCCCGCGGCTCTTCGCCATGTGCGCGACGAATACGGAGGTGGACGCCTCAGAGGTGCGCCACCCCACTCTGCACCCGGTCGACCGCGCCTCGGGGAAACTGGGCGGGCCCATCGCGGTCAACGGCCCCGCCGTGCCGATGGGCGTCGCCGACGGCGAGCTCGTACTCCTTCTGGGACACATGGAGGGAACGGCGCTGGCCGGGTACGACGGGGTGGCGCGGGTCGACCCGACCTCGCGGAAGGTCACCTACTCCCGGCTGGCCAGGACATACGCGGGGACGCCCGGCATGGCGGACGGCACGGTCTACGTGAGCGGACAGGCCGGTCTCGTCACGGCGCTCGACCCCGCGACCGGCCGGAAGAAGTGGTCGCGGCAGACGGGCGTGGAGGGCGCGTCGGGCCCCACGGCGGGAGCCGACGCACTGTACTTCAGCTCGGCCACCGGCCGGGTGGTCGCGCTGTCGCCATCCGACGGCAGACCCCTGTGGACAACGGATCCGCAGGCCGAGGGCTTGACGGGCGAGCAGGGCGCCAGCCCGCGCGTGACCGTCGTAGGGCGTGCGTTGATCGTAGCCGCGGCCAAGAACACCCTCTTCGCCTTCGACACGCAGAAGCCGCCGAAGTCGGGCTGACTCCGGCGGCGCGCCCCGTCCGCCGAACGGTGACACACGACAGGGGTTAGGCCGCGAGACTCCGCAGCGCCTTGTCCTCCGGCGTCCCCGGTGCCGCCGTATAGACGAGCAGACTCAGCTCCGTGTCCTGGGGGAAGCGGGTGATCTCGTACGAGAGGGTGAGCGAGCCGAGTTCCGGATGGTCGATGCGCTTGAGTCCGTATGCCTTGGTTCGCACGGTGTGCTGAGTCCAGTGGTGCCGGAACTCCACACTGCCCGCCTTCAGTTCATCGACCAGCTCCCACAGTTCGGGATCGTCGGGGACGACTCCGGCCGCGATCCGCAGCTGCCCCACGACCTCGCGGGCGACCATGTCGCGATCGGGATAGCGGCCGCCGATCGTCGTGTCGAGCAGATGAAGCCGCGGCAGATTGCGTTCACGCGCGGGCAGTCGGCCGAAGTCGGTGATGAGGCCGCACACCGGCCGGTTCCAGGCCAGGACATCCATCCGGCGTCCCATGACGAGCGCCGGGGCGCTGATCCAGTCCAGCAGTTGCTGTATCGCCGGGCGCGTTCCGTCGCCGTCGACGGTTTTCCTGGCCACGTCGTGGGGGCGGGCGAGCCGGAAGAGATGGTCCCGTTCGTCCTCGTTCAGTCGGAGCGCGTCCGCCACGGCGCCGAGCACCGCGTCGGAGACGCTGTGGTTACGGCCCTGCTCCAGTCGCATGTAGTAGTCGACGCTCACACCCGCCAGATGCGCCAGCTCCTCCCGTCGCAGACCGGGCACCCGGCGCTGTCCCGATCCGGAGGCGTAACCGACGTCCTCGGGCCGGATTCTCGCTCGGCGCGAGCGCAGGAAGTTCCCTAACTCTCCTTGTTTCCTCATGAGTTCATTGTCCTTCCTGGAGTCCGTGGTCCCTGGGTACGCCAGACCCCAGGCACGGCGGGGCACACGGACGGGACGGCCCGCCGGGAGAACATGGAGAGGTCACCGGGTCGCCAGGCGGGTGGAGTGGGAGCGGGGGTGCCGCCTGGCAGGCCGGCCTGTCGGTCAGTTCCGCCGAGACGTCGGCAAAACCCGGGGAGAAAGTGCCGCTTCCTCGTGATCACAAGCTCAACCGACCCGAAAGGGACAGATTCCATGCGTGTCAGAGCCCGACTTCTCGTACCCGCCGCGGTGGCGCTGCTGCTGCCTCTGAGCCTCACCTCGACCGCGCAGGCGGATGCCCCGCGGATCCTCGCGGGAAGCTGCGCGGCACCCAACTTCTGCCTCTTCGAGAACAATGACTTCAACCTGGGGAACACCAACCACTGGCGTGACATCACGCACAGGGACAACGACTTCCGGGGGAACCACTGGCGGGACGGCAACGGGTGGCTCACCGATGACGACATGAACGACGAGACCAGTTCGGTGAAGAACCGGACCGGAGTGTCGGTGTGCCTGTACCAGAACCCCAACTACACGGGGAACCGATCGGGCTTTCCCGACGGCGCCGATGACGGATACCTCGCCAACAACAACATCGGGGACAACAGCGCCTCATCCGCGGAATTCGCCCTCTGTCGCTGACAGTTCGCCGCTTCAGTGAGCCCGGGGTCCGTTCCATGAGCGGTTCCCCGGGCTCATCGGGAGAAGTGAAGGAACGCGTTGTGGATCGTAGACACATCACTGTACTTGTCCCTCTTGTCGTGGCTCTCCTCACCGCACTCGGCGCATGCTCCGACCCCGACCAGCGGTCAGAGCACAGCGCCGCCGCTCCGCCCCTTCCGGAGGGCACCCCCTACGCCTCGGAGCTGGTGCTGCCCTTTGATACGTACAAGTGGACCGCACGCGAGACATGGCTGCACGACCGGGCTCGTCGGGTGCTGACCGAGCGCTGCCTCGAAGGCCGCGACGTCAGTCTCGATTTCCCGGACACCGGCCCCGAGCCGCCGGACTCCTACGACAACAGCCGCCGCTACGGGGTCGCGGACGACCGTGCGGTGGCCCGCTCCGGCTATCACCTGCCGGAAAGGTGGGAAGGTGGCCAGGGCGACAGCGCCTCTACGGGGTGGGGCGAAGCCCTGAGCGCGCAGGAGGAGGCGGCGCTTTACGGGACGGATCTGAGCCCCGGCTGCTACCGTCACGCCGATTCCCTGCTCGCCCGTGACGTCCCCAAGGCGGACCTCTCCTGGTTCGCCGACCAGAGCGCCGAAACGCTGGAGAAGACGGAGAACGTCCCAGCCGTCACCCAAGCGCGAAAGCGCTGGGAATCGTGCATGAACCAGGCCGGCCATCCCTACGCGCATCCCTCGGCCGCGATCGGTGATCCACGATGGAACCTCGACAGCTCCACGATCACCGAGCGAGAGAAGAAGACGGCGCGGACTGACGTGCGGTGCAAACAGTCCTCGGGCCTGCTGAGCGAGTGGCACGCGGCCGAGGCGGCCATGCAGCGTCAGGTGATAGCGCGTAACACGGAGACCTTCCATGCCTTGTCGTCGCACAAGCGTGCCCTGCTGAAGAACGTTCTCAGCGTGCTGAACGGCCCGGAATCGACCGCATGACGGGGCCCCGGGCCCGCCGATCAGCCAAGTGCCCGCAGTACCAGCCGTATCACGCCGGCGATCCCTCGCGCGATCCACCCGAGCAGTCCTACCTCCGCGGCGAGCTCCACGGCATCCGAGGCCGAGTCCGCCCGCTCCAGCCGAGAACCGCGGCACCGGGAGCAGGAACGAGGCCAACGACGCTTTCGCGCACCGCACTTCTTGCATATCGCCATGGCCTCATTCTCACCCGTCACCACGGCCTCCGAGACCACATGGGACTCGCGGCGTGTCCGGGCACCGGCGTCGTCGGCGAAGGCCGGCATCGCGACACCCGAGCCCGCCATCGAGCGGACGCGCGGCAGGGAAGGTGCGGGCCGCACGGCGCGTCCGCACCGCCGCCGGCTCGCCGGCAGGCGGTCCGCCCGCCCTGCCGGCAGGGCGGCGAAAGAGGGTCAGTCCTCGCTCCGGTGGGTGACCGGCGCGTCGGTGCGATCGCCGGGGAACTCGTACCAGCGGCGCCGCAGACACACGAACTCCACGTCGGCGCGCACCAGTCGCATGAACCCGCAGACGGTGTCGGCGAGCCGCTCCTGAGAGCCGGGGTGGGCGAGTCGGCCGTCCTCGGTGAAGGCATCGTACGCACGGGGCAGGCTGAACATGTCGGGGTAGACCCGTGTGCCCAGGTGTTCGAGCGGGACCCGCAGCGCCCACAGGCCGCGGTTGCCGCCGATCATCGACGGGGAGGACGAGACCAGCAGCGCGTGCTTGGTCTTGAACGGCTGCGGCCGTACTCGGGAGACCCAGTCGATGGCGTTCTTGAGCAGTCCCGGGACGGAGGCGTTGTACTCGGGCGACGAGATCACGAACGCATCGCAGCGGTTGATCTTTTCGCACAGGGCCAGGGCGCCGGCGGGCAGCCCTTCGGAATCCTCCACATCCCCGTCGTACAGCGGCATGTCGAAGTCCCGCATCCTGGCGAGGTCGACCTCGGCACCGGTCTCGGCGATCAGGTTCGACGCCAGCGAGGCGAGCCGCGCATTGGTGGACCCGGTGCGCAACGCGGCTCCGAATACCAGAACCCGAACGGGCGGTGATTGAGCGTCCATGGTCATCCTGCGGTCTCTTTCGCCGGGCGGTTGTCCCCCGGCAGCCAGTTTCCCCCAGCCCGGCCCGCCGAACCAGACGACACTCCCCGGCCCCCGGAGCGATGCCGCAGGGGGCCGGGCGGGCACGCTCTGCCCGTCGGCCCAACCGCCGGAACGAGGTGAGGAGTGATGTCACGCCGCCGCTGAGTACTCCGTCGCCGTTCCAGGGCAACGGTCGGATGGTTTCTGCCACTTCGGGGTGCTCGGTCGTCCAAGCCGGTACGTAGGGGGCGTTATGACCCCGGCTTCCCGATGCTCACCCGCTGACGCACGTGCGCGCGCCGTGGGTGCTCGGGTCGCCGGGGTGGAGTGGCGGCGCGGCTATCGCGGCTATCGCGGGTGCACGGCGTAGGTCAGGTGCGTCACCCGCGACGACGGCACCGAACGGACCAGCTCCAGCGCGACCCTGGAGGCGTCCACACCGTCGAACAGGCGGGTGCCGGCGCCGAAAAGCACCGGTGACAGCGTGATGGAGAACTCGTCGACCAGTCCGGCGTTCAGGTGCTCCAGAATCGTCGCGCCGCCGCCTGCGATACGGACGTCACGGTCACCGGCGGCGTCACGGGCCTGGTCGAGGGCGTGCTCGATGCCGTCGTTGACGAAGTGGAACGTGGTGCCGCCGGGCCGCTCCCACGGGTCACGCTTGGTGTGCGTCACCACGAAGACCGGGGTATGGAAGGGCGCCTCCTCCGGCCATGACTGCTCGCCGAGGTCAAACATGCGCTTTCCCATGACGCTCGCGCCGGTGCGCTCGAACGTCTCCCGCGCCATGTCGTTGTCGTGGCCCTCCTCGCCGCCCTCACCCAGCTTCAGGTTCTCCCGGAAGAACCGCAGCGGGAAGAGCCACTGCTGAAGCTCCATCCACTGCGCCATCCAGCGCCGAACGTCCGGGTCGTCCTGCTTGTCGGGCGCGAAGAGCTCGTCCTCAACGGGCACGGACTGGGGCGCGATGAAACCGTCCAGCGACAGCGACACACTGAAGAACACCTTCCCGGCCATCAGCCCTCCGCCCCCTTCCGCGCGAGATCGGTGACGTAGGCCGCCAGGCTGCTCAGGGTCTGCCGGCCGCCCTCGATCGCGTGGTACTTCTCGACCGCCTCGTCGCGCAGTTCCTTGGTGGGGAACACCGTGCGCATCACGATCCGGGTCGCCGCGCCGTCCGGCGCGAAGGTCAGGACCGACTCGAAGGCGTACGGGTCGTCGCGGGACTCACCGTGCAGCAGCGCGATCCGCTCCGGCGGGACGATCCGCAGCCAGCGGATCCACTCGGAGTAGTCGGTCCCGTCCGGCCCGTGCAGCACGAAGACCCACTCCCCGCCCTCGCGGAACTCGAAGGACCGCGTGGTGGTGGTGAACCCCTCCGGACCCCACCACCGCGACAGGTGCCGGACCTCGGTGAACGCCTCGAACACCAACTCCCGCGGGGCGTCGATGACCCGGGAGATCACGATCTCCCGGTCGGCCGTCCCCGGCTCCCCCCGCGTTTCATGCCTTGCCCCTGCCATCGGTCATTCCTCCTGCTGTGTCTGTTTGAGGTCCTGCACGTAGGTGTCGAGCCGGTCGAAGCTCTCGTTCCAGAACCGCTCGAATCCGCCGGCCCACTCGTGGACCGGCCTCAGCCCGCGGGCGTCCAGGCCGTAGAGGCGTTGCTTGCCCGCCTCGCGGACCCGCACCAGCCCCACCTCCCGGAGCACCCGCAGGTGCTTGGACGCCTGCGGCTGGCTCATCCCCAGCTCCTGGGCCAGGTCGGTCACCGGCCGCTCACCCGCCCGCAGCAACGCCAGGATGTCCCGGCGCTGCGGCTCGGCGATCGCGTTGAACGCGTCCGACGTCGTCGCTGCTCGTGCCATGACAGCAATCATATTCCCATAACGGAATGCGTCAAGCCGCGGACGCGTGAATGATCACATCGGCCGCCCCACACGCACAGCGCAGGAGCGCCGCCCACCGCTCCTGCGCTGTGTTGTGCTGTGCCGCGCTGCGCTGTGTTGTGTTGCGCTGTGTTGTGCTGTGCTGTGTTGTGTTGTGCTCTCAGAGGCTGATGACGCCGGTCCGCAGATCTGTCATGGCCAGCAGGGTGTGCTTTCCGCCGATCCGGCCCCAGCCGGTGGACCGGCCGCCGGCGCCGCCGAAGGGCATGTTGATGTCCCAGAAGCAGGTCGAGTCGTTGACAACGACCTGGCCGACGGACATCTCCTCGACAAACCGGTGCGCGGCCGTCATGTTCCGGGTGAACACCGCGCCCTGTAGGCCGAGTTTGTCGTCGTTGGCGATGCGTAGGAGGTCGTCGTCATCGGTCCCGGTGATGATCGGTACGACCGGCCCGAACGACTCCTCACGGGACAGGAGACTGTCCTCGGGGACGGCGTCGACGACGGTGAACTCGTAGTAGAGATCGGTCGGCGCGTCCTTGCGGCGGTGTCCGCCGAGCAGGATCTCGGCGCCACGCTCACGCGCGTCGGCCATGTGCCGGTCCATCTTCGCCGCGACACCCTCGTTGTTGAGCGGACCGAGGTTGGTGGTGTCGGCGAAGGGGTCGCCGAGCACGACGTCCTGGGCGGCGCGGAGAACCGCGGCGACAAAGTCGTCGTGGACGTCCCCGTGGACGATCGCGCGCTCCGTGGCGCAGCACACCTGCCCCGCGCACAAGTACGCGCCGTAGACGGCGGCTTGGGCCGCGGCGTCCAGGTCGGCGTCGGCGAGGACGACGAGGGGGCCGTTGCCGGAGCACTCCATGACCGAGCGCTTCAGACCCGCCGCGGACTGGATCTTCGAGCCGGTGGCCGAGGACCCGATGAAACCGATCGCGTCGGTGCCGGCGTGACGTACGAGCGCGTCACCGGTGGCGCCCTCGCCCGGAAGGATGTTGACCAGCCCGTCGGGAACCCCGGCCGCGGCGAAGGCTTCCATCGCCTTCAGCACTGTCAGTGGGGTGTTGGCCGGAGGCTTGACGACATGGGCGTTGCCGGTGGCCAGGCCGGGGGCGACGAACTCCGCGAGCATCAGCAGCGGAAAGTTCCAGGGGGTGATGATCGCCCATGTGCCCACTGGGCGGTAGAAGGTCCACATCCGCTTTCGGCCGTCGTTCGAGGGGAACGTCTCGCCGTGCAGGCGTATGGCGTCCTCCGCGTGCAGATGGAAGAGCTGGGCGGCCTCCTCGATGTCGGCGACCGACTCGGCGAGCGGCTTGCCCTGCTCCAGGGTCTGTAGCCGGGCCAACTCATCGACGCGCTTGGTGAGTTCGTCCCCGACACGGTGGCAGATCTCCGCGCGCTTCCAGACGTTGACGCCTGCCCAGGCCCGCTGGGCGGCGTTCGCGGCGGCGACCGCCGCATCGACATCGGCCGGCGCGGGGAGCGGAACAGTACCGATCAGTTCCCCGGTGGCGGGGCTGATCACGTCGTAGGTGTCGGAGCCCGCCGCGTCGACGTACCGGCCATTGACGAAGAACTGCCGGCGGATGGGACTGACAGTGCTCACGAGACACCCCTTCTGTCCTGCACCACTGACGATGGCTCATGCTCCCCTCGGCAAGAATTCACTGTCAAGACGCACAAATCGGCAAGCCGGACCGAGCGACGCGGAGGCGATCCCTGAGGCGGTCCGGATCTCCCGGCGGATCCCCCAGCGGATCTCCCAGCGGCACTTCGCCGAGGACGGCGCCAGCGCGTCGCGGGCGTCGCTCGACGCGTCCATCACCGACGCTGAAGCCGACCGCTTCGGTCTTCACCGCGGGCGACCCGGTCTGCCCGCCGCCATGGTCCGCGACCCGCTGGGCAGCGTCTCCGGGCCGCCCAGCGTGGCTGTTTCCCGCGCGGTGGCGGCGGTGATACCTCACTATCGTGACCACCATGGCAGCGGACAACACACCCCAGAGCACTCAGACCGCCCCTACAGCCGGAGAAGTCGGCGCCTCGTACGACGAGTTCGGCGACCTCTACGGAATGATCCTCGGCGACTCCGCCATCCACATCGGTATGTGGACGCCCCCCGGCGGACCCGCCCGCGCCTCCACGCTCCTCGATCTGGCCAACCTCGCCATGGACCGCCAGACCGACCACTACATCGACGCGCTGGACCTCGGCCCGCAGGACCACCTCCTCGACATCGGCTGCGGCACCGGCGGCCCCGCCGTGCGCCTCGCGCGCGCGACCGGCGCCAAGGTCACCGGAATCACCGTCAGCCAGTCCCAGGTCGCACTGTGCGAAACACGGGCCCGCGAGGCGGGACTGCGCGACCGCGTCACCTTCGTCCACGGCGACGCCATGGACCTGGGCCAGGAACACACCGACGCGTCGTACGACGCGGCCTGGGCCATCGACTCCTTCCCCCACATGTCCGACCGCCTCGCCGCACTGCGCCACGCCTGGCGGGTACTGCGCCCCGGCGGACAACTGCTGTTCACCGAGTTCACCCGCCGCGGCGAACCCAGCCCCGAGCATCTCGCCGTCTACCGCGCGGTGTGGACCTCACCACCGCCGCAGACCCCGGCCACGCTGCTGGAACGGACGGCGCGGGCCGGATTCGACCTCGTACGGCTGGAGGACCACACCCACAACGTCATGGTGAGCGGCCAGCTCATGGACGTCCTCTACCGCGACCACCACGACGAGATCCTGGAACGTTACGGAGCCCGGACCACCGCGCAGATGGACGCCGCGATGCCGCTACTGCGCGAGTTCGTCAACGATCACCTCGGCTACTACGTCTTCCTGCTCCGCAAACCGCGGTGAGGCAGCGCGCCGGCGGACCGCCCACGCGTACGCCGGCGCGCGCGGCCCGCTCCTCCCTCGCGACCGGGCCCGTACCCTCTGGCAGCTCGTACCCTTTGCCAGCCCGTGCCCTTTGCCGACTCGTGCCCTTTGGCAGAGCCTGGCAACCGCCGTTGAGCGGCGCGTGAACCGCCACGACAACTCTGCCTGAGAACGGGAATCGTCAGCACTGAGGCCGACCCGGCGCCGGGTCGGCCGCTTCGTGGGCGGCACCGGGACGTTCGATCAGCCGGGCGGCGGCCGGCGATGGTGCCGGCCCGTACGAAGCCATACGTGATCTTGGACGGCACGCTGCCGCCATCCGACCGGATCGCTGCCGTCCGACCGGATCGCTGCCGGCCGGCGGTCGGCAAGGGCGGTTTTCAGAAGGTTCTCAGAAGTCCGGCTGTGAGGCTGGCCGCCCGTCAGCGGAAATGATCGCTATCCGGAGGATCACCATGACCACCGCGTTCACCACCACGCCTGCGGGCCGCGGGGTGCGCCACCGGCGCCCGCGCCGCGACGTCGTCCCCCTCGCGGCGCAACTGACGATCTGGGCGGGCGCCGCCGGGGTGCTGGCCCTGTGGTGGAGCGACACGAGCGCGGTGGTCGGCCCGGCGGGCTGGCTCACCGGCGCGGGACGCATCACCGGCCTCCTGGCCGGTTACGCCTGCGCCGTCCTGCTGGCCTTGATGGCACGCATGCCGCTCCTGGACCACACCGTGGGCACCGACCGGCTGGCCCGCTGGCACGCCTGGGGCGGCCGCTGCACCATATCCCTGGCCCTCGCCCACACCCTGCTGATCATCTGGGGATACGCGCTGAGTTCCCACACGAACGTGGTGAGTCAGACCTCCACGCTCGTGCTGCACTACCCCGACCTCCTCAAGGGGACGGCCGGCTTCCTGCTGTTCCTGGCCACCGCGGTCCTCTCGGCCCGCGCGGCCCGCCGCAGGGTGAGCTATGAAACCTGGCACTATCTCCACTTCGCCACCTACCTGGCGGTCTTCCTCGCCTTCGGCCACCAGCTCTCCAACGGCGCCGACTTCGTCGGCAACCGCCTGGCCCAGATCGCCTGGTACACGCTCTTCATCACTGTCGCGGCGCTGGTGGCCTGGTACCGGTTCGCCGTTCCCGTCCGGCGCGGGCTGCGCCACCGCCTGCGCGTCACCGCGGTCCACCCCGAAGCACCCGGTGTGGTCTCCGTCCACCTCACCGGCGACCATCTGAACGAGCTGGGCGGCGAGCCGGGGCAGTTCCTGCGCTGGCGCTTCCTGACCCCCGGCCTCTGGTGGACGACCAACCCCTACTCCCTCTCCGCACCCGCACACCCCCACCAACTGCGCATCACCGTGAAGACCGCCGGTGGCCACAGCGCCGCACTCGCCCATCTGCGGCCCGGCACGCGAGTGTGGGCCGAGGGACCGTACGGCGGCTTCACGGCGAACCGACGCACCGCCCCCAAGGTGCTGCTTCTGGCAGGCGGAGTCGGTATCACCCCCCTGCGCGCCCTCTTCGAGACCCTGCCGGGCCAGGTAACCCTCGTCTACCGGGCGCGCCGCGCTGCCGATCTGGCCCTGCGCGGCGAACTCGACACGATCGCCGCCCGCCGACGGGCCACCGTGCACTACGTCGTCGACGGACCGGCCCGGTCCTCCTCACCCCTGACTGCCCGGGGCCTGAGCGCCTTGGTGCCGGATCTGGCCGCGCACGACGTCTATCTGTGCGGACCACCCGGCATGACACAGGCCGCCATCCAGGCGCTGCGCGATGCCGGTGTACCGGCGCGGCGCATCCACCACGAGTCATTCGCGTTCTGAGGAGATCCGTCATGCGCAGCGCCGTCCCCGCCACCACCGCGATCAGTGCCCTCGTCGTCGCCCTGCTCGCCCTCAAGCCGCATCAGCTCCCCTCACTGGGCGGGGTGACTCCGCGTTCCCCCACGACCTCGCACCCTTCCGCGGGCACCTCGGCGGGCACGTCCACCGGGACGGGGGCGCCCACCGGGACGGGTACGTTCACCGGGGATCCCATCGACACCCAGTACGGGACCGTGCAGGTGACCGCCACCCTCACGAAAGGAAGGATCACGTCGGTCACGGTGCTCCGGGCGCCGGACCAGAACGGGCGCGACCAGCAGATCTCCTCCTACGCACTGCCCCGCCTCACCCAGGAAGCGATCGCCGCCCAGAGCGCACACATCGACGCCGTCTCCGGCGCCAGCTACACGAGCCAGGGCTACATCCAGTCCCTCCAAAGCGCCCTGGACCAGGCCCATGCCTGACGCCACACCCGGGCTCAGACCCATGCCTGACGCCGCTCCGGGGCTGCGCCATGTCGAGCACGTCATGGGCACCGTCTTCTCCTTCGACATCCGCGACAAGCCCACCACCGCCATCCACCGCGCCCTCGCCGAGGCCGTGCGCCTTCTCCACCGGGTCGATGCCGTCTTCTCCACCTACCGGGCCGACAGCCACATCCGCCGCCTCGACCGCGGCGAGATTCATCTGGAGGACTGCCCGCCCGAAGTCCACGAAGTGCTGTCCTTGTGCGCACAGGCCGCCCGGGTCAGCGACGGCTGGTTCAGCAGCACCCCCGCGGGGACGCTCGATCCATCAGGGCTCGTCAAGGGCTGGGCCGTCGAAGCCGCCTCCCAACTCCTCCACGAAGCCGGAGCGCGACACACCTGCGTCAACGGTGGCGGCGACATTCAGCTCCGCGGCCCGGCAGCTCCCGGCACCCCGTGGCGCATCGGCATCGCCCACCCCCTGCGCCCCGCCGAACTGGTCACCGTCATCGCCGCCCACCATGACCTGGCCATCGCCACCTCCGGTACCGCCGAACGCGGCGCCCACATCCTCGACCCGCACCGCGGCACACCCGCCACCGGGTGCGCCTCCCTGACCCTTGTCGGCCCCCGCCTGACACTGACCGACGCCTACGCGACCGCCGCGTTCGCCCGAGGTGACGGAGCACGGGACTGGGTGCGGGCACTGGACGGCTACGAAGCCCTCGCGGTCCTGCCGGACGGTCGGGAGTGGCGAACACCGGGATTCCGCCGACTAACGTGTTCCCTCACTGTGGAGTAGACGTCCGCCATCACTCGAAATCGAAGGCCCGACTGATGGCGGAGCCTGCCACCGTGTCTCCCCCATGAGGGTCTGTTCACCAAGGGGGGCGTTCGCGGCGGCGATACAACCTTGCGCACGTGCCGCCGGACAGCCGATGACGGTAGGTGTGTTGGCCGGCTGCCCTCGCCATCAACATGGTTGTCGGGATATAACCACACGCGGCCGTTGCGGAGTCCGTCCATGATGTCCGCGTAGCTTCCCGTACTAGGGGTGGGCCCGACAGCAACAGCGGTTTCATTTCCGCGTGGATCGTCGAGTCGGCAACCAGGCGTCAATGGCTTCCGCCAGCTCGTCGCGACCGGTGAAGACGTGTCCGTTCATTCCGATGGCCTGCGCGGCGCGTACGTTCTCCTCGCGGTCGTCGATGAAGAGGAATTCGGCCGGGGCGGCCCGCATGGCGATGACGCAGTGATGGAAGGCCGCCGGGTCCGGCTTTGCCACCTTGATCTTCCCGGAGAAGGCAACGTGGTCCAGCTCGTGCAGCCAGGGCTGCTCGGCGAGGAAGACGTCCGCGTGGTCCGCCGGGATGTTGGACAGCAGGGCGACCTCCGCGACGCCGCGGAGGGCCCGGGCGTAGGCGACCATCCGGTTGTCGACGCGTGACCAGCTGTTGATGTCGATGAGGCGCAGTTCCTCGATCGTGTCGGCGTCGACGGTCCTGGACAGCCAGCGCAGTACGGCGGTCCAGTACTCGCTCGCGGACTGCCGACCGGCGTCGTAGGGGCCTCGGCACGCCCAGTAGGCCGTGGTGAAGGCGTCGGTGGGGGCGTGGCAGCGGGCCGCCATCCTGCCCAGGGCGCCCAGGCGTTGACGGCGGGCGATGACGCCGAAGAGGTCGAACAGCACGATGCTTCGATCGGTGCGCATGATGTTCCTCCGGATCCCGAGGGGGTCAGTGGCTGCTTGTCGCGGTCTCGCGCGGGCGGTCGGATCCGGTGCGCAGGATCCCGGCGGCCGCGGCGGTGATCGCACACAGCAGGGTCAGCAGTACGAAGGCGTGGTTCAGGGCGACGAGGTGGGTCAGCCAGCCGATGACGGCGGGGCCGGCGAGCATGCCGACGTAGCCGAGCCCGGCGACGCGGGAGACGTTGGCGCCCGCGGCCGAGGGGTCGGCGTGCCCGGCGGCGCTGAACAACTGCGGGACACAGCCGGACAGTCCCAGGCCGAACAGGGCCCACCCGGCGAACGCGGCCCACATCCACGGGGCAAGGGCCACGATCGTGATGCCGACGGCCGCGGCCGCGGCGCCGTAACGCAGGATCGCCATGGACCCGAACCGGGTGACGAGGCGGTCGGCGAACAGTCGGCCGATGGTCATGGTCGCCGCGAACGTGCCGTACGCGAAGGCGGCGATGCTCGCGGAGGCGCCGAGGACGTCCTTCAGGTGCAGCGCGCTCCAGTCATTCGCGGCTCCCTCGCACAGCATGACCATCAGCGCCAGGGAGGCGAGGACCCAGATGCGTCCACCGGGGCTGCGGCGCCTGCCGCCCGGCACCCGCCCGGCCTCTTCGATGCCGGTGTCGACGTCGGCCGCGGTGCCGCTGCCGGTAGCGGTGGCGGTGGCGGTGGGTGCGGCCGGTAGCAGGGCGCGTGCCGATACCAGGGAGATGATGACGCCCAGGGCTCCCATGGCGGCCATGCCCACGGCAGGGCTCAGGCCCACACTCACCGTCGCCGCTCCGACGAGCGCGGCGAGGGCACCGCCCGCCGAGAACGTGGCGTGGAAGGCCGACATGACGGGACGGCCGTACTCCTTCTCCACATGCACGGCGTGGGCGTTCATGCTCACGTCCAGGCAGCCGTTGCAGAAGCCGAAGACCAGCAGGGCCATCGCCAACGTCCACGGCTCCTGGGCAAGGCCGGGCAGTACGAGGGTCGCGCCGCACAGCACACCGGTGGCGGGGACGACCGCGCGCGCCCCGAGACGGTCGGTCAGCGGCCCGGCCACCCGCATGCCCACAAAGGCCCCGGCGCCCAGCAGCACCAGCAGACCCCCGAGCGTCGCGTGACTGATGCCCACACGCGACTCGACGGCGGGGATGTGCACCACCCAGGTGCCCGTCATCGTGCCGCAGAGAACGAAATACACAAAGGTCGCGACTCTCGCGGATCGCACCGAATAGCTCATGACAGCTACCGTAACGAACAATCCAGATGATTGAAAGGCCGTCTTTCGAACACGTTGATTGTTCGTTCCGGGTGGTGTTCAATCGCAGCATGAGCAACGCAGACCGGCACGGGTTGATCGCGCAGACCGTCAGGGAATCGGGCAGGGCCACGGTCCAGGAACTCGCCGGCCTGACCGGCGCCTCCGAGATGACCATCCGGCGCGACCTCGACACGCTGGCCGCGCAAGGTGTCCTGGAGCGTGTCCGTGGCGGCGCGCGCACCCTGCTGCTCCGCGGCGAGGAGCCACCCTTCGCGCTGCGCGCTCGCGACGCCGTCGACGCCAAGCGCCGCATCGCGGCCGAGGTCTCCTCACTCATCGCCGACGGCGAGAGCGTGCTCCTCGACAGCGGCACCACCTGCTTGGAGGTCGCACACCTGCTTCGCGGGCGTCCGGTCACCGTGATGGCGCTGTCCTTGCAGGCCATCCACGTACTCGGAGAGGGCCCGGGCCCGGCCACGCTGATGGTGCCCGGCGGCCGGCCCCGCGCCGCCGAGGGAGCCCTCACCGGCCCCCTCACCCTCGCGTCCCTGGCCGCGCTGCGCTTCGACACCGCCGTCATGGGCTGCTGCGGTCTGAGCGCAACCGAGGGCCTCACCGCCTACGACCTCGATGACGCGGCCGTGAAGAAGGCCGGCATCGCCTCCACACGACGCGTCATCGTCGCCGCCGACGGCAGCAAACTCGGCCACACCGCCTACGCCCATGTCGGCCCCTCCGCTCTCCTGCGCACCCTCGTCACCGACACCTCGGCACCCCCCGCGGAGGTCAGCGCACTGGAAGACATGGGCATCGTCGTCAAGACCGTATGAACCCGAGGATCCGGCCGCGAGACCGTCACCCGCGACGCCGTCGACGCGGACAACGCCCGCGCCCTCGCGCCGTTCCGGAAGGCGACTGGGACGGTCTCTCGGCGACGGCTCTTCGGCGCAGCGGGCTGTTCATCCGCTCCGGGGACGCTCTCGCCTTCCTCGACCCGACCAATTGGATCCGGCGATCGCGCGCGATGGCACGCTCAATTCTTCGAATGCCAAAGGTGCGGCCGATTAAGGTCGGGGGCATGACGACGCCCCTTGCCGACAGTGCTTTCGACTCGCTCCGCATCGACGCCGTGTCCGACCAGGAGACACTGCGCCGGATCTACGCGCTCCCCAGCGACGCGGCCATGCGGAAGCAGATGACCGAACTCACCGAGCAGACCCGGCGGCTGATCGGTCTCTCGTCGCTGGTCCTGGTGGCCAGCGCGGATGCCGAGGGCAACTGCGACGTCTCTCCGCGCGGCGGACCCGCCGGCTTCGTCGCCGTCCTGGACGCCCGGACGGTGGCGATACCGGACGCGACCGGCAACAAGCGTCTGGACACCCTGCGGAACGTCGTCGCCACCGCACGGGCCGGACTGCTGTTCGTCATCCCGGGGCGCACCACGACGCTCAGGGTGAACGGCCGGGCCTGCGTCTCCACCCGCCCGGAACTGCTGTCGCAGCTGACCGCCGTGGGTAAACCGCCGGCCAGTGCGCTGGTGGTGGGGATCGAGGAGGTCTATCCACACTGCCCCAAGTCGCTGCTGCGCAGCGGGGCCTGGAAGCCGGAGCAGTGGCTGCCGGCGGACGCCCAGCCGACCTCGGCCGAGGTGACGCTGGCCCAACTGCGGATGCCGGAACTGACGATCGCCGACATCGAACAGGCGGAGGCGGACTCGCTGAAGTACCGGTACGAGTAACCGGAGTAACCGGAGTAACCGGCCGGACGCGGGCACCTGGGCCCGGTCCGGCCGGTCCTCGTGGGCCCGCGACGCCTGGCACGGCACCAGACGTCGCGGTCTGATCCGCGAAGACCGACCGGACAGGACTCGCAGGGCCGCCCCAGGATGCCGGGCGGGGGCTCTCAGCCGGTGATCTTGAACGTGGACACCGAGTCGTTCCGTGTCGCGTCCTGTCCCGGGCGCAGGTTCCGCACCGTGTTCCCCGTGAAGGACCCGGTGCCGGTGACTCCCGAGGTGATCCAGATTCCCTGGGTCGCCGGACCATCGATGATGTTGTTCTTCAGGGTCGCGTTGACACGCGTCAGATCGATGTAAAGGCCCGCACGGAGCGCTCCGCGCAGGACGTTGTCGGTCAAGGTGACGTTCGTGTAGGCGTCCGGGTACAGCGAGGTGCCCGTGGGAGAGCTGATCCGCACGCCGTGCCGGACGCCGTTCCAGCCGCCACCGCCGAGCAGGACGTTTCCGCTGACCGTGGCGGACTCCAAGGGGTGTCCCGTATCGCCGAACACGCCGATGTCCAGGGCGCTGTTCGACGACACACTGTTCACCAGGTTGTTCTTCATCTCGATGTCCCGGCCGCCCGCGATCCGCAGTCCGTTGGCCCACCAGGGCGCGATCGCGGTGTTGTTCAGGACCTTCGCACCGCTCAGTTGGCCGTTGGTGCCGGCGGCGCCGGAGTCGGAGTAGACCGCGAAGGAGTCGTCGCCGGTGCCCCGGGCGAAGTTGTTCTGGACCGTGATGTCGAGGCCGAGCTTGTCGGGATTCTTTGTGTTGCCGTTGTTGATGTTGAATCCGTCACCGTAGGTGTCAGCGGTCCGGCTGTTGCGAGCGATGCCGCCGGTGCCGGAGAGCCAGTTGGCGTCGATGTGCCGCGTCCAGATCCGGTCGAGCAGCCAGCCGCCCGCCCCGCTGGCGTTGAATCCGTAGTCCGAACCGCCGGTGCCACCGACTCCTCGCCAGATGGCGTTCGTGTCGACCTGGAGATCGGTGACCGAGGTACCCGAGCCCACCAGGATCTGCGAGCGCCACGAGTTGGCCGGCAGTGGAACCTTGCGGTAGAGCGTGGTGTGCCACATCCCGGCCCCCCGTACCTTCACGCCGGTGAAGTCCAGCGGCTTGGACGCGAGGCTGTTCGTCAGATACTTGCCCTTGGGGATCCACACCGACTTTCCCTGCTGCCGGGCGGCGTTCACCGTGTCCTGGATGGCGACCGTGGAATCCTTCGAGAAGTTCGGGTCGGCGCCGTAGGCCACGACGGAGAGCGAATCGGCCGGTTGGGCCAGTGCGGCCCCGACGTTCTCCAGATCGATGGAGTCGATGTCGTAGACGGCCGCCGTGTTGGCGGCGTCCTTCTTGAGCGTGATGGTGCTGCCCGGGGCGATGGGAGCACCCGTGACCCAGACGGGGAACTCGTTGTAGAAGCGGTAGGGCATCCCGCCCGCGTTGGGGTCGTCCGGGTTCGTGGTCGCCTCGCGATAGTTCCACGCCTGCGCGGAGCTCAGCGTGATCGCCTGGCGGAACTGCCCGTTCACGTACAGGTTCAGCGACGCGGTGATGCCGCCGCCTTCCGGAGCGTCAGGAATCGAGGCGCGGACCACCAGCGTATTAGCCTTCTTGCCCGTTTTATTCCGTATTTCCACCGAATCACCGGTGCCGCTCAGCTCGACAAGCGCGTAGCCCGAGGCTTCGGTTTCCAAAGACGCCTTGGTCGGCGCCGGGTCTCCCGGCTTGAGGGAGCGGACCACGGCGCCGCCCCCGAGACTGCCGGACTCGGCTTCGACCGTCACGAAGGGCGTGGTGGCACCGGCCGAGGCAACCGCCTTCGCGGCGCCCCGCGTCGCCCCGTCCCCCGTTGCCGCCTCCGCGTGAACTTCGGCGCCTGGAATGACGAACAGAGCCCCGGCGGCCAGCATGGCGATGCCAGAGAGCCGCATGGAGACTCGTCGGATTCTCCGGTGCATATGTCACCTCTCGAATGGATTGACGACAGATATGGACTGACGGCGAATCTTGATCGGATCAGCGATCCCCGCCCGAGGCGCGCGACATTCGCACCCTTGGTGCGTGGCCGCACTGATGCACTCTGCTGGAACGAGTCGGAGTCGCCCGATACACCAGGCCCCGCGACATCTGGGCACGTCAGGTCATGCCGGCGCCTTGATCGGAATGGGGGCAAGCGCGGCTGACGGGTTGGCCGCGTCGTCATGTAAATCCATCGAGTTGTGTTAGTCAATGCGTTCGACAGCCCGAACGCGGGCGCGTTCAGCGGGCCTTGGGGGTGTTCAGGCTCCAAGGAGAGGGGTCGAGAGAGGCCTGCGGGGCGGTGGCGCACCGAGCTATCCGGCGACGGGACCGCCGAGCAGGCACGATGGGCCTTCCCTGCGAGCTACGGACCCTCCGACGGCACGCCCCATTTCGGGTGGTATGCGGGGTTTCATGGCGATCGCCGCGCGCCACACTCGCGTAAACGGTGGCCACCACCCACCCCCCACCCCACTTCGTCCAACATATTGACAAACTGTGGTGCCGTTCATACGTTCAGTCGGCAGCGGCTCAACTGGGCCCGAAGAGAGGCAGTTGCTTCGCCCCGGCCTGTTGGGCAACCTCGCCCGACCCCGACCCCGACCCCGACCCTGATCACCGCCCGTCCGACCGCGCCACTCTCGACTGCCCCCACACGCTCGCAGCTACAGGAGACCTCCTTCATGCATGACGACCGGAAGCTGGTCGAAGCACGTCTGGAACGCGTCCTCAGGGAACGCATCCGGCCGGCTGTCCACCCCGTCACCACACCCTTGGCCGTGGAGATGTGGTCCACCGCGGGCGAACCCGTGTCCGTATCCGAGGGGTTGGCGGCACCGACCGTCCCCATCGCCCCCGGCACACCGTGGGGCCTGCCCTGGGGGACCAGCTGGTTCAAGGTCACCGGCACCGTCCCCGCCGAGTGGTCAAGCCGTACCGTCGAGGCCGTACTGGACCTCGGATTCACCCCGCGGACCCCGGGGTTCCAGTGCGAGGGTCTCGTCTACCTGCCCGACGGCACCCCGGTCAAGGGACTCCATCCGCGCAACGCGTACATCCGCGTCGGCTCACCGGTGACCGGCGGGGAGCGGGTCCACTGGCGCGTCGAGGCCGCCTCCAACCCCGACCTCGACGCGAGCGGGGTGCCGTTCCAGCCGACGTGGATGGGCGACAAGGCGACGGCGGGCGAGGCGCCCCAATACGTGCTCGGGCAGATGCGGCTGGCCGTCTTCGACGAGACGGTGTGGAACCTGGTCATGGACCTGGAAGTCCTCGGCGAGCTCATGGCGGAGCTGCCCCTCGACGGCGCACGCCGCTGGGAGATCCTGCGCGCGGTCGGCCGCGCCCTGGACGCCGTCGACCTTCAGGACGTCAACGGCACGGCCCAGGCGGCGCGTGACGAACTCGCCGGAGTGCTCGCCGCGCCCGCCGCGCCCGCGGCGCACCGCATCAGTGCGGTCGGGCACGCCCACATCGACTCCGCCTGGCTGTGGCCGCTGCGCGAGACGGTCCGCAAGGTGGCCCGTACGGCGTCGAACATGACGGCGCTCCTCGATGAGGAGCCCGACTTCGTCTTCACCATGTCGCAGGCCCAGCAGTTCGCCTGGATCAAGGAGCACCGGCCCGAGGTGTACGCCCGGGTCAAGAAGGCCGTCGCGGACGGCAGGTTCGTACCCACCGGCGGGATGTGGGTGGAGTCCGACACCAACATGCCGGGGTCCGAGGCGATGGCCCGTCAGTTCGTCCATGGCAAACGCTTCTTCCTGGAGGAGTTCGGCATCGAGAGCGACGAGGCTTGGCTGCCGGACACCTTCGGCTTCGCGGCGGGACTGCCGCAGATCATCAGAGCCGCCGGCGCCACGCGACTGCTTACCCAGAAGATCTCGTGGAGCCGGACCAACACCTTCCCGCACCACACGTTCTCCTGGGAGGGCATTGACGGTACCCGCGTCTTCACCCACTTCCCGCCCGTCGACTCGTACAACTGTGAGATGGCGGGCCGTCAGATCGCCCACGCGGCACGCAACTTCAAGGAGAAGGGCGTCGCCACCCGCTCCCTCGCGCCGACCGGTTACGGGGACGGCGGGGGCGGGACCACGCGCGAGATGGTCGCCAAGGCGGCACGGATGCGCAGTCTGGAGGGCTCGGCGAGGGTCGAGTGGGAAGCCCCCGCCGAGTTCTTCGCCAAGGCCGAGGCCGAGTACCCCGACCCGCCCGTGTGGGTCGGGGAGCTCTACCTCGAACTGCACCGCGCCACGCTCACCAGCCAGGCGGGGACCAAGCGCGGCAACCGCCGCAGCGAGTCGCTGCTCACGGAGGCCGAGCTGTGGGCCGCCACGGCGGCGGCGCGCACCGAGATGCCGTATCCCTACGAGGAGTTGGACCGGATCTGGAAGACGGTTCTCCTGCACCAGTTCCATGACATCCTGCCCGGATCCTCGATCGCCTGGGTGCACCGCGAGGCACGCGAGACATACGCGCGGCTCGCCGGGGAGCTGGAGGGCATCATCGCCGGTGCGCAGCGCGCGCTCGCCGGTGACGCGTCGGGCGGCACCGAACTGGTCTTCAACTCGGCTCCGCACACGCGCTGTTCGGTTCCCGCCGGGGGCGCGTCGGCCCGGACCGCGCAGGACGACGTGGTGCCCCCCGTCCCCCGCGAAGGAGGCGGGTATGTCCTCGACAACGGAATGCTCCGGGTCGAGATCGACGGGCGCGGTCTGGTGGTCTCCGCGTACGACCGCGTCGCGGACCGGGAGTCGGTCGCACCCGGGCAGGCGGCCAACCTTCTCCAGCTCCACCCCGACTTCCCCAACCAGTGGGACGCGTGGGACGTCGACGCCTTCTACCGCAACGTCGGCAGCGACCTCGCGGAGGTGGCGGAGCTGGGTGTCGAGGGCGCCTCGGTGCGCGTCGAGCGGGTTTTCGGGGCGTCCCGTGTCACCCAGATTCTGTCGGTCCCGGCTGACGCCAAGCGGCTCGACATCGACACCGAGGTGGACTGGCACGAGACCGAGCGCTTCCTGAAACTGGCCTTCCCGCTGGACGTGAAGGCCGACCGGTACGCCTCCGAGACGCAGTTCGGCCATGTGTACCGGCCCACCCACCAGAACACGAGCTGGGAGTGGGCCAAGTTCGAGGCGTGCAACCACCGTTTCGTGCACGTCGACGAGCCGGGCTGGGGCGTCGCGGTCGTCAACGACGCGACCTACGGCCACGATGTGACCCGTACGGTACGGACCGGCGCCCACGCGGGCACGACGACGACCGTGCGCGCGTCGCTGCTGCGCGCCCCCCGCTACCCGGATCCGGAGACCGATCAGGGCGTCCACCGGTTCCGGCACGCGCTGGTGCCGGGCGCCGACATCGGCGACGCGATCCGTGAGGGCTATCGGGCCAACCTGCCCGAGCGCCGGGTCACCGGATCCACCGCGGCGGTCGCGCCACTGGTGACCGTGGACAACGACGCCGTCGTGGTCAGTGCCGTGAAGCTGGCCGACGACCGCAGCGGCGACCTGGTCGTACGCCTCTACGAGGGGCAGGGAGGCCGGGCCCGCGCCACGGTCCGTGTCGACGGTTTCGCCACCGGCCGGGCCTTCCCCACGGATCTGCTCGAACGTCCGCTCCCTGACGTCGAGCAGCCGACCGCGGCCGACGGCGGTGTCGTACTCGCCCTGCGTCCGTTCCAGATGGTGACCCTGCGTCTGCCGCGCGCCTGACGGCGGGCCGCACCGGGACGGCGGCCGATCCGCGCGTATCCCTACAGACAACTCCACATCAGTACGTAGCGAAAGAGGCCCCTCTCATGACAGCCAGAGCCGAACACCGCGAACGCCCAAGGGCGGTATGCGTCATGAGTCCCGGTACCGCGGAGCTCGTGCTCCCCGAGGACCAGCGCGCCCGGCTCTCCGCACTGGTCCGACTCGCCCCCGACGCGTCCGGAGCCGATCTGGGAGCCGCGCTCGCCGACGCGGAGATCCTGGTCAGCGGCTGGGGCTGCCCCCGCCTGACGGCCGACGTGCTGGCGGGGGCACCCCACCTGCGTGCCGTGATGCACGCCGCGGGCACGGTCAAGCCGATCGTCAGCGAGGCGGTCTGGGAGCGCGGGATCGTCGTGTCATCGGCGGCCGACGCCAACGCCGGTCCCGTCGCCTCCTGCACCGTCGCCCTCATCACGCTCGCCGCGCGGCGGACACTGACGATGGCGGCCGGTTACGCGGACGGATGGCCGGAGTTCGCCGACCGTTCGGGCGCCGACGGGCTCGCTGTCGGGATCGTCGGTGCCTCGCGCATCGGGCGCCGGGTGATCGCCGAACTGGGCAGGTCCGACGCGGGCTTCCGGGTGCTGCTGAGCGATCCGTACGTCACGGACGAGGAGGCCCGCCGGCTCGGTGCCGAGCGGGTCGAGCTCGCCGATCTCTGCGCACGGTCGGCGGTGGTCAGCGTCCACGCCCCGCTCCTGCCCGAAACCACGGGACTGCTCGACGCCAGGATGCTCGCGCTCATCCCCGACGGGGGCGCGCTCGTCAACACCGCCCGAGGAGCCATCGTCGACACGGACGCGCTGACAGCCGAATGCGCCTCCGGCCGGCTGGAGGCTTACCTCGATGTGACGTCCCCCGAACCCCTGCCGCCCGGCCACCCGCTTCTGTCACTGCCGAATGTGCTGGTCACCCCGCACATCGCCGGCGCACAGGGAAGCGAGGTACGAAGGCTCGGGCAGTACGCGGTCGCCGAGGTGGCCCGATGGGTGGCGGGCGAGCCGCTGCTCGGCGAGGTCACCCGCGAAGCGCTTCCCCGCCTCGCCTGACGGGCCTCGCGAGCACCCACTCCGGAACGGACAAGGAGGCCGGACCGCCGCTCGAACTTCCGCATGACCTGCTGACCCCGGGAGTGGCCGAAGACGCCCTTCTCCCGGTGAAAGGGCCTCACATCATGACAACGCTTGACCAACCCGCCGCCCGCGCGGCCGAAAAGGCCGGGCAGAGCGACAAGGGCAGACTACGGCGGCTGCGTCCCAGCAACCGCCGGGACATGGCCCTGTTCTGGTTTCTGATACCGGGCATCGTGGTGCTGCTCCTCTTCCACTACATCCCGCTGCTGGGCAACATCATCGCGTTCCAGGACTACCAGCCGTTCATCGGCATCATGCACAGTCCCTGGAGCGGGCTGAGCAACTTCGAGGTCATCTTCAACGGCGACGACCAGTTCCTGAAGGCACTGGTCAACACCCTGGAACTCACCCTGATCCAGGTCGTGTTCGTCTTCCCCGTGCCGATCGTGCTGGCGCTCGCGCTGAACAGCCTGGTCAGCGAGCGGATCAAGAAGTGGGTGCAGAACGTTCTGTACCTGCCGCACTTCCTGTCGTGGGTGGTCATCGTCGCCCTCTTCCAGCAAATGCTGGGCGGCACCGGCATGCTCAACCTGTTCTTGCAGGCCCAGGACTTGGGTACCTGGAACATCATCGGCAACCCCGACTTCTTCAAGACGCTCATCACCTCCCAGGTGATCTGGAAGGACGCCGGGTGGGGCACCATCCTCTTCCTGGCGGCCCTCTCCCGCGTCGACACCAACCTCTACGAGGCCTCCGCCATGGACGGCGCCAGCCGCTTCCGGCAGACCTGGCACGTCACTTTGCCGGCTCTGCGCGGCCTGGTGATCCTGCTGCTCATCCTGCGTCTCGGCGACGCCCTGTCCGTCGGCTTCGAACAGATCCTGCTCCAGCAGACCGCCGTCGGCCTGGACAGCAGCGAGGTGCTGGACACGTACGTCTTCAACAACGGCGTCGTCGGCGGACAGTGGGGCGTAGCCGCCGCCGTCGGCCTGGTCAAGGGCGTGATCGGGATCCTGCTCGTGCTGGGTGCCAACAAGGTCGCCCATCTGTTCGGCGAAGAAGGTGTCTACCGGTCATGACAACGCTGTCTCCAACCCGCCCCGCACGCGGCGGCAGGCCGCGCGGGTCCTACAGCGCGATCCCCGGCGAGAGCCCCGGCACACCGCCGTGGCGCGCTCTGAAGTCGCTGTTTCTGCTGATCTGCGTGCTCCTGGTCGTACTGCCCTTCCTGGCGATCATCTCGACCTCGATCGCCGACCCCGAGCAGATCACCAAGGCCGGTGGCTTCGTGCTCTGGCCCGACAGCCCGACCTTCGAGTCGTACTCGGCGCTGCTCTCCGGCGGCCTGGTGTCACAGGCCATGATGGTGAGTGTCGCGGTCACCGTGGTGGGCACCGCCCTGAGCCTGGTCACCTCCATCCTGCTGGCGTACGGGCTGAGCCGGCCCGGCTCCTTCGGGCACAAGCCGGTGCTGATGCTGCTGCTGATGTCCCTGCTGTTCGTGCCGGGTGTCATCCCGACCTATCTGATGGTCAAGCAGCTCGGACTGATCAACAGCTACTGGTCGCTGATCCTGCCCACCATGGTCAACGCGTTCAATGTGATCGTGCTGCGCTCCTTCTTCATGAGCCTGCCCCGTGAGCTGATCGACGCCGCCCGCATCGACGGCGCGTCGGAGTGGTCGATCCTGACCAAGATCGTGATCCCGCTGTCCAAGGCGTCCATCGGCGTCATCGGCCTCTTCTACGCCGTGACGTACTGGAACGCCTTCTTCAACGCCCTGTTGTTCATGAACGACGCGGCCAAGTGGCCCATGCAGCTCGTGCTGCGCACATACGTCGTCAACAATGCCTCACTCAGCGGCGGCCAGCTGGACGTCGCCGCCGGGGTGCCGGTGCCACCCGCGCAGTCGCTACAGGCGGCGATCCTCGTACTGTCGATCGTGCCGATCGTGCTCGTCTACCCCTTCGTCCAGCGCCACATGAACAAGGGCGTCATGATCGGAGCGGTGAAGGGATGACCATGAAGCCAACACTCAACCGCCGCGGCTTCCTCGCCTCGGCCATCGGCGTCGGGGCCGGTCTGGCCCTCACCGGCTGCGGCGACTTCAAGCCCAGGCCGGCCAATCTGGCCAACGCGAACGCGGAGCTGCCCACGTACATCCAGTACAAGGGCGTGCCGACCTCGATGCCCGCCACACAGGACGGCGTCTCCGCCGGCTACCAGCGCTTCCCGGCCGATCCCCCCAAGGCCTTCCCGGACGGCCCGCCCGCCAAGGGCCCCGACATCACCATCATGAACCTGATCTTCAACCCGGTGCCGCCGCCGGTGGAGAGCAACGTCATGTGGCAGGCCCTCAACAAGTACATCGGCTGCGACATCAACTTCGCGATCACCCCGGTCAACGACTATCCGCAGAAGTTCGCGGTGACCCTCGCGGGGGGCGATCTGCCGGACGCGATGCTGATGCTGCCCCCGGACCAGAACAGCGCCGCCACCCCGGACATGCTGTACACCCTCTTCGAGGACCTCACCCCGCACCTGTCCGGCGACAACATCCGGGACTATCCGTACCTCGCCAACATCCCCACCGATTCGTGGCGCCCCTGCGTGCGCAACGGGGGGATCTACGCTCTCCCGATGCCCCGCCCGGTCTCCGGCGGCCCCGTCTACACCCGGCTCGACCTGTTCAAGAAGAGGGACCTCGACCCGAATCCGAAGTCCTGGCGCGAGTTCGTCCAGCTCTGCAAGGACATCACCGACCCCAAGACCCACCAGTACGCCCTGGGCGACCCCGTCACCACGTGGAACCTCGTGATGCAGATGCTGGGCGCGCCCAACTGGTGGCGTGAGGATCAGGGCAGGTTCACGCACCACTTCGAGATGGAAGAGTGCAAGCAGGCCATGGACGCGGTCAACCAGCTCAAGAAGGCGGGCGTCATGCACCCCGACGCCTTCGCCATCAAGGGCAAGTTCAAGGAGTGGTTCGGCAACGGCCAGATCGTCATGCACCCCGACGCACCCGGGGCGTGGAACGACCTCTACACCACGTACGGGCCCGTCTCCCAGGGTCTGGACATCGGTTACCTGCTGCCGCCCGACTGGGACGACAGCACCAAGGGCGGCCAGTGGCAGGGCCGGGCCAACTACGCGACGCTCATCATCAAGAAGGCCCCCAAGGCGCGCATCCAGCAGATCCTGCGCGCCATGAACGCCCTCGCCGCCCCCTTCGGCACCGACGGATATCTGCTGCGCAAGTATGGCGTGCGGGGTCCCGATCACACTCTGAAGGGATCGGATCCGATCCCCACGCCCAAGGGCACGGCCGAGACCTATCTCCCGACGATCTTCGCCACCGACTCGCCGTTCACGCTCTACTACCCGCAGAAGCCGGAGATCGTGCCCGACCAGTACGCCTTCCAGAAGGAAGCCGTCACGCAGCTGATCCCCAACCCGGCCGAGGCGCTGTACTCGGCGACGGACGCCAAGATGTCCAAGCTCTTCTTCGCGACGCTCGACAGCCTCCGGATGGGCATCATGCAGGGCCGCGACTCCCTCGGTGAGTGGGACGGCGCGATAAGGAACTGGCGGCAGAAGGCAGGCGACAAGATGCGCGCCGAGTACGAGCAGGCATGGGAGGCCCGCAATCGATGAACCGCACCCCCGCCGAGGCCCGCGCCCATTGGGAACAGACCGCGGACCGCATGCTGCTCGCCGTACGGCCCTACGCCGCCGCCGGGCACGATCTGATCCACCTGCCCGGTACGGCGAGCCACAACGGCGCGCACAGCGATGGCCTTGAGGGGTTCGCCCGCACGTTCCTGCTGGCCGGTTTCCGGCTGGCGGGGGCGGCGGGCTCGGACCCCCACGACCTCGCCGGGTGGTACGCGGCCGGTCTCGCCGCCGGCACCGACCCGAAGAACCCGGACCGCTGGCCGTCCTTCGCCGAGTGCAACCAGGCCAAGGTCGAGGCGGCGTCCATCGCGCTGGCGCTGCACGAGACCCGGCCATGGATCTGGGACCGCCTCGACGAGGTGGTCAAGGAACGGATCCTGAACTGGCTGGCCCCGATGGTCGGCAACCTGATGCCCGGCAACAACTGGATCTGGTTCCAGGGCATCACCGAGGCCTTCGCCCGTACGGCCGGGGGTGAGTGGCGCCAGCAGGACCTCGACCGGACCATCGCGCTCACCGACGGCTGGTACGCGGGCGACGGCTGGTACTCGGACGGCCTCACCGGCGCCGGGCATCGCAACTTCGACCACTACAACGGCTGGGCGATGCACCTGTACCCGCTGTGGTTCTGCCGCATCCTCGGCGACGCGGCGCCCAGCGGACTGCTCGACCGCTACCGGGAGCGGTTGCGGCGGTTCCTGCTGGACCAGCGGCTGCTCGTCGGCGCCAACGGCTCACCGCTGATCCAGGGCCGCTCGCTCACCTACCGGCACGCGGCACTGGCGCCGGTGTGGACCGGCGCGCTCTTCGACGCCACCCCGCTGGCGCCGGGAGAGACCCGGGCGATCGCGACCCGGATGCTCGACCACTTCACCGAGCATGGGGCGGTCAACGACGCGGGGCTGCTCACGCTCGGCTGGCACCGGCCCTTCCGCGGTGTTCTCCAGAGCTACTCGGGCCCCGCGTCCCCGTACTGGGCGAGCAAGGGCTTCATCGGTCTCGCCCTGCCGCCCGACCACCCTGTGTGGACCGAGGAGGCGACGCCGCTCGCCGTTGAACAGGGCGATTTCGAGCGGGCGTTGGCCACCCCCGGCTGGCTCGTCTCCGGCACCGCCTCGGACGGCGTGGTACGTGTCGTCAACCACGGCGGCGACCACGCCGACCCGGCGCGGCCACACGCCGACGACCCTTCCTACGCCCGCATCGCCTACTCCACCCACACCGCGCCCGAGACCCCCGGCGACCCCACCGTCCCGGGCGGCAGCGCGTCGGCGGACCCGCTCGACAACGCGGTCGTGCTGCTGGACGCGGCCGGCCGCGCCTCTCACCGGCGCCCCACCACCAGGATCTCCATCGACGGTGCCACGGCCGTCTCGCGCTCGCGCGCGCACTGGCTCGACGACGCCACATGGGATGTGTTCGGCGGTCCCGACACCGACTACACCCTCGGCCCTTGGATCACCGTCGGTTCCGCGCTGCGAGGCTCGGTCGAGGTACGGGCGGTACGCGTCGACGGCGCCCCCGGGAGCGGACATGTGCTGCGTATCGGTGGCTGGGCGCTCGCGGTCGATCCGCGGCCCGCGTCCGAGGCCGGTTCCGTCGACGGTGGGAGCGCCCGGGTCGAGGACGGTGGGAGCGCCTGGGTCGAGGGCGCCGACGGCCTGGTCTCCCTCGTCATCGGCGCGCGGGGCCTCCCGAACGCCTCCGTCGTGACGGGTGCCGACACCAACGCCCTCGGCCCCGCCTCCGCCACTCCGGTCGTGGAGACCGAAGGACCCGTCGCGCACGGCACCGTTCACATCGCTCTCGTCCACCTCGGCGGCACCGACCCCACCGCCCTGCCCCAGGTCACCACCGGCACGCGGGGCACCACCCTGCTCGTGGACGTGGCCTGGCCGGACGGCGCGCGGGACACCATCCGGCTGCCCGCTCCCGACCCCGAGAACCCCGCCACGTACGGCCTTTGGAAGGACCAGCACCGTGCATGACGACCGCCGGATCATCGAGACCCGGATCCGCAAGCTCCTCGACCGAGTGATCCGCCCCGCCCTTTACAGCGCCGCGCGCCCCCTGACCCTGAGCGTCTGGCACGTCGACGGCGAACCTGTCCCCGTGGCCGACGCCCTGCACGCCGACTACGAGCCCTTCACGCTCGGCGCCACCTGGGGCGGCCCCTGGGCGACGACCTGGATGCGGGCGAGCGCGGAGATTCCCGAGGAGTGGTCGGGGCGCCGGGTCGAGGCCGTCTTCGACCTCGGGTTCGACCTGACCAAGGGGCCGGGCGGCCAGGCGGAGGGCCTGGTCCACGACAGCCAGGGCGCCCCGCTTCAGGGCCTGCATCCGTACAGCCGCACCGTGCTCCTCGCCGACTCCGCCACCGGCGGCGACCGGGTCGACCTGCTGATCGAGCTGGCCGCCAACCCGCCCATCGTCGCCAGCGCCGGCCTGCACATCCACCACGGTTCGCTGGAGACCGCGGGCACGGCGCACATCTACCGGCTCGAACAGGCCGAGATCGCGGTACGCGAGGACGACGTCTGGCACCTCATCCACGACATCGAGGTGCTCGACGAGTTGATGCACGAGTTGCCCGCCGGCTCCTCCCGACGTCACGAGATCCTCCACGCCCTGCGGCGCGCCGCCGATGCCATCGTCCCGAACGATGTGGCGAACACCGCGGCCGGGGCCCGGCGCGCACTCGCCGATGTGCTGTCCCGGCCCGCGCACGCCTCGGCGCACACCCTCGCCGCGGTCGGCCACGCCCATATCGACTCGGCGTGGCTGTGGCCGGTCCGGGAAACCGTCCGCAAATGCGCGCGTACCTTCACCAACATGACCACGCTGGCGAACGAGTACCCCGAGCTGGTCTTCGCCTGCTCCTCCGCGCAGCAGTACGCGTGGATGAAGGAACAGCGCCCGGAGATCTTCGCCCGTATGAAGAAGGCGGCGGCCGACGGGAACTGGGTTCCGGTGGGCGGCATGTGGGTCGAGGCCGACGGCAACCTCCCCGGCGGTGAGGCGCTGGCCCGCCAACTCGTCTACGGACGGCGCTTCTTCGCCGAGGAGTTCGGCGTCGAGCAGCACGGGGTGTGGCTGCCCGACTCGTTCGGATACACCGCCGCGTATCCCCAGCTCGCCAAGTTGGCCGGCGCCCGGTGGTTCCTCACCCAGAAGCTCTCCTGGAACGAGACGAACAAGCTCCCGCACCACACCTTCGACTGGGAGGGCATCGACGGAACGCGTATCTTCACTCACTTCCCGCCCGTCGACAGCTACAACGCGTCCCTCACGGCAGGTGAACTCGCCCACGCCGAGCACAACTTCGCGGACAAGGGGGTGGCCACCCGCTCGCTGGTCCCCTTCGGCTACGGCGACGGCGGGGGCGGGCCCACCCGCTCGATGCTGGAGAAGGCCCGCCGGCTGCGCGACCTCGAAGGCTCGCCCAAGGTCGTGGTCGAGGCGCCCGACACGTTCTTCGCCAAGGCCCGTGCCGAACGCGACCAACTCCCCGTATGGCGCGGCGAGTTGTACTTGGAGAACCATCGCGGCACCTACACCAGCCAGGCCCGCACCAAGCGTGGCAACCGACGGGGCGAGGCACTGCTGCGTGAGGCCGAACTCTGGGCCGCCACCGCGGCCGTCCGGGCCGGCGCGCCCTACCCGTACGAGCGTCTGGAGTCGCTGTGGCGGCGAGTCCTGCTCAACCAGTTCCACGACATCCTGCCCGGCTCGTCCATCGCCTGGGTGCACCGGCAGGCCGAGCGCGAGTACGCGGAGATCCACGCCGAACTCGAATCGCTGATCGCCGACGCGGTCGGCCATCTGCCCGGCGGTCCCGCGCTCCTCAACGCCGGACCGTACGCACGCCGCGAGGTCGCGGTCGTCGCCGGTGTCGCCGACGGCTCGTTCGCCGGTGCGCAGCGCCTGTCGGACGGACGCACGGCGATCCTCGCCGAGGTCGCACCCCTCGCCTCGGGCGGCACCGCGAACGCCCCCCGTGGCGCCGTCACGGCCACGGCCCGGGACGGTGGTTTCGTCCTCGACAACGGGGTGCTGACCGTCGTCGTGGACCGGCGCGGCCTGCTCACCTCGGTCTACGACCACTCGGCGCGGCGGGAGGCGATCGCTCCCGGCGCGGCCGGCAATCTCCTCCAGCTCCACCCCGACGACCCCAATCTGTGGTCGGCGTGGAACATCGACTCGTACTACCGCGACACCGTGCGCGATCTGGACGAGGCCGAGTCGGTGACTCTCGTGGACGAAGGACCGCTGCTGGCGTCGGTGCGGGTCGAACGCGTCCACGGATCCTCCCGGTTCGTGCAGCACATCGAGATCGCCGCCGAGAGCCGGCAGGTGAGCGTCCGCAACGACATCGACTGGCAGGAGCGCGACACCGTACTGAAGGCGGCCTGGCCGCTCGACGTACACGCGGAACGCGAGAGCGCCGAGATCCAGTTCGGTCACGTCCAGCGGCCCACCCACGAGAACACGAGCTGGGACGCGGCACGCTTCGAACTGTGGGCGCACCGCTGGGTGCACGTCGGCGAGCGGCACTGGGGCGCCGCTCTGCTCAACGACTCCACCTACGGGCACGACGTCCGCCGCGACACACGGGACGACGGCGGAACCACCACGACGGTACGGCTCTCCCTGCTCCGTTCCCCGCACAGCCCCGACCCGGAGGCCGACCGAGGCCGGCACAGCTTCCGCTACGCGCTGCTGGCCGGGGCGGGGATCGAGGAGGCGATCGCCGGAGGCTACGCCCTGAACCTGCCCTTGCGCCCCGCCCCGGCCGACGCCCGGTCCCTGGTGGAAGTCGACACCACCGACGTGGTGGTGGAGTCCGTGAAGCTCGCGGACGACCGTAGCGGCGACATCGTGGTCCGACTCTACGAAGCGTGCGGCGGAGCGGTCTCGGCTCGTCTGTCCGCGGGCTTCCCCCTCACCGCGGCCCTCGACTGCGACCTGCTGGAGCAGCCGGAACAGGAACTGGCGGGCACATCCGGCGAAGGGGCCGTGAACCTCAGGTTCCGGCCCTTCCAGATCCGCACCCTGCGTCTGCGTCCCGCCGTGGAACAGACGAGGTCACCCGACCCGACGGAGGTCTGAGCGGGGGCGCCCTCCGCACTGCCCCCGCGTCGTACCAATCCATCGATCTGTTGCCCTCGGAGCGGCGGCCGCGCGGCACAGCCGCCGCTCGCCCGAGGCTGGGAGAGACAGTTGTCCACGGTGAGACACGAGAAACACACGATCCGGCGCGGCACCAATCTGCCGCGCATGGGGGACTTCAACGAGTCCGTGATCCTGGACGCGATTCGCAGGCACCCGACGGGCCTGAGCCGGGTCGAACTCGCGCAGGCCACCGGCCTGTCGGCGCAGACCGTTTCGAACATCACGCGCCGGCTGCTCGACCAGGGCGTGGCTCGCGAGTCCGGGAAGCAGAACACCGGCAGTGGGAAGCCCCGTACCCTCCTCGAAATCGTCCCGACATCTCGCTACGCCGTAGGGGTCCACCTCGACCCCGCGGTGATCACCTGCGTTCTGGTGGATCTTCTCGGCACGGTCGTGGGCCATCGCAGCCGTCGGACCCCGAGCGGCGGTGACACCGACGGGATCGTCGCGGACATGGCCGCCTCGGTTCGCTCGCTGGTGGCGGAGTCGGGGATCGACGACGCGCGTGTGCTGGGCCTGGGCATCGCCGCGCCGGGGCCCATAGACGCGTCCGCCGGCTGGGTGGTCGATCCGCCGGAGCTGCCCGGCTGGGGCCGCTATCCGCTGCGCGACCGGCTCAGCGAGGCGACCGGACTGCCCGCGCTGCTCGACAAGGACGTCACGGCCTCGGTCGTCGCGGAGCGCTGGGCCGGAGCGGCCACCGCGAGCCGCAATCTGCTCTTCTTCTACTTCGGCACCGGCTCGGGGATGGGGCTGGTGGTGGACGACACCGTGCTGCGCGGCGTCTCCGGGAACGCGGGCGAAGTCGGCGGACTCGGCGCCGCCTGCTCGACGCGGACGCTCGTCGACGAGGCCATCGCACTGGGTGTGCTCAGTGCAGAGTACACGGTGCTGGATCCGGCCGATGCCCAGCGCGGTCTGGAGCGGCTGGCGCGGCTCGCCGCCGAGGGGGACACACAGGCGGACGAGATCATCGAGCGCCTCGCCCTGCGCATCGGCCGGGGAGTCTGCGCGGCGGCGACGCTCCTGGACGTCGACACCATCGTCTTCGGCGGACCGACGTGGCTCGTGCTCGCCCGCCGTCTTCTCGCGACCATCGAGCCGATGGTCGCCCGCTCCCCATTCGTCAGGGCGACCCATTCGACAACGGTCGTCTCCACCACGCTGGGCGAGAACGTGGCCGCGGTGGGGGCGGCGTCCCTGGTCCTCGACCAGGCCCTCTCCGCACAGCCCAGGTCGTTGCTGCTGGGGTGAACGCGCCTGTCCCGAGGCTCGCCGGCGGTAGGTCCGGCGACAACGTAGGCGCTGTCCGGCCTGGCCCGCGCTGTCCGCGGGCCAGGCCTCCACCGCCGACGGCGAGGGCCCAGTGGCGGCCAGTCACGCCGCGGGGCGGAGCGGGTTACGCGGTCCTGTCCAGCTTCTCCGTGAAGAAGTCGGCCAGCTTGTCCACCGCCGGGTCCACGTACTCGTCCTTGTAATACAGGTCCTGGTGGCTGGCGCCCTCGGCCCAGAAGAACTCCTTGGGGCCGGTGAGGCGCTGGAAGGCGTCAATGCTCATCCAGGAGGTGGCGGCGCGGGTGCCCGCGATCATCAGAACGGGGCGTTCGCCGATCAGCGGGATCGCGGCGAAGGTGTCGTAGGACACGATCCGGTCGACGCTGTTGAGGGTGAAAATGCTGTCCGAACGAGGATGGAAGGCAATCGTGTTGTGGTAGGCGAAGCCCTCCGCGCCGTAGTCGCCGCCAACCGCACGGGCCTCCTCAAGGGAGTTGGGGAGGACCTTCATGGTCGCCGCCTCACCGCCCTGTGCCTCCCCGGTGCGCGCCCCGGCCGCCGCGTCGAGCATGCCCCGGATGACCGCCGGGTCCTGGGTGCCGTTGCCACCGAAGCGGAAGTGCCGGGACAAGTCCACCGCGCACACCGTGCCCAGCGCCTTGATCCGGTGGTCACCGGCCGTCGCGTTCAGCGCGTAACCACCGGACGCGCAGATCCCGAGAGCACCGATCCGCTCGGGGTCGACATCCTCACGAGTGGTGAAGTAGGAGACGACGGCCTTGAGGTCCTCCACCCGGTGCGCCGGGTCCTCCAAGCCATGCGGCAGGCCGCCGCTCTCCCCCTGGAAGGCGGCGTCGAAGGCGACCGTGATGAACCCCTTCTTCGCCAGCCGCTCCGCGTACACACCGGCGACCTGCTCCTTGACACCACTGCCGGGATGCCCGACGACGATCGCGGGACGCGGGCCCTCCACAGTGGTGTCCGGCAGATAGAGGTGACCGGCCAGCGGGATACCGGCGCTGTCGATGGTGACGTCGATCCTTGCCATGGGACGCTCCATTCCAATCTCTGTTCGATCTTTACGTGGGTTTGGTTCCGTCCTCGAAGGACGACCCCCGTCACCCTCGGGCGGCGGGCTCCCGACCCGGCTCCTTGCCGGGCACATGTCCACCGTGCACCCCCTCTGAGCTGCGCAAAAGCGTCAGGTTTATGCCGGGGAAGGATCCTGCCCCCTCACAAACGGGCCCCTCGCCGCGATAATGGAGTGCATGACCGCTTCATCCGGTGACAGCGAGGCCGGCGCCTTCCTCAAGGCCCGCCGGGCGCAGCTGCGGCCGCGGGACGTGGGTCTCCCGGAGACCGACTCGCCCCGCAAGGTCCCAGGCCTGCGCCGCGAGGAGGTCGCTCAGCTCGCGGCGATCAGCGTCGACTACTACACCCGCCTGGAACGAGGCCGGGTACGCGCCTCCGCGTCCGTCATCGCCACGCTGGCCGACGCTCTGCGCCTGGACGACGACCAGCGGCGCTACCTGTACGAGCTGGCGGGCCAGTCCCCGGCAGCACGCCCGCGGCGGGCTGCCCAGCGCCCCCGCCCCGCCATTCAGCGCCTCCTCGACCAGCTCACCGAGACCCCCGCCATCGTGCTCGGCAAGCGATTGGACATCCTCGCCTGGAACGCCGCCGCGACGGCCCTGTACCTCGACTTCTCCCAACTACCCCAGGACCGCCGTAACTATCTGCGACTGCTTTTCACCCACCCCGTCATCCGCGCCATGCACACGCGGTGGGAGTACGAGGCCCGGATCGCCGTCTCCGCCGTGCGCATGGAAGCCGCGGCCGACCCCGGCGACGCGGAACTCGCCCGGCTCGTCGGCGAACTCTCCCTCCAGGACGCCGACTTCCGCACCTGGTGGGCAGAACACCGGGTCACCGGCACAGGCCATGGCACCAAGCACTACCGCCACCACCTGGTGGGCGAGCTGACACTCGACTGCGACACCTGGACCAGCCCCGACGGCTCCGGCCAGCGCCTGATGATCCTCACCGCGGAGCCGGGCACCCCCTCACACGACGGCCTGCGCATCCTCACCGCCTGGGCGGCGCAGCCGACCAGCGAGACACTGCCCCACGGACAGAACACCTGACTCAACGGCCGCCGGCGTAGTCGCCGCAGCCGTACTCGGCCTGATCCTCACCGACGATCCCGGAACACTCCAGACCTCAGCGCAGCTCAGTAAGGCGCACCCGACAGTCTCAGCGCAGTTGCTCGGCCAGTCCTACGATGATGCCCTCCGGGCCGCGGACGTAGCAGAGCAGATAGCTGTCCTCGAACCGGGCGATCTCCCCGACGAGTTCGGCACCGTGGGGGCGCAGGCGGGCAACGGTGTCCTCGATGTCGTCGACGGCGAACATGACGCGGTGTGTGCCCAGAATGTTGTGCGGGCGGTTGCGGGGCCCGGAGCTGATGACCGCGGGGCTGTGGTACTTCGCCAGCTCAAGCCGGCTGTGACCGTCCGGGGTCCGGACCATCGCGATGTCACAACGGACGCCGTCGAGTCCGGTGCACTGGTCGGCAAAGGGGCCTTCGACCTCCGCCCTGCCCTCCAGTTCCATACCGAGTTCCACGAAGAACGCGATGGCGGCATCCATGTCGTCGACGACGATGCCGACGTTGTCCATCCGCTGAATCGCCATGCTGGTCTCTCCTTCTTCCTTGTGCGGCCGGTGATGGCCGCTGATGTCCCTGGGACGGAGCCGGTGGCGCGCTTTCGACATGCGCGGAGCGCCAGACGCCGAAAAGATCCGGATCGCGCCTGCACAGTGTGCGGTCCCCGCTTCTGAATGCCTCCTCGGCGATTCGCAGCGCGCGCTTGAGCATCGCACCTCTCCTATCGGTTCACGGTTCCGGGTCACTCGTGGCGGGTAGGGTTTTCCGCGCCACTCGCCGTCGCCGCACCCCGCCGCGGCCGACCGTGTGTCCGAGGAGGTGGTCCGGCCATGCCTGTGCCGAGCTTGCTCGCGGTTTTCGCTCACCCGGACGACGAGTCGTTGTCGGCAGGCGGAGTGCTCGCGCGTCACGCAGCCGCGGGCGCGCCCACCGCAGTCGTCACGGCGACCTGGGCGGCGGACACCGGGCGGGCCGCGGAATTGGCCGAGGCGCTGCGGATCCTCGGCGCCGGCAAGCCGCGGATGCTCGGCTACGCCGATGCGCGTGTACCGCGGTCGGCCCCGGGCCGCGTGCGGTTCTGTGAGGCGCCGCTCGACGAGGCGGTGCGGCGGCTGGTGGCGCACATCCGCGAATTCCGCCCCGACATCATGGTCACCCATGACGCCTACGGCGGGCTGCCCGGCCACCCGGACCACGTGCACACCCATCGGGTAACCATGCTCGCCGCCCAAGCGGCCGGGCTGGGACGGCTCTACCCGGATGCCGGCGCCCCCTGGCAGCCGCGTGCTCTCTACCTGGCCACGCACCCGCACTCGGCCGTACCGGCGCTGCGCGACGTGATCGGTGCACGCAAAGCGGTGTACAGCGTTCCGGACGAACAGGTCACCGCAACCGTCGATGTCGGCCCTTGGATGGAGCAGAAGATCGCCGCGGTCCTGGCGCACCGCTCCGAGGTGGAGCGAGGAGCCCTGCCGGGAGTGATCGCCGGCCTTCCACCGGATGCACGGGAGCGGCTGTTCGCCACCGAGTGGTACCTTCGCCATACCCCCGTCGAAGCCGCGTCGGCCCAGACTGAACTGACCGTCTGACTACACGGTCCTGGGCTTGATCCGCTGTGACGGCGATCCGGGAGGAAGCGGCCGGCAGACTCGGCAGCGGGTCATGACAGAAAATCGACGGCCGCTCCCGTTTCCGTCGCCTCAGCCCGCTGGAAGGCCAGCCAGCTCAAAGCCAGGTCCTGCCAGGGCAGGCCGACCGGGGCATAGACAGTGATTTCCCGGCCGTGGGAGCGGGCGGGGGCCTCACCGCGGATGACCTCGCCGAGGGAGGCGGCAGCCGAAGAGGCGGGCAATCCGGCGTTGGCGAGGGCGCCGTGCGCTGCGACGAGTGCGGCGTCGTCGACGATCAGCCGGGCGGAGACGAGGACTTCGGGGGCGATTTCCTGCTTTCCGGGTTCGTCGGCACCGAGCGTGGTCAAGTGCTGCCCCGGCGACAGGTCCGCCGCATGCAGCAGGGGTTCGCGCGCCCAGGTGGCCAGTACCACCGCGTCCGCCGCGGCGGCGACCTCCACCGGCGTGGACGCCACGGTGCCGCCGTGCCGCTCCGCGAAGGCAGCCGCGCGCCGCGCGTCGGTGTCGTGGACGACGAGACGGTCCCATGAGCGCAGCGTGCGAAGTCCGCGGACGGTGAGCTCGGCCTGGGCTCCGGCTCCGATCACGCCGACCGTGTGACCACCGTCGTCGGCCGGCCGGGCGATCAGATCGGTGGCCAGGGCCGCGGCGAGGCCGGTGCGCCAGGCCGTGATCGTGGCGGAGTCGATCAAGGCCAGCAATTCACCGTCCGTACCGCTGTAGAGACAGACCACACCCCGCAGCGACGGCACCGCGCCGGGAAACTTCGCGTTGACCTTGACCGTGTAGGCATCGGTCCCGGGAAGGAGCCCGGGCAGCAAGGCTGTCGCTGTGCCCGGGAAGGGAAGGTCGGTGCGCACCCGCCGACCCGGCAGAGCACTCTGCACGGAGGCGGCGAACCCTTTCCGCAGCACTTCGACGCACTCTGAGGGGTTCAGCAGTTCCAACAGGTCCGTACGGGTCAGAATTCGGGTCATGTGCGTCAGAATCTCACGCCGTTCCGCCACGGCCGGTGCGGGGGGGGGCAGCGGCTCCCGCCTGGCCCCCACGCTGACGCACACTCCCCCGACACTCCAGGGCGTCGATACGGTCATGCTGGTTGAGGACACGCCGGATGGCATCGCGGACGCCGTCGTGAACGGCTGACCGCTCTGGCAGGCAGGGGCGGAGCTCCGTCTCGGGTCGCGAGAGTCAGTGGGGGAACTCCGCGACGGCCCTGCCGAGTTCGCGTTCCACTTCGCCCGGGGTCTGCAGACCGTGGGAGGCGAGGTGGTCCAGGCGCTCGCGGGTCTCGGGCAGGGCGATCAGGCTCTGGAAGATGATGGCGTCGGAGCGGATTTGCGCGGGGTCGGCCAGGGTGAGGTCGTTCACGGCCCGCTTGGCCGCCTTGACTCCTTCCGGCGGGAACCCTGCGATCCGCTTGGCCAGTCGCTCGACGAACCCGTCCAGCTCGGCGTCCGGGACAGCACGGTTGATCCAGCCGTAGCGCTCGGCGAGGTCCGCGTCGAAGTCGTCCGCGGTGGCGATGGCCTCGATGGCACGGGCCCTGCCCAGCCGACGGGTCAGATGCTGCACTCCGCCCGCTCCGGGCAGTGCACCGGTCCCGGACTCGAACTGCCCGAACACCGCGTTCTCGCGCGCCGCGAAGATCATGTCGCAGGCCAGGGTGAGTTCATTGCCGCCGCCGCGGGCGCGGCCGCGTACCTTGGCGATGGTGATCACCGGGACCCGCGCCAGCTTGTACAGGAACATCCCCAGCGAGGCGTCTCCCGGGCCGCCGGCCTTCGCGGCCTCGGCCGTGTACTGCGGGACGGCCGCAAGGTCCACATGCGCTGAGAAGTACTCCGGCGACGCGCTGTCGACGACCAGGACACGTACCTCGCCCGGATCGGCGTAGAGCGCGTCCACGAGGGACACCAGATCACGGACGAGATCGACGCCGAGGAGGTTGAGGGGGCCAGCGTCCAGGGTGGCATACAGGACACCATCCTCCAGCCGGGTCCGGATCGAAGCGAAGGTGAAGCTCATGACGACTCCCGTGAGTGCGGCGATGCGGAGAGAGGAATTTCGGTCGGCGGACGGATCAGGAGCGAGGACGCGGTGAACCGGAGATGGCGCGGCGCGGGAGTGCGGGTGGCCGGGGAGATCACAGGTGAGCCTGGAACCAGTCCAAGGCAGCCCGTGAGGCCGCTTCGAACTGCGCGTGGTACGGGTCGAAGTGCCCGCCATCCAGCAGCACCAGCCGCTTGGGCTCCAACGCCCGCTCGTAGGCGGATGCTCGTAGGCGGACAGCACCAAGTCCACACCGGTGACCTGGTCGCGCTTGGCGGCAAGCACCAGCAGCGACGCTGCCGGGCCGATCCGGTCGATCCACTCTCCCGGGGCATACATGCGTGACCAGCGCATCGAGCGCAGCGTGGCGAAGTTGTCCATCACCTTCCCGTCGATCGGCCGGGTGTAGTAGGCGACAGCCTCGGGACTGGGGTAGAACGCGGGAACCGACGGATCGTCGCTGACCACGGCGCGTGTCGTCGGCGACTCGCCACGCAGCATGGCGCGCTCGTCCTCATCGAACTGCTGCTCCAGCTCGCCCAGTGCCGCGCCCGAGGCCCTGCGCAGGCCCGTGGCATAGCCGTCGACGGTCGGCACTTGGCCTACGACAACCTTGATCCGGCTGTCGGTCGCGCCCCAGTACATCTGATCATGGATGGGAATCAACCACACTTCAGACGTGCGCCCGGGACGGCGACCGCCCGTCGGCCCCGACGACGTGGGCCCCGGAGCCTCACCGGGCGCCTCTCGCCGCTTCCTGCCGCGCGCACCACCATCGTTCAACATCCACCACCATTGTCCGACGTCCCCGCGGGGCCCGCACCTTCCGGCGCGGCGGGGCGGGACGCGGCCGGGCGTCCATGTGCGAGCCTCGGCGCCTGTGCCTACGCTGGAGAACGTCCGAGGGCAGGGAGGACGCACCCATGGACATGAAACTGGAACTCGTCGTCGTGCCGGTGTCCGATGTCGACCGGGCCAAGGACTTCTACACGGGACTGGGGTGGCGGCTGGACGCGGACCTGGCCCCCGCCGACCGGTTCCGCGTGGTGCAGATGACTCCGCCGGGCTCGCCCGCTTCGGTCATCTTCGGTACCTCCGTCACGGAGCAGGCGCCGGGCTCGGCCCGCGGCCTGCACTTGGTCGTGAACGACATCGACAAGGCCCACGACGAGCTGGAGCGCGGCGGCGCCCACCCGAGCGACGTCTTCCACGACGCCGGTGGCGTGTTCCACCACGCGGGGAACGCGGACCGGGTGGACGGACCGGCTCCCGACCACGGCAGTTACGGCTCATTCCTGTCGTTCAGCGACCCGGACGGCAACGGCTGGCTCCTACAGGAGATCACCGACCGCCTCCCGGGGCGGATGGACCCCTCGACCACGGCCTTCGGCTCCGTTGCGGACCTCGCCGACGCAATGCGACGCGCCGCCTCCGCGCACGGCGAGCACGAGAGGCGCACCGGCACCGAGGACGCCAACTGGCCGGACTGGTATGCCCGTTACATGGTAAGCGAGCAGGCGGGGACAGAGCCGCCGACATGAGCACGGTGGGACTGTGGCGACGACCGGCATAGAACGGGTCATGCGTGGGGCGCGCCGACGAGGGAGCGAGGGACAGCATGGCACTTTCACGACGCCCGATAACGCCCATTACCGCTGTGATGGCCGGGGCGCTGGCAGGGACTGTGGGCACCGCCAGCATGGACATGGTTCGCTATATGAGATACCGCCGCGGTGGCGGAAAGGAAAGTCCGCGAGACTGGGAGTTCGCACCGGTCGCTGACTGGACGCAGGCACCAGATCCGGGGCAGATCGCGAAGCGTGTGATAGAGGGATTCACCCAGCGGAGTATCCCTGACCGTTGGGCATGGCTGATCAGCACGGCGGCTCATTGGTCATACGGTTGCTTCGGAGGGGCGGCCTACGGGATCGCGGCCGGGTCTGCCCAGCGACCAAACCCTCTGTATGGATTGCCGTTTGGCGCGGCGGTGTGCGCAAGTGGCTACCTCGTCCTGCCGCAGGCAGGCATCTACAAACCCATCTGGGACTACGACGTGAGGACCTTGGGTGAGGACTTGTCGGCGCACCTCGCCTATGGAATGGCTACGGGAGCCTCCTTCTGGCTGACCAGCAAGCTGCTCTCGTAGGGCTTGGTTCCGGCCCCGCGACCCCGCCGCAGGGGCAAGCGGGTTGAGCCGTCCGCCCGCACCGCGATCCACCGTCATCGGGACATGCACTTGATGCGGCAGAACGCTTGAACCCTTCGTTCTGACACCCGGTTCGCTCAGCGGTGGTTGCCAAGACTCCGGTCGGCAGGATGTACTGGACCGAAGAACGACGTTGAGCAGTCTGGCTGTGGTTGCCTCGCTCAACGCCTTGGACATTGCGAGCGTCTCCGGCACATCAGCCGTTTGAGGATCCGCCTGTGTCCCCCATCCTCCATCCCCATCCACATCCCCATCCCCATCTCCATCTCCATCTCCAGGGTTCCACTGGCTCGGTTGCCTCCGCCGGAAGCACGCGACGACGGCCAATGGGCCCATCTCGACCTGCAAGAAAGGGTTCTCGGACCATGCGGCGGTACATTCTCACTGGCACTCCGGGCGCGGGCAAGACATCAATCTTGCGGCGCCTGGACGAACTTGGCTACAACGTTGTCGAGGAGGCGGCAACGGCGGTCATCGCACAAGCCCAGGCCCTGGGCGAGAACCAGCCATGGACACGGGCGTCCTTCATCGACGAGATCGTCGCCCTGCAGCGGCGGCGACAGTTGGAAGCCACCGGCTCTGTTCAGGTATTCGACCGATCACCGGTCTGCACCCACGCCCTCGCCATCTACTTGGGATGGCCGGTGTCTCCGACGCTGACCGCGGAACTCGAACGGATCACGTCGGAAGGGGTCTACGAACGACACGTACTCTTCGTCCGCAATCTAGGGTTCTGCGAGCCGACCGCGGCTCGGCAGATCAGTTTCCAGGAATCACTGACTTTCGAGAAAATCCACGAAGAGAGCTATCGCGCGTTCGGCTACGAGCTCATTGACATTCCTGCCGGCGACCCGGCTCACCGCGTCGCTACGGTGAGTTCAATGATCGCGCATGCCCCACCTCAGGCACCCACAGAGTGAGCCGCACAACAACGACATTCTCGGAATGCAACACAACCGACGATGGGTTCAACACCGTACCGGGCGTGGCAGACGCTCTGACATCCCTCGATCGCCACGCCGATCGCTTGCCGCCGGACGCACTCAGCCGGGCAGCGTGACGAGCCCCGCCTCATAGGCCGTGATCACAAGCTGAACCCGGTCCCGGGCGCCCAATTTGGTGAGCAGGCGCGACACGTGCGACTTGGCGGTGGCCACCGTGATGAAGAGGTCCTCCGCGATCTCGGTGTTCGACCGGCCGCGCCCGACCAGGGTCAGGACTTCCCGTTCCCGCTCGGTGATGCCCTCGACCAGCCGTGGAGAGCGTGCCGGGGCGGCTTCGGGGCGCCTGGCGAACTCCGCGATCAGACGACGCGTGACAGCGGGGGCGATCAGCGCGTCGCCGGCGGCGACCACGCGGATCGCCGCGAGGATGTCGTCGAGCGCCATGTCCTTGACCATGAAGCCGCTCGCTCCGGCCCGGAGCGCACCGTAGACGTGGTCGTCCTCGTCGAAGGTGGTCAGGACGAGAACGCGGGCGGTCGCCGGACCGGCGGTGATCAGTCGAGTGGCCTCGATCCCGTCCATGCCGGGCATCCGGATGTCCATCACCACGACGTCGGGGCTTATGCCGCCAACCAGTTGAACGGCCTCGGCGCCGGTGGACGCCTCACCGACGACCTCCAGGTCGGGGTGGTCGGCCATGATCACGCGCAGGCCGGACCGCACCAGCGGCTGGTCGTCGACGAGCAGGACGCGTACGGGACCGCCGGTCATCGGGCCTCCAACGGAACTACGGCGGGGTCGGGCAGGGGCAGCCGCGCCGCCACCCGGAAGCCGCCCTCGGGACGCGGCCCGGCGCTGAGGCGACCGTGCAGCAGGGCGACCCGCTCGCGCATGCCCACGATGCCGAAGCCGTGGGCCGGGCCGTCCCCGGTGGCGCCGCGCCCGTCGTCGACGATTTCCACGGACAGTTCCCCGTCCCCGTACTCGATGGTCACCCGGCAGTGTCCGGTGTCCGCGTGGCGGACGACATTGGTCAGCGCCTCCTGGACGATACGGTAGGCCGACAGGTCGATGTCGGCGGGCAGCGGGCGCTGTTCCCCACCGTGACGCACATCAACACGCACATCAACGCGCACACCGGCGTCCGCCGTCGCCGCCGCCAGCCGTTCGAGGTCCGCGAGACCGGGCGAAGGCGTGATCGGTGCCCGTCCCGAAACCTCCGCGTCCGGGTCTGCCCGGCGGAGTGCCACCAGCGTGCGCCGCAGGCCCGACAAGGTCTCTCTGCTGGTGGCTTCGATGGCTCGTAGCGCCTCCTGGGCCTCCGCCAGCTGTGTCCGGATGACCCGGCTTCCCACCCCGGCCTGGATGGCGATGATGCCGATGCTGTGCGCGACCATGTCGTGCAACTCCCGTGCGATCCTCAGCCGTTCGGCGATGACGGCCTCGGCCACCTCCTGCGCGCGCAGCTCCACCGCGTGTTCGCGGCGCTCGCGGCTCAGCAGACCGACCGTGCAGGCCGCGGCCATCGCCAGGAGGGTGATCACGAGATTGACGGTCAGGCCGTCGCCGTGCGTGAAGCCTCCGACGAGCAGGATCTGGACGACGAGGGACGTGGCCGCGGCGACGATCGAGGCCCGCCGCGCGCGGGTGGCGACGATGAAGCCCAAGGTGAGGTCGACCGCCAGATACGACAGGAACTGGCCCTGGTACGAAGCCGACAGATCCGCATCGGCGGAGCTCGGGGGACCCACCACCACGGCCGTGGATCCGAGGAGCGCCAGGGCCAGGGCCAGGACCGGCGCGCGTCGCAGGACACCGATGAGCAGGCTCGCCGCCAGCAGTGCCCCGATGCCGTGGACCGTGCCCGAAGCCCGCGGCGCACCTCCTATGAGCAGACCCACCGCGAGGACGTACAGAACGCCCCCCGCCCAGGCCATGACCTTCGTCCTCGTCATCGGCGGTGTGCCCGCTCAGGGAGCGGTACCCACTCAAGAGAACGGTCGTGTCCTGCGACGCGCGCAGGCACCGGGCTGGTCGGTTGGTCGTTCATCCCGCGAGGCTATCCAGCCGCCGACCCCGCGGCATCGGCCCGTGGACGTACGCCCACGGGCGAAGGCGGCCGCACGATTGCCACCCACGGCCCCATGACCGGACGGGGCCCTCCCGGCAGGGTTGTCCATGTGATCGAAGTCAACGAACTCACCAAACGCTACGGCGGCAAGACCGCCGTCGACCAGCTGTCCTTCACCGTGCGGCCGGGCCGGGTCACCGGCTTCCTCGGCCCCAACGGAGCCGGCAAGTCCACCACTCTGCGACTGATCCTCGGCCTGGAAGCCCCCACCTCGGGCACCGCCACCGTCGGCGGAGTCCCCTTCCGCAGCCACGCACGGGGACTGCGGCACGTCGGCGCGCTCCTCGACGCGGGTGAGGTCCACGGCGGCCGCACCGCCACGGCCCACCTGTCCGCCCTGGCCCGCAGCAACGGGATCTCCCCGCGCCGGGTGGACGAGGTCCTGCGCGAAGTGGGATTGACCGACGCGGCGAACCTCCGTATCGGCGGGTTCTCGCTCGGCATGAAGCAGCGTCTCGGAGTCGCCACCGCCCTGCTCGGCGACCCGCCGGTGCTGATGTTCGACGAACCGGTCAACGGCATGGACCCGGAGGGCGTGCTCTGGATGCGCCACCTCTTCCAGCGCCTCGCGGCCGAGGGCCGCACGGTCTTTCTCTCCAGCCACCTCATGTCGGAGATGGAGAACACCGCCGACCAACTCGTCGTCATCGGCCGGGGCCGGCTCATCGCCGACGAGTCGGTACGGGACTTCGCGGCCCGCGGCAGCCACCTCGGAGTGGTGGTGGGCACACGGCAGGCAGCCGAGCTGACGACGGTGCTGACCGCCGCCGGCGCGGCGGTCGAGCCTGAGGGATCGGCGGGCGCCGAGAGGCTCGCCGTGACCGGACTGCCGACGGACCGGATCGCCGCGCTCGCCTTCGAGAACGGGATCCTGTTGAACGAGCTGACCTCCCGAACCGCCTCGCTGGAGGACGCCTTCATGGAACTCACCGCCGACAGCGTCGAATACCAGGCAGGACAGCCCCGATGACCACAGGGACTGCCGCCCCAACGACCACTTCGGCCGCGTCCCCCGCCGAGCCGCCCGCCCGCTTCCGCGACCTGATCGCCGCCGAGTGGATCAAGGTACGGTCCCTGCGCTCCACCCCGTGGGCCCTCGCCTTCATCACCCTGTTCGTCATCGGGTCCGGCGCCGTGGCCACACGGACGGACAAGGCCGCGGGTTCCGAACCCGGTGGTTTCCTGGCCTACGACGCCTTCCCGTCGACCGGTTACCTGACGCTGATGCTCGTCGCCGGCAGCATGGGCGCCCTCACCGTCGTGAGCGAGTACAGCAGCGGGCTGATTCGCACCACCAGCGTGGCCGTCCCCGCCCGTGGTGCGGTGGTGCTGGCCAAGGCAGTCGTCACCGCCGTGCTGTGGACCGCGGTCGGCACGGCCGCCTCCATCGGATCCTTCCTGGTCTCCCAGGCCATCCTGGACGGGCACGACGCCAGTGTTCCGATCACCCACTCCGACGTGTTCCGGCCGCTGGTGGCATCCGCGTTGCTGGCTCCGGTGTGCGCCTTGGTCGGTCTGGGCCTCGGCGTTCTGCTCCGGCATACCGCCGGGACCATGCTCACCAGCGTCTTCACCCTGCTGATGCTGCCCACCATGTTCTCGGAGAGCAATCGCTGGTCCGCGGACGTCAGACACACGATGGTGTCGGCCGCCTGGACTCGTCTGGTCCAGACGTGGGACCCGGATCCCGAATCCCTGGGCTACACCGCCACGCTCCCCGGCTCCTGGACGGTGTACGCCCTGTGGGCGCTGGTCGCGGTCGCTCTCGCGGTGGTCGTCGTACGGCACCGCGACGTGTGAATGGCCTCCGAACACGCGCGTCGCACCCGAAGGTCCCCGCCCCGGACGGGTCCCCGCCCCGGACGGCGGAACGAAGCCGGAGCCTACGAGGTTCAACAGGCGGCGGCCGACGTGAGGAGATCCCTCTGAACTGATCCGGATCACTCCAGCGCACGAGCTGTTCCCCTCGGCGGAGAGATCGCCCCGCACCTGCCTGCCGGCAGCTGCCGCCAATGTTCGGGCGGCCTCGCCGACGGTCTACCGACGTTCTGTCCACCGCGTGATCCTGGACGAACTCGGCAGCTGGGGTGAGCCGGACTGGTCGCGGTGCGCGATGGGCTCGGTCACAGATCGACCCGTCGGGGGCGGGCCTCTTCCCTTCCGAACGCCAGCACTTGGGCGAGTACGTCCCGCATCCGCTTGATGTCCTCGTCCGGTGCGCCGAGCTCCGCCTCGATCTCCGCGTCATCCAGTCCCAGATCATCCAGCGAAGCGGGATCCAGCGACACCGTGAGCAGCCCGTCTGACAGAACGACCTCACGGATACAGCCGTAAGCGGTCCCTTGATCCCGCGTCACCAGGCAGTGGCTGTCAAGCCAGCGGACCCGGAGCCGATACGCCCCCGACGATCATGAGAGGCGCAGATGACTGACAATGCCGGGATGACCCGACCCAGAATCCGTGTCGCCGCATACATGATCCGGAACCGCGCCGTCCCCGAAGTCCTGGTGTTCGACCACATCGGAATGCCCGAGGCCGGCACCCAAGTCCCCGCGGGAGGAGTCAAACCAGGAGAAGAACTGGAAGAAGCGGTCCTTCGTGAGGTCGCCGAGGAGACGGGTCTGCTGACAGCCACAGTCGTCCGACAGATCGCCACGGAGAACAAGCCCCATCCCGACACCGGTCAGCCACGACGAACCAGTTTCTTCTTCCTCCGGGCAGCAGCGGAAACCTCCGACGCGTGGGAACACCACGTCAACGGCGACGGAGACGACGCCGGCCTCACCTTCGCCTGCCGGTTCCTCCCCCTTCCCTTGAAGCAACCACTGGCCGACGATCAAGACGCATGGCTGGGCCGCATCGATCCGCGCTGGACCACCGTGGCTGGCGACGGTCAGTAGTCAGACCGGCCCCAACCGCTGACTACCGCGACACCTCAACCCGCGGGCATACCGGTCTCAAGGCCGGTCACGTCAGCGATGACAGGTATTCGGACCAGTTCTCGCCGACGAGCGTGGCCCAGCGTTCGGCTGTCTTCGGGTGGATGCCGGGCAGGTCGGCGATGACCATGCGGTGCCGGTAGGAACGCTGTCGCCGATCCTGCTGGCTAATTCGGTCAGAAGCTGGGATTCGAAGGAGCCCGGTTATCCCTGTGGGTGATTGCGCTCATGAGGGGGGCGGGACAGTCAGCAGAAAAGCCTTGGCCCCCTGATGGCCACTGGAGAGGCCGGTTCGCGCAGCGCGGCCGGCTCGCGACGTGACGCGGCGTCCCTGCCTTCAACGGCAACTATTCCGCCCTGGCCCACGTCACGAGGTCTCGTACAGCTCCTCAGCGATCGCCCTTGGGCGGGCGCACGGGGTGTGGCAGTGGCTGACGCCAGTCGCCCAGTGCCGTGAGGAGGAACTGGCGGGCGAGAGAACGTATTTCGTCCCACGCCGGATCTGTGGCCAGGGTGTTGGTCCAGAGTCCGGCCCGGGAGGCGGGATCGATCTCGCCGAGGCGACGGCCTATGGCCTGAAGACCGCACAGCTCCTCGGACTGGAAGACTCCGCGCTCCGCGAGTCTTTCGGAAATGCGGCAGAGCAGCTCCGCTTCTTCAACGACGGACTCCGTCTCCGTCTCCAGCTCACGCTCGCTCAGCCAGGCAAGCTGATCCTGGGTGTCAGCTGCGAGGAGGGTCATAAATCGCAGCGTCCAGGTGCGCTGGTGTGCGTCGCCGAGATCGTTCATGCATGCAGGATTGCACCTGACTCGTCCTTGGTCTCCATGGCATCTACGCCGCCCCGGACTACGTCACGAGGTGCTGGCACAGCTCCTCACGCGGCGAGGGAGGGACCGAGACGGGCAAGGTGGCTGGCGCGGGTTCGGTCGAGCGGGTGCACTGGTCGCGCACCGGGCAGCATCGCCGGAGGGTGCCGATGGTCCGGCGGCAGATCCCGGCCGCGCACTCAGCCGCGATGTGGCCGAGGAGCCACTGCCGCCGCTGGTCTACCGGGCCTTCGCCTGGGCACGCATCTGCTGGGTCAGCCGCCCGAGTTCGGCCGCCGTCGTGGGCGAGGCGTCGCTGAGCCCGCTGTATACGGCCGTCGGGCTGCGCAGGAAGCGCCGCAGCAGGGCCACGAGCAACCCTTCCGGCAGGGTCCGCAGTGCAGCGAACGCGCGAGGCACCGGCGGCGCCGACATGGCGGCCAGGTTCTGCCGCATGAGGTGGAGCATGCCGCGGACCGCGTCGGGATCGTCGGCCAGCGCTACCGGGCCGCCCGCCGCGTGCACCGCTTGTCCGAGTGGCACCTCGAACGCGGCGTGTGTCTTGAGCCAGGCGTCCATCCGGGGCTCGGCCTTGGCGTTCATCCCGGCGGTGCTGAACTCCTGGACGATCCGTTCCAGTCGCGGGGTGGTTCGGCCGTCGGGTTCGCCGATCGGCATCGGGACCCGGCTGGTCATGAAGGTGGTCGGGCGGTAGCGGACCACGTCCCCGTCCATCGTGCCGCCGGCCAGTGCCGGGGGGAAGCCGAGCAATACTCGTTCGTGGCCGATCACCGCGCCCAGCGGCTGCGCGCCGGCCGCCCAGTTGTGCAGGAACAGCACGTCACCTTCGAGGCCGGCGAGTGACTCCAGCACCGGGTCAACTTGATGGGTGCGGACGAGGACGGCGGTCAGGTCGTACCCGCCGGCCGGGTGCTCGACCACCGGTACCGGTACCCGCCTGACGGCAGGGCTGTCTTCCTCGGCGAGTTGCACGCCGTACCGGCGCAGGGAGGCCAGACGCTCGCCCCGGGCGAGGAGCGAGACGTCGAGCCCGGCCTCATGCAAGCGGGCGGAGAACAGGCTGCCGCAGACCCCGGCGCCGTACACGAGCAGTTTCATGACAACCTCTTCCGCATATTAGTCAAACGTTCGTTTCAATCGAACGTATGTATAGTACGCACATGGCGCTACCCGATACCCGGACCAAGATCCTCGACGCGGCCGAACGCCTCTTCGCCGAGCACGGCTACAGCGGCACCTCGGTCCGGGCGATCACCGACCTCGCCGGAGTGAACCTGGCCGCCGTCGGCTATCACTTCGGCTCGAAGGCGGAACTTTTGGCCGAGGTCGCCCGCCGCGTGACCGAGCCCATCACCGCCGCCCAGAGCGCCGGGCTCGACGAACTGCTCGCCCGGACTCCGGACCCGTCGGTCGCCGAACTGGTGGAAGCGTTCGCAGGGCCGTTCTTCGACGAGATGCCCGCCGGCAATGAGAGCGGAGCCCGGACGTCCCGGCTGATCGTGACGATCCTCAGCGACCCGGCCGAGGAGGCGCGCAGTTGGACCGGCCCGGACGAGGACACGGTCCGCGAGCGCTACCTGGCGGCTTTCGCGCGCGCACTGCCCGGCCTTGCCCCACAGGAACTGGTGTTCCGGATGCGGGGGATCCTCGCCGTGACGGCCGTGGACCGCGTCGAGGTCTACAACCGGCCCTCCCCTGACTGCCCGACGGCGATGGCAGGCGAGGAGACCCGGCGCTTGGCGATCACGTTCCTGACGGCAGCAGTGAGCGCGCCACCGACCCAGGCCCGGCGATAAGCCCGGGGCGGCTCACTCACCGCCCTCGTCGCCGTCCTCAGGCAACGTTCGGGTCGCGCAGCCGGCCGCCGCCCGGGCCGAGGTGCCCATCGTGAGGTTCTGGGGCGATGGCCTGCTCGCCTCGGTGGACGGGCTGCGGTTCGTCGTGCCCGTCACCCCCGGCGTTCCGGCCGCCGGCGCCCTGCGCCCGCTTCGGGACCCTGATGCGCCAGAGCTGGACGAGGATGAGGACGAGTCGGTCGGCTCGGAGTGATTCGGGGCCGTCACCGCCCGCTTCCCTACCGGCCGTCGCCCGGCGTCACAGGAGGACGCCGCCGGAGACCTCGATGCGCTGGGCGGTGACCCAGCGCAGTCCCTCGGAGGCCAGCGTAGCGATGGCGTCGCCGATCTCCTCAGGTTCGCCGACGCGGCCGAGCGCGGTCTGTCCGGCCAGAACCTGGCGCATTCCGGCGTCGTCCCGCATCGCTCCGCCATTGAAGTCGGTGGCGGTCGGCCCCGGGGCGATGGAGTTGACCCGGATACCGCGAGGTCCGAGTTCTGCGGCGAGGGTGCGGCTCAGAGCTTCGACGGCGGCCTTCGACGCGGAGTAGGCCGAGGTGGCGGGGCTGGTGTGGCGGGTCAGTGAGGTCGAGACGTTGATGACCTGGCCGCCCTGGGCCAGCAGCGGCACGAGCGACTGGATGAGGAAGAACGTGCCCCGGACGTTGGTGCCCATCACCGTGTCGAAGTCGTCGATCGTGACAGTCTCCAGCGGCCCGAAGACTCCCACTCCCGCATTGTTGACCAGGATGTCGAGCCGCGAAGCACCCCAGCGCTCCAACTGCGCGCCCAGTTCGGAGGTGAAGGACGCGAAGGAGGAGACGTCGCTGATGTCGAGCCGGAGAACAGCGGCAGTTCCACCCACGGCCTGCACCTGTTCCGCCGTCTTCTCAGCCCCGGCCGCATCGCCGCGGTGGGTGACCACGACCCGCACCCCGCGTGTGGCCAGGGCGATGGCCGCGCTGCGCCCGAGGCCGCGATTCGCACCGGTCACCAAAGCGATCTTGTCGATTGTCATGAACTTCCTCCACCGTGCGACAACCAGGATGCGCCCAGGTGTCACAGATCAGAGGCGAGTCACTCGACTCGCCTTGCTGGTGCACCGTAAGCGGACCCCCGAGGCGAGTCAAGTGACTCGCCTCGGTGCTGCGGCATACTTTCCGCATGGCAGCAGAACTCACCGCGCATCACCGCAGGCTCGCTCAGCAGAAGCGCGAGGCGATCACCTCCGCGGCCACAGAACTGTTCTTGGACCGTGGCTACGACGGCACCTCCCTCGCACGGATCGCTGAAGCGGCCGAGGTCTCGAAGTCCACCCTGTTCAAGCAGTTCCCCACCAAGGCGGCCCTCTTCGAGGCCATCGTCACCGAGTCCTGGCAGCGCGACGCCGGCGATACCGTCGCGCGGCCACAGGCGGGAGATCTGCGCTCCGGGCTGACAGCCATCGGCCACCGCTACGCCGACCTGATCGGCCGGCCCCGCATGACAGCCCTGTTCCGGATCGTCATCGCCGAACTGCCTCGTTTCCCCGAGCTGGGACGGATGCAGTTCCAACTCGGCAAACTGCCCTACTTCGCCTCCGTCCAGCACTACTTGGAATCCGAGCATGAGGCGGGCAACGCCGATGTGCCCGACGCCGAGAGCGCCGCGAACCAGTTCCTCGGCATGATCGCCAACTACGTCCTGTGGCCCCGCATGCTGCTGACCGGCTGGAACCCCGCAGCCTCCGACATCCACAACGCCGTCGAAGAGGCCGTCCAAACCATGCTCGCCAGATACACCCCCGACCCCCCGGCCTGACCCGAAGCCGGAACTTCGACACTGACGCACAATGCGAAAGACCGCGACGCGGGCGGTTGGCCGTGGTGACCGGGGCCAGCACCGGACTGGGGTACGAGACCGCCAAGGCGCTCGCCGAGCACGGGGCGTCCGTGGTGCTCGCCATGCGCAACGCTTCGCCTCGTCATCGAGGAGCTGTGCGCCCGCGCCGCGGGCGTGCTGCGTCCCGGCGTGACCACCGACGACCTGCTGCTCCTGCTGGTCTCCCTGGGGCACGCCGTGCGGGTCACCGACGAGTGCCGCCCGCACATGTGGCACAGACTGCTGCACATCTCCCTCGCCGGACTACGTGCCGACCAGGCCGAACCCACGGGAAGCCCCGAACAGTGAGGCAAGCTCACACGCAGACCACGATCTTCCCCCGCGTGCGTCCGCGCTCGGCGTACGCGTGCGCTTCCGCGATCTGTTCGAGCGGGTAGGCCCGCTCGACGCGCGGTGTGTAGCGGCCTTGCCGGCCGAGTTCACCCGCTTCCGCGAGGAGCGTGGAGTCATTCTCCGCGTTGGCCAGACGCACGCCCAGGCGATGCGCGTTGGCGTAGTCGGCGATCGTCGACACGCGAGCGGGGTCGCCCACGATCGCGACGAGATCGGCCAGGGACCCGGAGGCCGCGGTGTCGAGCACGATATCGACACCGTCAGGAGCCAGGGCGGCGAGTCGCTCCGCGAGGCCGGCGCCGTAGGTGGTGGGTACGGCTCCGAGGGAGGTGAGGAAATCGTGGTTGCGCTCGCTGGCCGTCCCGATCACAGTGGCGCCCTGAGCCACCGCGATCTCGACCGCGGCGCTGCCCACGCCTCCGGCGGCGCCCTCGATGAGAAGGGTGCGCCCCCGCAGAGGCCCGAGCACCTTCAGTCCGCCCATCGCGGTCACGGACGCCAGACCGGCACCGGCGGCCTCCTCGTCGGTCCAGGTGGTGGGCGCGTGTGCCCAGGCCGAGAACACGGCCAGCTCCGCCGTCGCGCCGGTGACACCGCCCAGCCCGAAGACACGGTCGCCGATGCTCACCCCCCGCACCCCCGCACCGGTCTCGTCGACCACGCCGACGGCATCACGCCCGGGAATCGCGGGCAGATCCACGGGAAGCACCTCCCGCACCGCGCCGGAACGCACCTTCCAGTCAACGGGATTGACACTGGCCGCCGCGACGCGGACGCGGATCTCGCCGGGCCCGGGATGCGGGTCCGGCACCTGCTCGACCACAAGAGTGTCCACACCGCCGTACTCGTGATAACGGGCTGCGCGCATGACGTTCTGCCTTCCAACGTGGCCGGAACCGGCCGTTCGTGAGATCAGTGGGGTGAATGGTCGGCGAGCGCCGACGCCCACTACGCTAGAACCTGACGTTGGTGTCAGGTGCAAGTCGGGCTGGTCGCCCGGACAGAGCGCCCGGACAGAGGAGGACGACCGGTGCGCATCGGTGAGGTCGCCGACAAGGCAGGTGTCAGCGTCCGTGCGCTGCGCTACTACGAGGAGCAGGATCTGCTCCAGGCATACCGCAGCCCCGGCGGCCAGCGGCATTACCCCGACACCGCCGTCGGCCGAGTCCGGCTGATCCAACAGCTGTATGCCGCGGGCCTCCCCAGCAGAGTGGTCCGCCAGGTGCTGCCGTGCGTGGACTCGGGTGAAGCGCCCCCGGCACTCCTGGGCCAGTTGACGGCCGAGCGTGTCCGCATCGACCAGCGGATCACCGACCTGCTCGCGGTGCGCGACCGGCTCGACGACGTGATCGCCATCACGCGCGACCCTGATCCCGACTGCTCTCACATGCGGTGAAGACCGCTGCCGCAACGGCCTCCGTCTGGCTCCTGGAACGCCAGGGACGCCGTCGGCAGACCCTGGCGTTCCAGGAGCCGGACGATGGCGTCGTGGTCCATACGAGGGCCGGGGGCGCGTTCGAGGCTGGTGGCCTCTATGTCCTTCCCTTCGTCAAAGGCATAGAGGCCGGGCCATGACGGACGTCGCTTCGACCGGTCACGAACCCGTGATGTCCCTGGCCCTCTTCAGTACGGAGCCGAGCCTGTCCACCGCGGCGTCGTGCCGCCTCGCGCGCTCCGCCTGGTCCGCCGGCACCAGCCGCGCGGCGACCTGCACTGCATAGGCGTCCGGGCTGCCGAAAGCAGTCCGCGGGTGCTCTCCCGTATCCGCGCAGTGCATCGTGACCTCCTTGACCGCCTGGAGCACCACTGCACGGTCCACGCCCGGCTGCATGGCCAGCCGCACCTGGAAGCGCGCCATCCACTTCTCGCGGTCCTTTTCGCTCGCCGCGTCGGTTGTCGGGTCCTTCTTCGCCATGTGCCCTCCCGGGTGATCGGCAGCCGTCCGTCATGGAAGAAGACGCCGGGACATCGTGGTGGGTTGCACAAACGAGAGACTGATGAGTCTCAGGTGACTGCCGGGGCCACAGTGGCTTTCACCGACCCCGTCCACCGTCGCGAAAACGTCACGGATCACCCGTCCTGCACAGCTCCCAGCCCCGTACACACCCACGACAGCCTCCCCGGCCCGGCGAGGCCCTTCTCCTCGGCGCCTGCGGAGCGCGGACCCGGACCCGTCGACCGACCGATCCGGTCGCGAGCGACAGCGGCCTTCTCGAACCGTGGTGCGGCGCCCGGGACGCGCACGTTACGGTGCCCGGATGACATTCGAAGATCATGACCCGTCGGGCCCCCGCACGAACGACGCCTGGGCCGACGCCCTGGCCCGCGCGGTGCAACTCGCGCTCGCCGCGCTGCGGCCGGCGGCTGCTCAGGCGGAGGCGTGGAACGCGAAGGCAGGTTCGCTGGAGTGGACGTGTTGGGAAACGGCCGAGCACCTGGCGGACGACCTGTTCTTCTACGGCATGCAGATCGCGACGCCCAGCCTGCCGGCCGGCACCTATGTCCCCCTTGAGATGCACCGTCAACGGCCCGAAGGGCCGGTCAACGTACTCCAGGCCGCGCGGGAGCCGGGGCCGTCCGGGCTGCTGACAGTTCTGGAGGCGTGCGGTGCGATGCAGGTCTCCCTGACTCGCACAACTCCCCCGTCGGCCCGCGCCCACCACGCCATGGGTGCCTCGGACCCGGCCGGTTTCGCGGCGATGGGCATCGTCGAGACCCTTCTCCACACGTACGACATCGCGGCCGGTTTCGGCAGGGAGTTCACTGCCCCCGACGACCTCTGCGCGCTGGTCCTCGATCGGCTCTTTCCCCATGTGGAGCGCGGCGAGGAGCCATGGCCGACGCTGCTGTGGGCGACCGGGCGGGGTGAGCTCCGGGGGCGGGAGCGGCTGGCGACGTGGCGCTGGTACGGCGAGGCGCGTGAGACAGAGTGAGGCTCCGCTCTCACGAAGAGTCCCGCTAAGAGCCCCGCTGGTAGGAGTCCCGCTGGGCCGGCGGAGCCCCGGGCCCTCCTCAGACAGGTTCCGGAAGCGGACCGAGATGATTGATGACACGCTCGCGCAAGAGGAGGTACTCCTCCCAGCGGCGGGGCAGAGGACCGGGCGGGCGCTCGACGACGCGGGCAGCCGTGACGACCTGTCCGCGCTGGAACTGCTCACGTGTCACATCGAGTTCCACACCGTTGGGCAGCCGGTTCCACCAGTGGAAGCCATGCTGGGTCCCGTCGAGGTGGACCTCGCCCACTATGAGATCACCGCCGAAGACGTCGTTGACGATCAAGGCCGTGATGTCACAGTGCCCCCAGGCCGGGTTGCCAGGCCCCCAGTCGGCCTGGTCATCGGGTGAACAGGTGTCAACAGCCCAGCTGGCGCGCAGCGCATTGTCGAGATCGAGCAAGCTCCAAGGAATCACGCCACCAGCATCGCAGCCGCCACCGACAACGGGCAGGGGCGGCCCCATGAGCCGACCCCACTCCCATTCCTCCACTGCCCCGAAGGTCCCTCTGTCCGATGAACTGGTGGCTGTCCACCCAGTGGTGGCGTTCACGTTCGCGTGGACACGGCAGGCGCTCGCGTCGCGTGACGGGCGCTCAGCGCCTCGTCTCGTACCTGGCCAGGATCACGCCGCCGGGAAGCGTCCGCGACTCCACCAGGTTCAGGTTCATCCAGCTGTCCAGCGCGGTGAAGAACGGCGTGCCGCCGCCCACCAGGACCGGCGCGGTGGCCAGCACGTACTCGTCAATCAGCCCGGCCCGCATGGCCGCCCGGGCGAGCGTCGCGCCGCCGATGTCCATCGGGCCGCCGTCCTCGGCCTTGAGCCGGGTGATCTCGGCGACCGCGTCGCCGGTGACCAGGCGGGTGTTCCAGTCGACCTTGTCGATCGTCGAGGAGAACACCGCCTTCGACATGTCCCGCCAGCGGCGCGCGAACTCGATCTCCGCCGGGGTGGCGCCCGGCTGCTGGTCGGCGGTCGGCCAGTAGGAGCTCATCGTCTGCCACAGCTTGCGCCCGTACAGCGACAGCTCAGTCGCCTCCAACTGGTCGGACCAGAACTGGAACAGCTCGTCGCTCGGCACGCTCCAGCCGATGTCGTCGCCGGGCGCGGCGATATAGCCGTCGAGGGTCACGTTCATGCCGTAGATCAGTTTCCGCATGGCGCCATGCCTTCCGTGAGTCGGTCTCACGCGTACAGACCGGCGCGGCGCGGGAAACTCATCGGTGGGTGTCTCGGCTGCTCTTGCCGAGCTCGCCCCGTGCGCCGATGCCCGTCAGCAGGTCCGTGGGTCGTCGTCCTGGGTGGCCGAGTGAAGCAGTTCCATGGCACGTTCCTCGTACCGGACGCGGGCCGGGGAGAGGTCGTACGGCATCTTGCCGATGGCCTCCATCGCGCTCATCCTCGCCTCGCCTTCCTCCTCACCAGCGTGCTCGTCCTCCTGGTCCAGGAGATCGACGACGGCCTCGTCCAGGCCGGATTTGTCGATGGTGGCTTCCAGGGCGGTCTCATGAGCACACCGCTGGGCGGCCAGCTCTTCGATGCGAGGATCGTCGGGCGGCATGGTGTCGTCCAAGTCCGCCTCGGCCTCGGCCAGGCGGTCCTCCTCGGCGCGCAGCTCGGGATGGGTGGCCAGAACGATGAACCTGTTGGCCTGGACGGCGGCCCCCTGGGGGCCGAAGATGCGCTCCGTGATCAGAAGGGTATCGAGATCGGTCGAACGCAGGGCTCCGGGCGGCAGATCGTGCAGGCGGCCACTGACCAGCGGTGAGAGCAGGCCCAGCGGGCTGCCCACCTCGCGCAGGCGGCGCACGGCGGCCAACTGGGCTTCGATTGCGGCCGCCTTGGAGGCGAGGGACTCCTCCAGCCGGGCCAGGGACTGTTCGATGCCGGTGGCGCCCTCAAAGCCGTCCCGGATGTCGTCCAGGGAGATGCCCGCATCAGCCATTCTCCGGATCCACAGCAGGCGGATCATGTCGTCGTATCCATAGCGGCGACGGTCATCACTGCCGCGTTCCGGCTCGGCGAGGAGCCCGATGGCGTGGTAATGGCGGATGGCGCGGGGTGTGATCCCGGCGAACGCGGCGGCATCGCCGATCTTGACCCGGCGGGGAATCGCAGGAAGGGGCATGCGGGGGAACCTCTCAATGTCGTATTCGCCGCCTACTGCACCACATGCCGCTACGGCACATGCAAACCCCGCTGCCGTAGGCACGCGCCCCCAGCTCCTGTCGAAAGGCGGCCATGACCACGACCGTTGACCCCATCGCCGTCATGTACGACCACCTGGCGTTCGGTGGCATCTGCCCACGATCACCGACCTCACCGGCGTGGCTGGTACGTCGGTCGGACTGATCGCCCTGTACCAGTGATCCACACGCACCGCGCCCCTCCAACCGGCCTACGGGCTGGTGGAGGGGCGCTCTTCGACGCGCCGGGTTCGGCGCGGCGGGGCGGCCTCCTCACGTCGGCCGGGGGCGGTTCAGCCCATCGACCAAGTGGCACTCGCGTTGGTGAAGGAGTAGGACCCGTCTTCGTTCTTGGTGGTCCAGAGGTCGGCGCCCCCGATGCCGTCGGCGCCGGCGAAGGCATTCGTCTCCGAGACACCGTCACTGTTCAGGCCGGCGGTGAACTCCCCCTGCCTATAGTCGTCTTCAGCGGCCGCCAGTCCGGCACAGCCCAGCATGAGCGGAACCGTGAGGGCGCCGACCGTAAAGGAACGCTTGAAAGTACGCATGAGGGTCATCTCCAGGGTCCGCGTGGTAGTGGAGACGCCGACCGTCCCCAGGACCACACATGACATGCCAACGCGCACCCAATACAAGCTCCGTCCCGCCGGAGTCCATTGCCCATCCCTCAGCTGGAGCGGTCCTGACCTGCGAGTACGAGCCATCTCCGGTCCAAGGTCAGTCACCCGTACGGATCACTCGCGGGCGGGCGAGGCGCTCCTGGAGTTGAGCGTGGCGGAACTGGTAGACAGGGCCGGTGACGCGCAGAAGGTTGCGGCGGCGTGCGTCCTCCAGAAAAGCGATCAGGCGTACGGGGGTTCCTTCCCGTCCGGAGAGTTGCACCGCGCTGAGGGCCGTGGAGACAGCAACGTTGCCGATGAGTCCGGCGTTGAGGGTAGGCCACAGGCCGGCCAGGAAACCAACCCGGACACCATCGTGAGGGGTGAACACCCATCCCACGAGCAGCCCAACCATCAGTGCGTTGGCGAGACCGCTCAGCAGTCCGAGCAGCAGGCGCAGTCGGCTGTGGTGACGCCACACGTACTGCGGACCAACAGAGGTTGTATCCACCATCAAGCGGGGAACCATGCCTCGCCTCAGCCCGTCGAAGCGATGGCCCGTGCCGTTGGCGAGCCAACTTCCAGCCATGAGCGTTCATGGTTCTGTGGCGGACGCGGAGCGCGGACACGTCACGATGCGGCCCGCTCGTCCGTCGGGCGGCGGCGGAGGCTCGTGTCCGTCAGGGAGGGCGGCTGCCAGGCGCCGTCCGGGTGGTAGAGGTTCCTGCCGGGCGGGACGATCTCATCGATGCGGTCGAGGGTCGAGTCGTCCAGGACCACCGGCGCCCCCTTCAGCAGGGCCTCGCACTGTTCCGCCGTGCGTGGGCCGATGATGACCGAGGTGACGGCGGGATGGGCGAGGGGGAAGGCGACCGCCAGCTCCGGGAGGGTGCGGCCGATGTCCGCGGCCAGTTCGGCGAGTTTGTCGGCGGCCTCCAGCTTGGTGACGTTCTCCGGGAGAGACGGGTCGAAGCGGGCCGGGTTCAAACGCGCCCTGCCGGAGGTGAGGTCGACCCGTTGCCCCGTCCGGTAGCGGCCGCTCAGGAAGCCGGAGGCGAGCGGACTCCACGTCAACACCCCCATGCCGTACCGCCGAGCGGTTGGCAGCACCGATGCCTCCACGCCGCGGGCGAGGATCGAGTACGGGGGCTGCTCCGTACGGAAGCGCTGGAGGCCGCGTCGCTCCGCCACGTGCTGAGCCTCCGCCATCTCCTCGGCGGGGAACGTCGACGACCCGAACGCCCTGATCTTGCCCGCTCGCACCAGGTCGCCGAGGACCCCGAGTGTCTCCTCGATATCCGTGGTGTGGTCCGGGCGGTGCACTTGGTACAGGTCGATCCAGTCGGTGTCGAGTCGCCGCAGGCTCGCCTCCACGGCCTGGGTGATCCAGCGGCGGGAGTTCCCGCTCCGGTTCCTTCCCTCGCCCATCTGGAAGTGGACCTTCGTCGCGAGTACGACCTCGTCCCGCCGGCCGGATGCCCGCAGCGCCTTTCCGACGATGACCTCGCACTCACCGGCCGAGTACATGTCCGCCGTGTCGACGAAGTTGATGCCCGCGTCCATGGCGGCGTGGATGATCCGGGCGCTGTCCTCGTGATCGGGGTTGCCGACCGCGCCGAACATCATCGTGCCCAGGCAGTAGGTGCTCACTTCGATGCCGGTGCGGCCGAGTGTGCGGTAACGCATCGTGGGGTTCCTCGCTGTCGGGCTGTGCTTGGCGCACCGCGGAAGACCGTAGTGCGGCGCATCCTAGGAGTTGGAGTGCGCTCGATGGCAAGACAGGGAGCCCGGTCATGCTTCCGGGTCGCGTGGGGTGTGGTGAGTCCGGGAGGCGTCCCACGCGGATCCGTGACCTTACCGGCGGGAACCAACACGACGTCACCCAGCACCCGCCGTTGCCCAGAGGCGAATGCCATGGGCGGGCGGCCGGGCCACATGGCCCCGGCTGCCCGCCCGGACGGTGCGTCAGATGATGGCGAGCCGGTCCACCAGCAGCTCCACCCTCCGCTCGGCGTCCCCCGGCGGCAGCCGTCCCGCCCGGGTCAAGGTCGCCAGCCCGTGCAGGGCCGCCCAGAACACCTCGGTGAACAGCGCCGGGTGGGCGCCGTCCCCGGCGACCTCGCCGAGGTTCTCCAACAGGGCGGCGAAGGCGTCCTTCAGGGGCTCCGGAGTGTCCTCCCTCGCGAATGCCAGGCCGCCGTCGAGCCGGAACATGGCGTCGTAGACCGCCGGGTTACGTTCGGCGAAGTCGAGGTAGGCGCGGGCGAGGGTGGTGACGCGGGCGCGCGGGCCGTCCACGGCGGAGGCCGCGGCCCGCAGCGCCGCGGCCATCTCGGCGGCGCCTTCCAGGGCGACGGCGCCGATGATCTCGCGCTTGCCGCGAAAGTGGCTGTAGAGGACGGGCTGGCTGTACTCGATGCGCTCGGCGAGGCGGCGGGTGGTGACCGCGTCCCAGCCCTGCTGCTCGGCGAGTTCGCGGGCCGTCGCCACGATGAGACGCTCGCGGCCCGCCCGCTCGCGCTCCTTGCGCTCCTGTACCGACATGATCCGATCCTAGCATCGCTAGACAATCGAGCGACAGTAGAGCTAGCGTTGCCTCGTCACCTAGCGACGCTAGATCCCAGGAGGGGTCATCATGCTCAGCGCACTTGAGGTCTTCACCACCGTGGTCGTCGGCGTGATGGTGGGGGTGGAGTTCTCCGTCGCCTTCTTCGTCAATCCGATCCTCGACGGCCTCCCGGGCGACAACGGCCTGCGCGGCCGCACCCATGGGGCCCGGCTGCTCGGCGCCGTGATGCCGTTCTGGTACATCGGCTCGCTCGTCCTCGCCACGGTCTGGGCCATCGCCGGATGGCACCACCACGGCGCCGGCCTCGTCGTCACCGCCGGCGCGCTGCTGATCCTCAGCGTGGTCATGTCGGTCCTGCTGCTCGTCCCGATCAACAACCGGGCCAAGACGTGGACCGCCGACGGCCTGCCGGCCGACTGGAAGCAGCAGATGAACCGCTGGGACCGCTTCCACTACGTCCGTGTCGCTGTCATCATCGCCGCCTTCGCCCTGCTGGTCGCCGCCCTCGCCTGATGACGTGCTTGGCCGTGGAGTACTCCACGGTGGGTCCGCCGCGGTCGGCGAACACACCGGAGACGTTGACGAGTGCCACCTTGTCGTGGAACCGGGTCATGACCGGGCCTCCGTCTCGGGCGTGGGAACGGGCAGCTCGACCGGGTCCTGGTCGAAGATCTGCGCATCGACTCGGGCGCCGGGTGGATCGCGCCCCAGGACGCGTACGCGCTTGCCGCGGCCCATCACCCGGACCAGCGGTTACGAGACAGCTCCTGGGCAACGACAGTGCCCCTCAGCAGTCGCCGACCCGCGACGCGCCACGAGTGTCCTGTCCCCTGCCCAGCTCGGTTTCCGTGCCCGCTCCCACGCAGATCTCCTTGTCCCACCACAGGATGTTGTCGATCTTGATCTTCTCGCTCTTCGAGATGCAGTTCTTCCAGTAGCGCCAGGTTGTGCCCAGGTGGTTGTGCGAGTGATTTCCACAAGGGTGTTCCTCTTTCACGGCAGGAGCGACGGCCACACCACCTTCCACCGCGGGAGCGGCGGCGGTGACGCCACTCGGTGCGGCGAGGAACAGGGCGAGCGTGGCGGCCGCGAGTCCCAGACCTCGCGAAGTGCGGAATGCCTTCATTTCGCTGTCCTTGCAGATCGTGTGGAACACCATGAGCTATGGCACGACGGCCCACGAGCGATACATGGGCAGCCGTCATGACCATGGCAGCCTTCGCGGCACCACAAGAAGGAAAGAGTGGGCGTCACCCCTCGATCGGGTGAACGTGGTCACCCACATGGCGTCTATGCCGGTTACCGAAGTTCTCCTCTCCGCCCGGCTGATCGCCGACGACGCCGTACTCGTCGCAACGCACGGCGCCCTCGCCAACGCCGGGTTGCCTTCTTCTACGGCTGCCCAGATCGACCACGGCCGAATTCACCTGGCCACGAGTTCGTCTAGGGTGCGCAGACGACGCCCGTGCACTGGGCGGCTTCCGCGTTGCCGCTCGCCAGGTTGGATCCGCCGTCGATGTTGCCCGGGTCGGCGAAGATGCCCCAGCTGTCGTTGTCGCGGGCGGTGTTGCCCTGGATGGTGTGAGTGGCCTTTGAGACGTGGATGCCATCGCCCTGGTTGGCGTTGGTGGTGTTGCGAATCAGTTGGTTGCCCGCCCCGGACGGCGCCTCTCCGTCGACGTAGATGCCCCGGGAACTGTTGCCGTTGGCCTGGTTGAGCTCCAGGTAGTTGTTGACTGAGTGCGACAGACTGATCCCGTCCCCGGTGGTGTCGTTCGCGATGTTCGATCGGATCAGGTTGTTGTCGGAGTAGCTCAACTCGATGCCGCCGGTGTTTCCGCTGACGTCGTTGCCGGTGACCGTGCTGCCGTGGGACGACTGGAGGACGATTCCGCTGTCGCCACTGCCCTGGAACGCGTTGGACAGGATGCGGTTGCCGGTGGAATCGGAGACGGTCAGTCCGGCATCCGCGTTCCGGGCGAACGAATTGCTCTGGACGAGGTTGTCGTTCGAGCCGAGTTGGAGGACGATCGCGCCGTCGCTGCTGTCGCCGAGGGTGTTGGTCAGCAGGGTGTTGCCGCTGGAGCCTTCAAGGACCAGGCCGGTGTCTCCGCTGCCGGTGATCTGATTGCCTTCAAGGCGGTTGTTGACGGAGTTCTGAACGAAGACGCCCTCACCCTGGTTGGTGGTGATCGCGTTGTCCGCGATCACGTTCTCCCTCGACCCGGCGGTTATCGCGACGCCCCTGTGGGCCTGCCGTTCGATGAGGTTGTCGCGTACCCGATTGTTGGTGGCGCTGTCGAGTTCGACGCCGGAGAACTCGTTGCTCTGGATGGTGAGTTCTTCGACGACATTGCCCGACGTGCCGGGGTTGAGCTTTACTCCGTGGTCGAACTCCTGCACCCGGGCGGGAGCGCTGCCGTTGTTGGTGATGGTGACATCACCGAAACCGTCGTTGCGGATCCCGATGCCCAGGCCGACGCCGTCGAGGACGTGTCCGTTGATGTCGATCGTGATGCCGCCGCTGCCGACGATCAGGCCGTCGCCGGGGCAGTCGAGCAGGGCGGCGTCGAGGACGACGCTGGTCGTGACTGTCTGACCGCAGGAGAGTTGCGCGGCAGGCGCGGCGTGCGCGGCCCGTGCGGGCGTCAACAGGGTGATGAGTGCGGTGGCCCCCACCGCTGCGAACCACCCTGAAGACAGGGTCCTGGAAAGGCGGATCATGTCGGGACTCCTTCTGCCACAGCGTTGCCGGCCGGTCTCACGGGCCGGGCTCGGACCCTTGAAGGGTGCGACGAGGCGGACGGCCCGCCTTCCGCTCAGCGTCAAGCGAAAGCATCCCGCAGGAAATGAAAAGGTAAAGGATGTCCTGAAATATGCGAAAGTTGACCGAATCGGTCAGTCGTCGCACGGCTGTCGTGCCCGCTTGCCGAAGGTGTCTTGTCGGCTTCGCCACGGGCAGAAGTCGACTGCTCCACTGGCCCCCAAGGCCGGGCTCGGAGTTGGGACTCGGAGGCCCCGCACGGAACCGGTAGTCGTGGGTTCACGTGCGGGGCCGCTCACGGGGTGTGGGCCGTCAGACTCGGATCAGGGAGTACGTACCCGTACCGTCCTGCCGGCCGCTGGAGTACTGGCGTATGAACTCCCCGTCCGCGTACCGGTCGTGGCCCATCATGGAGCCGGTGTACTTGTTCTGCACACCGATCTTCGAGCTACCGGGTACGTCGCGGTAGATGTAGAACCGCTGGAGGTCGTCCTCCGCACAGGGGGCCGTCATCAGGACCGCCCGTTCGGTGGCCGCGTTCTGCGCGGCGATCGTCGCGCACCCGCCGTTGCCCCAGTTCCACAGGGACGCCTCAAGGACCCCGTTCACCTCCGTCACGTTGCACAGGCGCCAGTTGTCCAGGTGGGCGCTGAAGATCGTCGAGGGCCGCAGCCGGACACCGTCGTCCGCCAAGAGCGGCGCGCCCCAGGACAGGGGCTTGTCGGGTACGGCGATCTTGTAGACGTCGGCCTGGCAGTCGAGAGCGGCCCGCGCGCCGCGCCCGGTGGCCTTGGGCTGTTCGGCGGACGTGCCGCTGGTGAGAGCCGGGCGCTGCACGAGGCGCTCGCGCTTCTGCTTCGCCGTCGGCGCCACCGCACCCGCCGGGTGCTCGGCGTTCACGGCGGCCGAGCCGCAGTCGAGAAGGTCTTGCGCCTTGGCCATGATGCTGCCTGCGGGCACCTTGTCCTCGCAGCGCACCGCGCCTTCTTCGAGGGTGGTGTAGGTGGTGAAGCTGCCGCTGCCGGACCCCTCGATCCACTTCAACGCCCAACTGCCGTCACCCTGCTGGACGCGGTTGCAGTTGAGGCTTCCGTACGTACCTGTGACCTTCTTGGTGCCCTTGTAGACGCCGTAGTAGCCGGGCTGGCTGAAGTTCCACGTGACCGAGTTCGACTCGGTGCTGGTGGAGGAGTAGTCGACCTTTACGCTCAGGCCCAGGCTCGCGCCGACGGTGCCGAGGGTCTCGACGGCGAAACTGCCCTCGACACCGCCGTTGAGACCGACGGAGACCGAGATGGTCGTCTGGGTGCTGGTGGTGATGGTCTGGTTGCCGGTCGCGCCCTCGGTGACGTACCAGCCCTTGAAGTGGGTGATCGTCGGGGACACTTCGGTGGTCTTGATGTACGGGTGGCGTGTGCCGAGGTCGGCCGCCGTACAGGTGTCGCCGGGCTGGGCCGCCGTTGTGTTGGTGGGTGCCGCAGCAGCCGGTGAGGCGACAAGGGTCATGGCAGTGACGGCGCAGGCGGCCGCCGTAGCGGTCACCGCCACGAATGATCTGCCGATGTCGCTGACGGGTTCTATGAGGCGCATTGTTGTGTGTTTCCCCCTGGTCGTGTGTGTCCGGTCGGGGGTGAATGTAGCGGCCACGGGGGTGGTGCCGTGAGGTCGGAAGTGGCCACAAATGACACGGAGGGGCTGATTCTGCCTCGGGCGCAGACCGTTGCCGGGCCGGTTCGATCCCCGGTGAACCCGTACGCCACCGAACATAAGGGACCGTTCAAACGCGCCAGCTTACTGGCGGCTCCGCCGGTCCCGAACGCCGTTCGTAAACGGGCGAGTTCGTTCCTGAACGGGCGAGTTCGTCGGCCCACGGTGTCGGGGGACGCGTCGGTCCGGAAACTCGGATGCGACTGCCGCACGGCCACTCCTAAGCTGCGCTCGCGGGGCGTGCGAGGCGCCGTATCGACCGCCAGTGGATCGGAGACGCGCGGGAATGACCAGTCAACTGTTCGCGATCTGCTTCACCACACCCCAGCCGTCGGCCCTGGCGAGGTTCTGGTCCGGGGTCCTGGGCTGGGAGTCGGCCGACGGACCGGGCGACGACGTCGCGATCCTGCCCCCTGACACCGCCGGATTCCGCATCCGTTTCCTGCCGGGCCAGGAACCGAAGACCGGCCAGAACCGGGCGCACTTCGACCTCACGAGCTCTTCCCCGGAGGATCAGCGGCGGACGGTCGCCAGAGCGCTGCGACTCGGCGGGAAGCACATCGACGTGGGGCAACTCCCGGAAGAGGGGCATGTGGTGCTCGCCGATCCGGACGGCAATGAGTTCTGCGTCATCGAGGCGGACAACACGTTCCTCGCCGACACCGGCTTCATCGGAGCACTGGCCTGCGACGGTACGCAGCGGGTCGGATACTTCTGGAGCGAGGCGCTGCGGTGGCCGCTGGTCTGGGACCAGGACCAGGAGACCGCGATCCAATCGCCGAACGGCGGCACGAAGATCACGTGGGGTGGCCCTCCGGTGGCACCGAAGACGGGCACGAACAGGCTGTATCTCGAACTGACACTCCCCGTCGGTGCGGACCGGGAGGCGGAGATCGCCCGCCTGATCTCACTCGGCGCGACACGCACCGACACCGGCGAGGGCCACGGCGGCCGGGTGAGGATGCTCGACCCCGACGGCAACGAATTCACCGTACAAGAGCCCCGGTAGCAGGGAGTACCACACCATCCGCTTCCAGCCGGTGCCCCACTGCAAGCCTCCGGGGACGCGTCACGCCCGTACCCGAGATCGGCCGACGCGCCTCCCCCGGCGCGACGACCGGAACCAACTGGTCGCCTCCCGCCAACCACCGCTGTCCCATGGACGGCTGTCTCGCCGGGACCGGCCCGTCCACCAGGGCCACACGTGAACAGCGGCACAACACCAAGAGTTCGACCTCAGTGACTGGGAGTCGGATTGGCCGAAGGGGGCAGACGAGTTGAGTGTGCGTGTGATTCGCTGAGCGCATGGAAGTCGTTGCCACAAGCGTTATAGCCGTGCTCGGTACACTCCTCGGTTCGGGAGCGACCTATCTGTTTCAGCGACGCACGGTTCTTCGGACAGAGGAGTTCACGCGGAATGAACGGCTCAGGCAGGAGCGGATCGATGCCTACTGTTCCTTCGGTGGTGCGCTGGCGAACTATCGACGGGGCCAAATGGACCACTGGTTCTCTCGGCACGATGACCGAGTGGCAGACGCGTCGGACGTCCATGAACTGCGCCGGGAGGCACAGAGGTTGCGGGCCGTGGCCATGGAGGCGATGTTCCGTGCCGAGCTTCTGACGAACTCGTCGGCCCTGCACGCAGTCGGGCGGCAGGCATTCAAGGCGGCCGACCGGATCTCGAACGCGGAGTCCCGCTCCGAACTGGATCAGGTACGCGAGGTATCACGGACGTTGATCTATGACTTCATGGCCGCGTCACGCGCGTACGTTCCGGGGCTCTCCGAAGCCCCGTCGCCTGTCATCGGCGGACGCGGCAGCTGAGGTCCCGTCGGCGCCGGAATCATCACCTCTCGACCCTCAGCGTGCTCAGGGTCTCCCGTGTGCTGACTGTGTCCGGATGCTTGTCGCCCAGTACGTCCACCCGCATCCGAAGGTGAAGAACCCGAACTTGAACAGCCCTGTCGCTCACCGAGGTACTCTGAGCCGCCTGCCAACGGCCGTTCGGGAGGTCAGGGGCAGAACCACCTGCTCGGCCCGCTCGTTCCCCGCTACGCTCTCCCCATCGGACCCATCGGACCCATCGGCTTCGGGCCGGTCGGCCCCGGTGGTGAAGGTGGAGCCGGGGGCGGTCGGGTAGCGCCAGGCGTGGTCGCCCGGGGCGAGGCCGGAGGTACGCACGGCCTGATCCTCAGTGCTGGACACATCCTGCGCGCCGCCGCGAGTGCCGCGCGCATCGCCGAACTGAGCGCAGGGGACGACCCTGCGGTCGGAAAGGCGCAGATCGAACAGGCTCGACAACGTGCCACGCCGGTATTGGTCGCTGTTCTTTCGCGTTGACCTCTGGCGCCGACCGGCAAGAATCGCGTCGCGCGACTGATGAGTACCCTGGACACTTCCCTGCGTGCCTCCGACTGAGAGACCGCGAGACCGGCTGTCGGCCCACGGATTCACACTGCGGTACTCGCTCCCGGGTACGGCGAGCGTTCCGTTGCGGTTCGGTTGATGACCCTGGTGGCGCCAGGCCGACAGAGAAGGTGGACCCACCTCCAGTCACGCCAAGTTGCTTACAGAACAGCCTTTTTGTAGTAGAAAGAAGGATTCAGGGGCGAAGGTGCGTACGGAGGGGTGGTTACGTGCTGGAGGTACGGTTTGAGGCCCGCAGCCTGCGTTTCGACTCGGACGACGACCGGTGGGCATCACAACTTGAGCTGCTCCACAAGGAGATCGAAGAGGCAGCGGGCTCTGTGAGGCATCGGCCGCCTCGGGATGCCCCGCCGACCCCAGGCGTCAAGGGGGCGGTCTCCGAGGTGCTTGTCGCGCTCGCGCCTGTGGCCATCCCAAGCGTTGCGGCTGTGCTCACGATGTGGCTCAAGAGGGACCGAGGGCGGAGCGTGCGCCTCACCTGGACCGTGGACGGCCGAAGCGGCGAGTTCACCGCGTCCGGTGACGCTCTCGACACCATCACGCTCCGCACAGCGCTGGAGCATGGGCTGAGGGCGGCGGCCGACAACGCGGCGACGGCCGACGACAACGATCCAGGGGGGCGGGCCGAGATCGGCGACCAGGACGGTACACAGGGTGCCTGAGGACGAGCGGGTTTACCGTGCGCTCCTGATCGGCAACTCCGAGTATCCCGATGACCCGGTTCAACTACGGTCACTCTTGGGCCCGCCCGAGGATCTGCGCTTGATGCGGGCCGCACTGACGGATCCCACCTACGGCCTGCACTTGCCTGGAAACGTCGAGGCGCTGCCGGAACAACCCACGCTCCGCATCAAGGAACGGCTGGCGACATTCTTCGACGACGCCCTGCGCCACGAGCAGTTGCTCATCTATTACAGCGGGCACGGATTGCTCGACGCGCGGAACAGACTCCACTTGTGCGGACGAGACACGACAGTTGAGCAATTGCGCACCCACTCTGTCTCACTCAGCTTCATCAACGAGCTGATCGACGATTGCGCGTCCCGGTCGATTGTCGTCATCCTGGACTGTTGCTTCAGTGGAATCGCGGCCGCCAAGGGAATAGACCCGGCGGCTCAACTGGCGGGCCACGGCCGATTCGTCATGACGAGCTCCAGCCGCATCGGTACCGCGGCCGACGCACGCACCCAGGGTGAGGCGAGTCCATTCACCCGCCACTTGGTGACCGGCCTTGAATCCGGCGCCGATGGCCACGACGGCTATGTATCGATGGTCGATCTGTACCGGTACGTGCATGACCAGCTCCGCGGCTCCGGCCAGACCCCGCACATCAAGGCGGAAGCGGCCGTCGGTGCCATTCCGCTCGCCCGCCGGCCGCCGCAGAACAAGGCGGAGCGGGCAGGCTCGGCGGCCGAGCCACCTGAGATCCCCGTCAACCGACTCGGCTTGCGCCCCACCTTCACGGACACCGCGGGAAATCGGGCACTGCTCGCCACCGACACGGACTTCACCGGGGTGTTGCACGTCAGCTTGCCCCAACACCGCATGGTACTGAGCACCCATTGTGATCAGCTGGCCGCGGCCGCGGAAGGCAAGCCGGTCACTGCCCAGTTGTTCAAGCGGGGACGGGTGCACATCGGGGATCTGCGTGCGGAAGTGACCGGCAGACATGCGGCGGATCTTGATGCCAGGTCCATCGGTGGGTCCGTGTCATTCGTCCTGCCGGACGGTGCCGGGGCGGTCGACTGGACGGCTTCTCAGGTGCGCTCTTTCACACAGGCCAGGGCTGAAGGGCGGTGGCCAGGTTCACCGTTGGCGCCGTTACCCGCCGCGAGAGCTGCCGAGTTCTACGAGCGCGACCATGGCTATCAGCACTTGGCGAGTGGGCTTTGGGGAGCTGTGTGGTCGGGGGCGATTTCCGCCGTCCTCTTCGCCGCGACGGCGATCCTCTTCAATCTGATGCCGGACGGAGGCTTCGATGAGCTGGGCGGTGTGCTGGGCACGGGCGCCATTGTCCTGGGCCTGGTCTTCGTAGTGCTGTGCCTACTGGCCCTGGTGAGCGTCGCGCAGCGATTGAGGGACGCCTGGGTGTTCCTGCGGCTCCGTAGCCTGCTGAGGTCGTCCGCGCAGGCGTCCAGGACGATGGTGATGCTCGCCTGGTCGGAAACCGAGCACGTCCCCACTGGCAACTATGTGAGCATGGCCGAGGCCAAGAAGCCATGGGCGAATCTATGGGAGACGGATACGGCGATCGCGGGCCTCGGCGACGTGGCGGAGAAGAGCGTGGACGATGTGACCGCGGCTCAGAAACGCAAGGTTGCGGTGCCACTTCAATGGATGCACGCGGAGGACATCCGAACGCGGATGTTCCCGGAAGAGGGGCCTCCCCGCGCGCCTGCCATGGAACACGTCGAGGTTGTGGGGATCCCGGAGCCCGGCGAGTGGCTGGTGATCCGGACCGCAACCGGTGTGTTGTGGCCGCGTGGCAGAGCGCGCTGAACCTCAGGGCGTCGCAGACGGGCAGCGCGCGTTCCGGACAGGGCGAGTCCCCGAGCGAGGTCCACGTCGGGCGAGCCGACCAGCCACGGAGAGGCGGGTCGGGCACGGTGACGCAGCGGCGTTGCCGTTGCGGGAGCGGTGCCGCGGAAGCCGCGAACGGCAACTACGGAGGCGGACTCCACCTCGACGGCTCAATCATGTGGCGCAAGATCGTCACCTCGACCCCGTGATCCGAACCCCAAATGCCGCCTAGGGAATATCGCGCCCCCACGGACGCAGCTTCTCCGGGTTACGGACCGCCCAGATCCGGGTGACGCGCCCGTCGGAGACGTCGAACGACGCCACGGTCATGACGGCGCCGGCACGAAGGGCCACCAGGCCGGGCGCACCGTTGACCGACCGCTCCAGGAGTTCGAGCCCCGACGCCTTGTCGGCAATGGCGACCATGTACCCGGCGACGCGCGCGCCGCCCTCGACCGGGCGCAGGACGGTACCGACCATCCCGCCGCCGTCGGCGGTCATCACGGCGGCCGGGTCGAGGAGACCGACAAGGGCCGCGATGTCCTTGGTCTCCCATGCCGCTTTGACATGCCGCACCACATCGGCCCGGTCGGCCGCCGTCGCCGGTGCGCGCGCCGCGCCCACCCGCCGTCGGGCGGAGGACGCCAGTTGCTTGCAGGCCGCGGGGGTGCGGCCGAGAACGCCGGCGATCTCGGCGAACGGATACCGGAAGACGTCGTGCAGGACGAACGCCACCCGCTCGGCGGGCGTCATCGACTCCAGGACGACGAGGAAGGCCATGGTCACCGACTCGTCCAGGACGATCTGGTCAGCGGGGTCCACAGCGCCGGTGGGGTCGGCGCCGCTCGTGTGTTCCCACTCGGTGCGGTCGGGCAGTGGCTCGGGCAGCCATGCGCCGACATAGCGTTCACGGCGGGCCCGCGCCGATCCGAGCAGGTCCAGGCAGATGCGGCCGGTCACCGTCGTCAGCCAGGCTCCGGGAGACAGGATCTCCTCCCGGCGGCTCCGTGGCAGCGCGTACCAACGTGTGTAGGCATCCTGTACGGCGTCCTCGGCCTCGGTCACCGAACCGAGCAACCGGTAAGCCACATTGAGCAGTTGGCGTTGCTCACCGGCTATGCCATCCGCGCCGGCGCCGACAGTGCCCATGATTCCGGCCGCCCCTCGCCTTACCTTTCGCAGGCCCGCGTCGTCGGGCTGATGAGACCTTATCGATCTACTGCCCGAGGGCGGACAAGGGGATTGTGACATGGCCACTCAGGAGACAGCGACGGCGAGCGCACAGCGCGGCTCCTCGTTCCTGCGGATCGCGATCGCCCTGCAGACCCTGACCATCTTCCTTCAGGCGGTCTCCGCCGGACTGCTGCTGGCCTCGTCCTACGGAGAGACGCTGCACAGTGCCGGAGCCCGTGTGATGTACGGGGCGTCCATGCTGTATGTGCTCGCGGCGGTGCTGGCGTGGAAGCCGGGCGGCGGCTCGCCCCGCCCGGTCCTGCACGCGGCGGGTTTTCTCGTACTCGCCTCGGTCCAGGTCGTGCTCGGCATCGCACATGTCCCGTCGGTCCATGTCCCCCTGGGTGTCCTGATGTTCGGTCTGAGTGTGCTGGCACTGGCCCGGCGCTGAGGTCCGACACGGGGCCCGCCGACACGGGGCCCGCCGGGGTCGGCTCGGCCGCTTACGGCGAGGCATCCGGTCGTCGGTGCCGCCCGCCTCACCACGTAACCCACCTGGACTGAGGGAAACTTGCGCAGGCTCCGAAGCCTCTGGATGAACAATCGCGTCCCGCCGTTGAACATTCACTGACCAGGCTTTTCGTCGGGCCCGCCGGTCCCGACCATGGGAAGTCGTCAATCTCCACGACCTCCTGAGGAAGGACCGCCGTGCCCCGTCTGAGACCCGTTCTGGCCACCCTGCTGGCCGCGTTCGTGGGGAGCGCCTCGCTGCTCCTCGCCCCGCCCGCACAGGCCGCCCCCAGCGACGCCGACCTGGCCTACCGCTGGGCTCCCGTGCACTACCAGGACAGTTCGGCGAACTACTACACCGCCGACTACCTGGCGCCGGTGAACTACGACGGCGACTGGAACACCCTCAACAACTGGGACAACCTCGACGCCAACACGACCCGGCTGACCGGCACCGTGTACTACTCGGTGGCGGAGACCGCGACGCACTGGTACCTCACGTACGCGTTCTACCACCCCCGGGACTGGAAGGACTACCCGCTGAACCTCTTCTCGCACGAGAACGACATGGAGGGGCAGGTGGAGGTCGTCCGCAAGGACGGCAGTCAGTACGGCACCCTCCAGGCCGTCGTGACACTCGCGCACGACAACTTCTACTCGTACACCCCGCCCGGCAGCCCCTTCACCAGCGGCCGCGAGAGCGTCGACGGCTCCGTGATCATGCAGAACCACGACGGTGCGGCGCACCCGACGAGCTTCCAGGAGGCGCGCGGTCACGGTGCCTACGCCTGGAACGGCGGCGAGTTCCCCGGCGGCGACGGAATCGTCTACAAGCCGAGCCGCACCGGGGGCTCGGTCCCGACGGGCGGCAACGACCGCGACGCGCGGTACGGGCTGGTCGACCTGACCGCCTCCGACAGCCTCTGGGGCCGTCGCCACAACACGGAGACATACGCCTCGTGGGGCGTGTTCCGGGGCGACAACGGCAAGGACAACTCGGCGCGCGCTCCGTGGGCCTGGGACGACATGAACGACGGCAGTGACCTCCAGGCGGGCGCGCTGGTGACGGACCCCGCGTACCTGGTCTCCAAGTACTTCGGCAACACGGGCGATCTGAGCCTGACGTACCTGCGCAACCCTTACCGCGGCTGATCCTCGGCGAGGCGGCCGGCGGGCGACCGCCAGGTACAACGAAGGGCGACGGGACGCGAATCCGTCCCGTCGCCCGTCGACATCCCCCCCTGATGTCCCGCGCCGTCCTCCGCCGTCCGGCGGTCCGTCGCCCGCCATCACATCGCGGCTTGGGCGAGCGACCATCAGGGCTAGGGCGCCGCACCGAGCCAGCGGTGATAGGCGTCCATGTCGACGTTGCTGCCGCACACGATGGTGACGACATGTCGGCCGGCGAAGCGGTCACGGTCTTCGAGGATCGCCGCGATGCCGAGCGCGGCCGATGGTTCGACGACGAGGCCGGCGTGGTCGCGGAGCAATCGCATACCGGCGACGATGGATGCTTCCCGCACCAGGACGGCGTCGTCAGCGACCAGGAGGAGGTCGTCCAGGACGGCCGGGATGGGACGCCGGCCGGCGACGCCGTCAGCGATGGTGTCGGTCGAGTCGGTGGTGACGACGCGCCGCTCGCGCCACGAGCGTGTCATCGCCGGTGCGCCCAGCGGCTGGACACAGACCACCTCGACATCGGGTGCCGATGTCTTCAGTACATGCCCCACGCCGGTGGCCAGCGCCCCACCGCCGAGGGCGATCAGGACGGTGTCGAACGACGGTGCGGCGCCGACGAGTTCCAGGCCGATGGTCGCCGCGCCCTCGCAGGTCTCGATGTCCAGGCTGTCTTCGAGCAGCCGGACACGGTCGTGGCGCGCGACGTCCGCGGCCCGTTCGCGGGCCATCTCATGGTCGCCGTCCACCAGTTCCAGTCCGGCACCCAACGCGCGGATGCGGTCGAGCTTGACGGCGGGCGCGGAGCGGGATGCCACGACGGTCACCTCAAGCCCCCGGCCGCGACCGGACCAGGCGAGTGCCTGGCCAAGGTTGCCCGCGCTGGCGCACACCACGTCCCGCGAACCACTGTCGGCGAGCAGGCTCGCGACCATCTCGGTACCGCGAGCCTTGAAGCTGCGCACGGGGTTCGCCGTTTCGAGCTTGATGCTCACCGCGCACCCGAGGTCGGGCTCCAGCGCCTCGCAGCGGTACAGCGGTGTGTCGAGGAACACCGGGTCGATCAACCGGCGGGCAGCCCGGATCCGAGCGGTGTCAAGACGCGTCTCCAGCACGGCCGACAGCCTAGCGCGAGGGGCAGCACCCGGCGATGAGCGGGGTACGCCCGCCGGGCACGCGCGGTCGAGCCCAGCCACGTCCTCGTCGCACCGGGTGTCCGGCACACCGCGCACCGGGTCACCCGGCGACCGGGAACCCCGCCGTACGGAAGACCCGCCGCCCCTCGTCCACCGCGAACACCTCGCAGCCGTTCCTCGACGCCGCCCATTCGACGCCCTCCACGCCCATCGCGAACGCCGCCGTGGCGGTGGCGTCCGCCTCGGTCAGTGACGCGGCCACGACGGTCAGGCTGAGCAGACCGGTGGCCGGCCGGCCGGTGCGGCCGTCGAGGATGTGGTCGCCGCGCTCGTACCGGGCGGAGGTCGCCACCGCGCCTTCCGCGATCTCCAGTACCGCGCACAGCCGGTCCGCGCGTTCGGGGTGGCGCACGCCGACGCGCCAGGGGCCACCGGCCGCGACGACATCACCGCCCGCGTTCACGCAGAACCTGGTGGCCCCGGCGGCCGACAGCAGTTCCGCCGCCTTCTGCACCGACCAGCCCTTCACCACGGCGCAGGGGTCGAGGCCGCGCCCGGGCAGGCGGACGTCGAAGGCGCCGCGAGTCGCCACCTGGTAGTGCTCGCACAGGGCCAGGATCTCCGACAGCTCCGGGCTGAGCTCGTCGGCCGGCGTCTCTCCCCGGTCCAGCCGGGACACTTCGCTGTCGGACCTGAACGGACTGAATCTCAGGTCGACTTGGCGCAGCCACCCGAACACCCCGGCCACGGCGGCCCCCGGGTCGGCGGCCCCGGCGTCGACCCGCACCGAGACGGGGAAGCCCATGACGTGCTCAACTCGTCGCACTCAGGCGCCCTTCGCGTCGATCGCGGCCTGAAGCGACTCCCGGTATCCGTCGCTGGTGATCGTGGCACCGGAGACCGTGTCGATGTCGGCGCTCTGCGCGGCGAGCGTGTCCTCGATCAGTCGCGGTACGGCGGCCGTGGTCTGCGGGTGGTCGGGCTGCCGAAGCAGGCGTACGGTGCTGATCTCGTCGCCCTCGAAGGTCACCTCGACCTGCACGGGGCCCTTCTCGGTGTGGACGGTGGACCCCTGAACGGTCTTCGCCGGGGTGCCGCCGGGCGAGGGCTCCGAACCGGGCGAGGAGGCCGACGGGCGCGGCAGCGCGGGCGGCGGCGAGGGGGCGGCCTCGACGGATGTCGTCGTACCGAGAGACGGTTCGTAGCGCCACAGCGGTATCAGCGCGGCGGCGGTGAGCGCCAGGACGGGCAGTGCTCGCTTCATCGTGTTCGTTCCCCCTCTATCCGGCCAGGCTGAAGCGCTCGGCGTGGATCTGTGGTTTGGGCACGCCCAGTTGTCGCAGGGTGCGCAGCACCGCGGTGGTCATGCCGGGCGGTCCGCAGACGTAGACGTCTCGCTCGGTGATGTCGGGTACGAGGCGCCCGAGCTCGTGCGGGGCCAGTGTGTCCGGGGTGGACGGTCCGGTGATCAGATGCAGCTGGGCGCCCTTGGCGTGGGCCAGTTCGGTCAACTCGTCGTAGAGGACGGCGTCCTGGTCGGTGGCCACCCGGTAGATGAGCACGGCGTGGCCGTGGAGTTCTTCGAGGAGCGCGCGGACAGGGGTGATACCGACGCCTCCGGCGATGAGCAGGGTGTCCTGGCGGGTACGGTGCATCGCGGTGAAGGCGCCGTACGGGCCCTCCGCGAACACCCTGGTACCCACCTTGAGTTGGCGTAGCGCCGCCGTGCCGTCGCCCGCGGTCTTGGCGGTGAGCCTGAGCCGGTCGCCGTCGGGGGCCGCCGAGAGCGAGAAGGGGTTCGCCTGCCACCAGCGGTCCCTGGTCAGAAACCGCCAGAGGAAGAACTGGCCGGCGCGGGCGGGCAGCCGGTCCAGGTCACGGCCGGAGACGTAGACCGACACGACATGGTCGGACTCGGGCACGACGGCCGTCACCCGCAGCCGGTGGCGCAGATTGCGGCGGAGCGGAAGCACCACACGGCCGAAGAGGACCGAGGCGAGGGCGGCGCCCCACAGCGTGTACCAGTACGCCGTGGCGATGGGCGACGCGGTGAACGTCGAGCCCGCCGCGACCTGGTGGGTGAAGGCCAGCACCACCGCGAGGTAGGTGTAGAGGTGGATGAAGTGCCATGTCTCGTACGCCAGTCGGCGCCGCGCCCACCGGGCCGAGACGGCGCCGACCACGATGATCAGGGCCAGCGCGACAATGGCGCGCAGCACGCCTTCGACGGTCTCCGCGAGATCGACGAGCTGGTCGACCGGGCCCATCGACGATCCCTGGGCGTAGCCGAAGACGATGAACACACCGTGCGCGAGCAGCATCCACAGGAGGCCGAAGCCGACCCAGCGGTGCCAGGAGGTCAGCCGGTCCATGCCGATACGGCGGTCGAAGAACGGCAGCCGGGCGACGAGCAGCAGTTGGAGGGCCATGAGCAGGGCGGCGTAGAGCCCGGTCAGGCGCCCCATCAGGATGAGTGCGTTCGAGGCGAACCCGGCCTGGAGGAAGAACACGCCCACCACAGCCACGTTCGCCGCGAGCAGGACGTACAGCCCGGCGCGGGCCACCACTTGGGGGCGGACCGCCGTTGGGGTTGGCTGGACACGTTGAAGGGTCGTCACGGACCGCAACTCCTTGATCGGCGCCTGGGTACTCCGAGCCTGCCTGCCTGGAGCTGTCGTTTTCCTGTCGCTGAACTTTCAGGTGCTTATCGATATGGCCCCGGGCCCGGCCGCCCGTATGGCGTCGACAGGCACGTACAGCACTATGGACGAGTGGAAAAAGTGCGCCTTCTCGTCGTCGACGACGACCCGCCCATCGCCGACCTCGTGGCGACGGTCGCCCACTACGAGGGCTGGGAGGCGGTCACCGCGCACTCCGGCGAGGAGGCGTTGCACCGGGCGGCGGAGTTCCAGCCGGACATCGTGGTGCTCGACCTGATGCTCCCCGGCCTGGACGGCTTCGCCGTGCTGGACCGGCTCCGGGCGTCGGGGACGATGGTGCCGGTGGTGTTCCTCACGGCGCGTGACGGCGTCTCCGACCGGGTCGCGGGCCTCACCCGGGGCGGCGACGACTACCTGGTCAAGCCGTTCGCGGTGGAGGAGCTGATGGCCCGGCTGCGGACCGTGCTGCGCCGCAGCGCCGGGCCGGGGTTTCAGCGCTCCGTGCTGCGGGTGGCGGATCTGACGATGAACGAGGACACCCGCGAGGTGCGCCGCGGTGACCGGCTCCGCACGCTCACCCCCACCGAGTACGAGGTTCTGCGCTATCTGATGCGCAAGTCGCCGACCGTACTGACCAAGGCGCAGATCCTCGATCATGTGTGGGAGTACGGTTTCGGGGGCCGTTCCAACGTCGTGGAACTGGTCATCAGCCGGCTGCGCCGCAAGCTCGACGAGCCGGACGACGGCGGTGGACCGCTGATCCACACCGTGCGGGGCGTCGGCTATGTGGTGCGGCGGGTCGCCGAGTGATCCGCCGTTTCGCGCGCGGGTACCGCGGGCTGCGCCTGGGCACCCGGCTCGCGCTGGGCCTTGGCGCGCTCGCGCTGATCGTGTTCGCCATCGTCGGCACCGCGTTGTCGACGTATATGCGGGACTATCTGGAGCACCAGCTCAACAACCAGATGGAGCTGGTCCAGGGCACCCAGGCCCAGGACGCCCAGGCCCATGGAACGGTGGAGCGACAGCCCTATTACCGCTGGTACACCGCGGTGTTCGACGTGTCGGGCGACCGGGCCGTGCTGCGCAGGCCCAGTGACGTACCGACCGACGCCGGAAAGCTCTCCGCCGTCGCCGAAGTACAGCGCGACTCAGGGGAGAAGGAAGTCTTCCGCACCGCGCACATCGAGGGACAGGGCGCGTACCGGCTGCGTGCGTGTGAGGTCAGCCCCGGGGTGGTCCTGGTCACCGCGGCCCCCCTGGAGGACATCGAGAAGACCATGGACCAGCTGATCACGGTCCAGATCATCGGTTTCTCGCTCGCCCTGGTGGGACTTGTGGTGCTGGGCCGTTCGCTGCTGCGGCGCGGACTCAAACCGCTCAGCGACATGGCGCGCACCGCCCATGACATCACCTCACACGATTTCACCGAGTCGGCACGGCTGCCGGTGCGTGTCGATTCCGACGACGGCGGCCCGGAAGTCGGGGAGTTGCGCACCGCGTTCAACACCATGCTGGAACACATCGACGACTCGCTCGCCGTGCGCACCGAGGCCGAACGGCGCTTGCGCCGGTTCGTCGCGGACGCGTCGCACGAGCTGCGTACACCACTGATGTCGGTACGCGGCTACGCCGACCTGTTCCAGTACGCCGCCGCCAACGAACCCGCCGAACGGGACAGGCACCTGACACGCCTGCGCGCCGAGGCGGCCAGGATGGGTCTCCTCCTCGACGATCTGCTGCTGCTCGCCCGCCTGGACGCCGCCGACGCGCAGACTCCGCTGCGCCTTGAGGAGACGGACCTGGCGGAGCTCCTGAACCAGGCGGCGGACGCCTTCCGCACCATCCGGTCGGAGCATCCGCTGTCCGTGAAGGGCGACGGCGAACCGGTGCGCATGCGTCTCGATCCCCTCCGTATGCGACAGGTCCTGGACAATCTGCTGACCAACGCGGCCGTGCACACCCCTGCCCGTACGCGGGTGTCGCTGGAGTTGTCCGTCGGTCCGGACGCCGCGGTGGTCCGGGTCGCCGACTCCGGTCCCGGAATCCCGGCCGCGGACCAGGAGCGGGTCTTCGACCGCTTCTACCGCGTGGACAAGGCCCGCACCCGCGACCGCGGCGGCAGCGGACTGGGACTCGCGGTCGCGCGGTCACTGATAGCGGCTCACCACGGCACCACCGAGCTTGTCAGCCGCCCGGGTTCGACGGTCTTCACCCTACGGATCCCCCGCGAGTCTTCCCGGACCGCTCCCTGACCCGTCTCGTCCCGCGGCGGTGTGACCCCCGGCGCCGCGGGGGCCGCTGTATCGCCGGCGTATCGGAAATCGCATACGGCACAGCAACGGCCCTCCCTCTCCAATGGACGCATGAACCACAACGCATCCCTGTCGGCACCGCCCCGCCGCACGCGCAGGATCGTGATTCTCGGTCTGGCGATCCTCGGCTTGGCGAGCGCCCTGTTCGTCATGCGGCGGCCACTGATGATGTCCGCACCGATGTGCATGGCCGGGCGGTGGCACGGCTGCTTCGATACGTTCAACGGTGTGGTGCTCATGACGTTGGTCACACTGCCGTTGGCCGCGCTGGTGGTGTGGGCCCTGGCGCACCGTCGGCGTGCCGCCGGTGTCACATCGGCGTGGCGGATGTCGCTGGCCGAGGTGGGCATGGTCCACGGGACGGTGCCGTTCAGCTGGCTGACCATGATGCCGGGCGCCGGAGCCGGCACCGTGCCCGGCCGGGTGAGCCTGGTGCCGCTGCGGGACCTGGTCACGATGGGGCCGGGCGGGATCGTCGGCAATCTGCTGATCCTCGCGGCGCTGGGGTTCTTCGCCCCGATGCGGTTCGCGGCGCTGGCGTCCGTGCCGCGGATCCTGGCGCTCGGGGCGGGCTGCTCGATCCTCATCGAGACCGCGCAGTACGTCCTGCGGCTGGACCGGGTGTCGTCCGTGGACGACGTACTGGTCAACACCGTCGGCGCCGTGCTGGCCGCGCTGGCGTCGCGCCGCTGGTGGCGCACCACGGCGGAAGCACCGTCGGACCGGCCTCGCGCCGCGCTCGCGCCGACGGGCTGACTTTCGGGTGTCCGGTGCGCACACGTCTTCGCTCACGTCTTCGCTCACGTCTTCGCATACGTCTTCGCATACGTCGGCGATACGTTGTGCTGCTTAGGCTTCGGACATGCGCGTACTGATCGTGGAGGACGAGCCCTACCTGGCCGAAGCCGTACGGGACGGTCTGCGGCTGGAGGCGATCGCCGCCGACATAGCGGGCGACGGCGACTCCGCACTGGAACTGCTCGGCGTCAACTCCTACGACCTCGCGGTCCTCGACCGCGACATCCCCGGCCCCACCGGCGACGAGGTCGCCCGGCGCATCGTCGCCTCCGGCAGTGGCATCCCGATCCTCATGCTCACCGCCGCCGACCGGATCGACGACAAGGCTTCCGGGTTCGGGCTCGGCGCCGACGACTACCTCACCAAACCGTTCGAGCTGCGAGAGCTCGTCATGCGGCTGAGGGCGCTCGACCGCAGGCGCGCGTACACCCGGCCCCCGGTCCGGGAGATCGGGGGCCTGCGGCTCGACCCCTTCCGCCGGGAGGTCTTCCGCGACGGGCGCTATGTCGCGCTCACCCGTAAACAGTTCGCCGTGCTGGAAGTCCTCGTCGCCGCCGAGGGCGGTGTCGTCAGCGCCGAGGAGCTGCTGGAACGGGCCTGGGACGAGAACGCCAACCCCCTCACCAACGCCGTGCGCATCACCGTCTCCGCACTGCGCAAACGGCTCGGTGAACCGTGGATCATCGCCACGGTGCCAGGCGTCGGCTACCGTATCGACACCGCTGCGGACGCCATCACCCCCGGCGGGGACACCACTGACTCCGGCAGTACGCGTGCGTAGGCGCCGAGGGCTCAGCGCCCGGCTGAAGCTCACCCTCAGCTACGCCGGGTTCCTCGCCGTCGTCGGCACTCTCCTGCTGGCCGTGGTGTGGCTGTACCTGCTGCGCTACGTACCCGACAACCCCAAGGGCCTCCTCGGGATCTCGCCCAATCGCTACCTCCTCGTGCGCACCTTCGCCCCCGCCGCGGCCACCAGCCTGATCCTCCTGCTCGTCCTCGGCCTCCTGGGGGGATGGCTCCTCGCCGGCCGGATGCTCGCACCACTCGCCCAGATCACGGACGCGGCACGGATGGCGGGGAACGGGTCGCTGTCCCACCGGATCCGTATGAAGGGCCGCCAGGACGAATTCCGTGAACTCTCCGACGCGTTCGACTCGATGCTCCAACAACTGGAGTCCCACGTCGCCGAGCAGCGGAGATTCGCCGCGAACGCCTCCCACGAACTGCGCACCCCGCTGGCGATCTCACGGACGCTCCTCGACGTCGCCCGCAAGGACCCGACACGGGCCCGGGGCGAACTCATCGAACGCCTGCACACCGTCAATACGCGGGCGATCGACCTCACCGAGGCCCTTCTGCTGCTCAGTCGAGGCGACCGCGGACACTTCAGCCGCGAGAGCGTCGACCTCTCCCTCAGCGCCGAGGAAGCCGCCGAAACGCTCCTTCCCCTCGCCGAACAGCGCCGGATCACACTCGACGTCACCGGCGGAGCGGCCCCGACCAGCGGCTCCCCTGAGCTCCTGCTGCGGATGGTGATGAACCTCGTCCAGAACGCCATCGTCCACAACCTCCCCGCCGACGGCACCGTGACGGTCCACACCGAGGCGCACGGCGACACGAGCGTGCTGCGCGTCGAGAACACGGGTCACCGGCTCCCACCGCAACTGATACCGACCCTCACCGAGCCCTTCCAGCGCGGCACGGAACGCGTACGCACCGACGAGCACGCCGGAGTGGGTCTCGGCCTGGCCATCGTGCACAGCATCGTCCGCGCCCACGACGGAACCCTCGACCTCGCTCCCCACCCCGCCGGCGGTCTCCTCGTCACCGTCCGGCTTCCCAGCACGCCGCGGGATCAGACAAACGCCGGATCGTAGACGCCGTACCCCCTCCCCTCGGGGGAGTCGAGGGCGAGGCCGGTGCTGAGTGCGTGAGTTCCTGGCTGACCGTGTCCAGGCGGTCATGGGTGAGCCCTCCTCGGGACCCGGTGGATCTGGGTGATCCTGCCGGAGCCCGGGGAGGGCGTCGATTACTCGCTCGGGGAGGCCGCGTGGCTCAGATCGTCGCGGTGTCGATCACAAAGCGGTAGCGCACGTCCGAGTCGAGCACACGTTCATACGCCTCGTTGATCTGGCTCGCCTCGATCAGCTCGATCTCGGCGCCGAGGCCGTGCTCGGCGCAGAAGTCGAGCATCTCCTGGGTCTCGGCGATGCCGCCGATCGCCGAACCGGCGAGCGTCTTGTTGCCGCTGATCAAGGAGAACAGGTTCAGGGCGACGGGCTCCTCGGGAGCGCCGACGTTCACCAGGGCACCGCCGGTCTTCAGCAGGCTCAGGTACGCACCGAAGTCCAGGGGCGCCGACACCGTGGAGAGGATGATGTCGAAGGCGCCGGCCAGGTTCTCGAAGGTGGCCGGGTCGCTGGTGGCGTAGTAGTGGTCGGCGCCCAGCTTCAGGCCGTCGTCCTTCTTGCGCAGCGACTGGGAGGGGACCGTGACCTCGGCGCCGAGGGCGTGCGCGATCTTGACGGCCATGTGGCCGAGGCCGCCCAGGCCGATCACGGCGACCCTCTTGCCGGGGGCCGCTCCCCAGTGCTTGAGCGGTGAGTACGTGGTGATGCCCGCGCAGAGCAGCGGCGCGGCCACGTCCAGTGACAGCCCGTCCGGGATGCGGACGGTGAAGTTCTCGTCGACGACAACCTTCTGTGAGTAGCCGCCGTAGGTGGGCTCGCCGTCGTGGCCGATGGCGTTGTACGTGCCGACGTTCCCGCGCAGGCAGTGCTGCTCCTGACCGGCCTCGCAGTTCTCGCACTCACGGCAGGAGTCGACCATGCAGCCGACCCCGACCCGGTCGCCGATCTTGAATTTCGTCACGCCGGGGCCGACCTCGGCGACGACGCCCGCGATCTCGTGGCCGGGCACCATCGGGAAGATGGCCTCGCCCCAGCCCTCGCGTGCCTGGTGAATGTCGGAGTGGCAGATGCCGGCGAACTCGATGTCGATCAGGACGTCGAACTCGCCGACCGTACGGCGCTCGATCGTGGTGCGCTCCAGCGGTGCCTTGGCGCTGGGGGCGGCGTATGCGGCAACAGTCGTGGTCATGTCTTCGAGAGTGCCTCCTCGGAGCGTGTTCACCCAGGTCACCGCTTTGGGTACGTCCAGTGGTCCTACTACTGGCGGGGTCAGGCTCCTGGTCGTACGAAGGGGAATACTTGAGAACATGGACGACACCCCCTCCACACACGACCCCCTCTCCGCGGACGACGAACAGGCAGCCCTCCCCGACGTGCTCGACGGCCGGGCCGAGCTCAGCGAGTTCCTGCGCACCCGGCGGGCTCGGCTCAAGCCGGAGGACGTGGGAATCCCCTCGCATGGGCGGCACCGGCGGGTGCCGGGGCTGCGGCGCGAGGAGCTGGCGCAGCTGGCCGGGGTCTCGGTGGCGTACTACACACGCCTGGAACAGGGAAACGGGCGCAATGTGTCGGCGGAGGTACTCGGTTCGATCGCGCGCGCCCTGCGTCTGACCGACGCCGAGCACGCGCACCTCACCCATCTCGCCAAGCCGAAGCAGCAGCGGAGGAAGTACCGGGCGCCCAGGCGGCAGCACGTACGGGTGGCGCTGCGACAGCTGCTGGAGTCGATGGACGGCGTGCCCGCGTATGTCGGCGGTGCGCGCTCGGAGATCCTCGCCTGGAACCGAATGGCGGCGGCGCTGTTCGGCGACTGGGGCAAGCTGCCGCCCGCGGAGCGCAACTGGGCACGGCTGACCTTCCTCTCCCCCGACTACCGTGAGCTGTTCCTGGAGTGGGACTCCAAGGCGTCCGACATGGTCAGCTATCTGCGGCTGTACGCGGGCCAGCACCCGCAGGACCCGGAGCTCTCGGCGCTCGTGGGTGAACTCTCCGTAAAGAGCGAGGAGTTCAGGCGACTGTGGGCCACGCACGATGTGAAGGAGAAGGGCCACGGCGTGAAGCGGATGCGGCATCCGCTGGTCGGTGACCTGACCCTCGCGTACGAGACGATGCATCTCCCGGACGACCACGAACAGTATCTGTGCGTGTACCACGCGGAGCCGGGCTCCGCGTCGGCCGAGGGTCTGCGCATCCTCGCGAGCTGGGGCGCGGACACGGTCCACGCGGAGAGCCGGACATCACAGCCCTGAAGACAGCCCTGAAGCACCGCGGCGAACGCGTCGGCTCGGGGCCCCGGCCGCGAGTTCCCCGCCGATCTCGTCTCGAATCTGGTCTCGGACCCCGTCTCGGATCCCGTCTCGAATCCGGTCCCGGATCCGGTCCCGGGGTCCGGCGGTCTCGCGCTCGGTGTCGGCAGCGGTCACACTCGACAGTCATGGACGCAGGATTGGCCGCGGTCTGCGGCGCGTTGGCCGCGACGGTCGCCACCATAGGAGCGGCGTTCGCCACCGGCCGCTCCCAGCGCGAGACGGCCCGGATCGCCGCCCACACCGAACACCACAGACAGCGGCGTGAACCGCGCCTCGCGGTCTACCGGGCGTTCATCGCCGCGACGGAGGGGCTGCGAAAGGCGATCGGACAGCGGGAACCCGGGCCCCACGCCCTCTCCGATTTCACGAGCGCCTATGTGCGCGGCTGCCGGGACCGGGCGTCGGACATGAAATCCGTATGGTTCGACATCGCCCTGGCAGGTCCCAAACATGTGTCGACGCTCGCGGAGGAACTGGCCCAGTCCGCCGACGTGATCTCTTCCCTCTGTGTGGAGTTGGGACAGATCCGAGCAGATCGCGAGGAGAATCCGGCCGCGAAACCGCCACCGCACACCGATGCCCTGCTCATCTCGTTCGAGCAGACGGTTCAGCCTCTGATGGAGAGCCTGTCGGCATTCATCGAGGCTGCCCGGGACGCCCTGGACGACAATGGACTGAGCGGCCTCCGCGCCCCTTCCGGCCGGTGACGGCGGCGCCTGATCGCCTGTCAGAACATCGCCTCGGCCATCCGCGCCCCGATCAGGCCAGCGCCTTCTTCAGAGCGCTGATGGCGAGTTCACGGGCCACATTGGTGGCATGGCACCCCCGGAGGCTGTCCAGCATCATGAAGTCGTGGACGATGCCCTCCACGCGCACCGCCGTCACGTCGACACCGGCCTCGCGGAGCTTCGCGGCGTAGGCCTCGCCCTCGTCGCGCAGGACATCGGCCTCGTCGGTGATGACAAGGGCCGGTGGCAGGCCCTTGAGCTGACCGGCGCTCGCCCGCAGCGGGGAGGCGTAGGGCTCGGTCCGCTGTTTCTGGTTGGTCGTGTACTGGTCCCAGAACCAGATCATGCCGTCCCGCGTCAGGTAGTAGCCGTCCGCGAACTGGAGGTACGACGCCGTATCGAAGGCGGCGTTCGTGACCGGGTACAGCAGCACCTGCGCACTCAAGCCCACGTCACCGCGGTCCTTGGCCATGAGGGCGAACACCGCGGCCATGTTGCCGCCCACCGAGTCACCGCAGACCGCGATACGGGAGGCGTCGAGACCATGCTCGGCACCGTGCTTCACGACCCACTCGCCGACGGCCCAGTTCTGCTCGATCTGCGTCGGGTACCTGGCCTCGGGTGCCCGGTCGTAGACGGGGAAGACCGCGGCGGCGTCGGCTCCGGTGGCGAGTTCCCGTACGAGGCGGTCGTGGGTGTTCTCGTCGCCGAAGACCCAGCCGGCCCCGTGGATGTAGAAGATGACCGGCAGATCCCCGACGGCGCCCTTGGGACGGACGATGCGGGTGCGGACCCTGCCGTACTCGCCCGCGTCGACCGTCACCCACTCTTCGTCGATCTCCGGCTTGTCGACGCCTTTACCGGTCTGGAGCCCGGCGAGGATGTCCCTGCCCTGCTCCGGTGGGACCTCGTAGATCCTCGGATGCGGCGATGTGGCCTCGGTGAGCTCCTTCGCGGCGGGTTCGAGGACGGGGGCGGGCGGAGGGGGCAGCTCGGCCATGACGGTCTCCTGTGTTCTCGCGCGAACGGATGGTGAGGAAGCCCGGCTCACCGGCCGGCACCGATGGGCGGGGCCCATGGCGCGAGGATCATGCGGCCGACGTCGGAAGTTCGCTCCTCTCGCCATGTTCCAGGGGGACACGCCCCGCGCAACTCGAACGCGCCAGGCGTGGTGGAGAACCGCCCGCCGTGCCGGGGCTCGCCTGTGGAGACCCGGCACGGCGGTTTCGGCTAGGTGCCGAACCGCGGTTTCGGCTAGATGCCGAACGGAGCGGCGTAGTGGACGGTTCCGGCGGGCAGCGGATGGTCGGCGTCGAGGGTGAGGGCCATCATGGCCTCGTCCGGGACGTCGATGCTCAGTCCGATGCCGTATGCGGAAGCGCGGGTGAAGCCGAACCGCGGGTAGTACTCAGGGTGTCCGAGGACAGTGACGAAGTGTTCGCCCAACTGCTCGGCGGCCCGCAATGAGGCGCGGATCGCCGCGGAGCCGGCGCCGGTCCTCTGGTACTCGGGCCGGACGGCGACCGGCCCCAGACACAGGGCCGGGGTGTCGTCGATGTGGCAGCGGGTCAGCAGCGCGTGGCCGATGGGAGTGCCGTCGTGGTCGGTGGCGACGAGGGACAGACCGTCGATCCACGAGGGGTCGGCGCGCAGGGCCTCGACGAGGTCCGCCTCCAGCGGAGTGTCGAACGCGGCGAGGTTGATCTCACGAATGGTCGGGATGTCGGCGCTGGTCTCGGCGCGCGTGATCCAGTTGATGCTCACGGTGGATGGAGATCCGTTTCGTGGTGGGTTCGTATGGGTTTTGCCCCGCGAGCTCACGCTCCCGGCGGGGCGCATCCGGATGAGGGTCAGGCCAGGGCCCGGGACGTGAGGACGGTCCGGGCGGAGCGCAGGGCGCCGGTGGCCTTGAGCGCGGTCATCAACCCCACCTCCCCGCTTCCTCGATCTGGATCCGATACGAACGCCGAGCACCATATCATCGGGGCGGCCGACCGGCCCCCGCCGATCCTCGCGGGGGGGGCGGCCGGAGACACGAGCACAGAACCTGATCTCCTACTCGGTGCGCAGGGCCGTGGCGGTACGGGCCCTGGCGGCCCAGCCGGCGGGCAGGAGCGCGCCCAGGGTGGCGATGAGCAGGCCGCCGAATGCCAGCGACAGCAGTTCGGCACCCTGGTAGACGGCGATGACGGAATCGGGGAGGCGGAGCCCCACACTCTCGCCCATCGCGGGGAGGACCCGGCCGTGCAGGGCCACGCCGAGCGGCACGCCCAGAGCGCCCGCGACCAGTCCGGTCACCACGACAGAGGTGAGGACCATCGCGACGGTCTGCCGGGGGGTCATGCCGAGCGCCTTGTGGACTCCGATCTCCCGGACGCGCTCGCGGGTATCGAGCAGCACACCGTTCAGCACGCCGAGCGCGGCGACGGCGACGAGCATCAGCGTGAGGATCGCGGACAGCGCGTTGAGCGTGACGACCATGTCGCCGCCCGCGTCGAGCCCACCGGCCCGAGCAGTGGCCCCCAGCGGTGCCAGATCCTTGTTCAGGGCGTCGACGTAGCCGCTCACGTCGGTGCCCGACGTGACCGCGACATGATGGCTCGTCTCGGTCAGATCGGGATCCGCGGCGGTGAGGGTCGCGGCGTCGGTGAAGACCTGCATACCGTCGTTACGGGGGTCGAGGACCTCACCGACGATCCGGACCGTGACCGGCTCGGCCAGGCCGTTCAGGGTGACGGTGTCGCCGACGCGGGTGCCGGTGGCGGTCAGGAAAGGGGTGGGGACCACGCCCTCGCCCGGCCTGTCGATCCAGCGGCCCGAGACCATCGTGTAGCCGCCCCAGGAAGCGTCGCCGGTGAAGGCGATCACGTCGATGACGCCGGACAGACCGGACACGGTCGTCCGTACCGTAGCGGCGCTGTAGTACTTCCCGGTTCCGGCGGCGGTCTCGATGGCCGCGGCGACCGCGGTGGGATCGGCCCCGGGCCGCTTCTCGGGGCGAGGGCCCTGGTGTCCGAAGTCGGGCAAGGGCGCCGGCACGACGACATCGGCGGCGGCGTGGGCCCTGGCTTTCATCACCTGGCCGAGCGAGGCGCCCATTCCCACGGTGAACGTGACGGCGATGGCGCCGAAGAGGATCGCCGTGCCCGCGGCCAGCGCGCGGGCGGGCCGCGCGAAGGGCCGGGCCAGGCCCAGAGCGACCGGCCGCGGCAGCGGCAGTCGTCCGGCCAGCCGGGCCGCCCACCGGCCGCGCACCGCGGAAGCGGTACGCCCGACGGCGAGCGCGTCCACCGTACGCAGCCGCCCGGCCCGCCAGGCACTCGCCCACGCGATCGCCGCCACCAGTGCGAGCACCCCGCCGATCACCGTCAGGTCGACCCAGGGGGCGATGGCCAGGGACGAGGTGCCGTAGACCTCCTCGGTCTGGGCCAGTACGGGGATGGCGAGCAGATGACCCGCGACGACGCCGAGGGCCGTGCCGACGGCGGCCGGGATCAGCGCCGTGCCCACGTAGGCCCGCACGACCTGGGCCGGGGTGAAGCCGATGGCCTTGAGGATGCCGATGCGGCGTGTGCTCGTGCCGACGGCCGACGCGACCACGTTGCCGACGATGAGCACCGACATGACCAGGCCGAGTGCGCCGAACGCGATGAGGAACGGAACGTAGAGGGCGGTGTCGCGCTCGGCGGTCTTCTTGACGGCGAGCCATGACTGTTTGCCGAGGATCGCTCCCGGCGGCAGCTGTTCCGTCACGGCCTTGCCGCCCGCGGTGATCCGCGCGGCGGTGTCCGCGTCGGTGAAGCGGTAGAGCATCTGGTAGCCGCCGCTGCCGGGCGCGGTGAGCGCCGGCATCTGGGACGGAACCACCCAGGCGTCGGCGGTCCGCGTGACCGAGCGGGCCACCCCGACCACCGTCAGGGTGGGGCCGCTGGACAGATCGGGGAAGTCGATCTTCATGCCCATGGTCGGGAGGAGCGAGGAGTCGGCGGACAACACGATCTCGCCAGGGCGCGTGGGCCACCGGCCGTCGAGCAGTGCCACCTCGTCCACGTCCCGGCCGGGATCGCCCCGGCCGACCACGGTCATCATCGGCCCCCCGGGGCCCGCGCCGTTCAATCGCGGGGTGACCGTCGCCGTACGGAACGGTCCGGCCGCACCGCTCACCCCTTCGGTTTCCTTGGACTTGGACAACTGCCCGGCACTCACCCTGTTCGCGTCGAACCGCAGGGACAGATGCGCGCCGCGCTGCTTCGCGAAGGCGTCGTCGAAGGGCGCGCCGGACACCACGAGCAGCGTTCCGCCGAGGACGGAGGCCGCCACCGCCATCATCGTGGCGAGCCCGATCACCAGCGTCCGCACCCGGCGTCGGCTCACCCCCGAGCGCACCACCTTGCCGAGCGCGCTCATCGGACGGCCTCCGGGGCGACGGCCCCTGACCGGGTGTCCTCGGTGATCCGGCCGTCGGCGATCCGGACCGTACGGTTCGTGCAGGACCGGGCCAGAGCCAGGTCGTGGGTGACCACGACGATGGTCTGTCCCTCGGCGTTGAGGTCGGTGAGCAGTCCGCTGACGTCCTGTCCCGCGGCCGTGTCCAGGGCCCCGGTCGGCTCGTCGGCCAGGAGCAGCGCTGGCCGGTTCATCAACGCCCGGGCCACCGCGACGCGTTGCCGCTCACCGCCGGACAGCCGCCCCGGGTAGGCGCGGGCGTGCCGGTCCATGCCAAGCAGTTCCAGGAGCTCCGCCGTCCGGCGGTCCGCCTCGCCGCGTGCCATACCCGCGAGGCGCGCGGGCAGGGCGACATTGTCGGTGACGGTCAGATCGTCGAGCAGGTTGAAGAACTGGAAGACCATGCCGATCTTCGACCGCCGGTAGCGCGCCGAACCGGCTTCGCCCAGCTGGTCCACCCGTACCCCGTCCACGGTGACTCTCCCCGTGTCGGGCCGGTCCAGGCCCGCGATCAGATTGAGCAGCGTGGACTTGCCGCTGCCGGAGGGGCCGAGGATCGCGACGGCCTCGCCGGGCCGCACGCTCAGCGACGCCTCGTGCAGAGCGGGCGGGCCGTCGTCGTACCGGCGGCTCACCTCACGCAGTTCGATCAACGGCATGGTCATAACAGGCTCCTTGGACATGGGCGGTTGGCTGGGTGAACGCTAGGAGCGGGCCCGGCCCGCACACGTCGGCCGCCCGAACCCTTCGCGGTACCGCGCTGGGATGAGCCCTGGAAACGTCATCCCTGCGATGTACGCGGGTGATGTATCCGGTGCGGTGGGAATGGCCACCGGGACGGACGACGCGGGTCCGCGCGGCGGCGACAATGAACCGGTGAGGGACGTGAGTACGACGCTGGAGGGGCTGCGGGAGGCCGCGCGCCGGAGGGTCCGCGACGGCGGGCTTCCGAGCGCTCCACCGCTACGACCCGGCCGGCGCGCCTGGCAGTTCGACACACTGGTGGCACTGGCACTCGGAATCGCCGCCGTCTACTACGGCATCGACAACGCAGACAACGTGGTGATCCGCGAGATCACGCCCGGTGTGGAACGCGTCGTGCCGCGCCCGTCCGGCCCCGGCGGCCTGGCCTTCATGGTGACCCTCGCGGTCATCGCCTCGGGCGCGCTGGCGCTGCGCCGCCGCTACCCGCTCGCCGTGCTGTGCGTCGTGACGGCCGCGACACTGGCGACACCGCAGAGCGTGCTGCGGCTGACCTTCTACGCGTTCGTCATCACCGTCTACAGCGCCGCCGTGTACAGCCCGTACCGGGTGGCGACCCTGGCGGCGCTGCCGGTGTCGGTCGTCCTGGTCGGCACCTCGGGGAACTCGGTGACACCGATCGTCCCCAACGAATACATCGCCCTGCTGATCCTGGTCCCGATGGCCGTGGCCGCCGTCGGCCTGCGTACCTGGAAACTCCGGACCGACGAGGGCCGCACCCGGCTCTCCGCCCTGGAACGCGAACAGGCCGACGCGCTGCGCCGGGCCGTCGAGCATGAGCGGGCCAGGATCGCCCGTGAACTGCACGACGTCGTCACCCACAACGTCAGCGTGATGATCATCCAGGCGGGCGCCGCCCGCAAGATCATGAACACCTCCCCGAAGCAGGCCGGCGAGGCGCTGCTCGCCGTCGAGGCGGGCGGGCGGGCCGCCATGACCGAGCTGCGCCACGTGATGGGGCTGCTCACCATGGCCGATGACGGCGTGGAGAGGGACGGAAGCGCGGACCTGGCCGCGACGGAGGCGGAGTTGGCCCCGCAACCCGGCCTGGGCCAGCTGGAAACGCTGGTCGGACGGGTCCGGGACACCGGACTGCCCATCGATCTGACCGTGACCGGCCCGCCGCGTCCTCTCCCGCCCGGCCTCGAACTCGCCGCGTACCGGGTGATCCAGGAAGCCCTGACCAACACCGTGAAGCACGCGTCCGGCGCCAGCGCCGCCGTGACCGTCGAATTCGGCCCGGATCGGCTCCGGGTCGTAGTCACCGACACCGGTGGACACTCGGGCACGGGCGCGACCACCGGTAACGGCCGGGGCCTGATCGGCCTGCGCGAGCGTCTCGCCGTCTACGACGGAATCCTGAACACCGGCCGACGCGTGACCGGTGGCTATCGTGTGGAAGCACTGATCCCTCTGGAGGCACCGTGACCGAGCCGCCGCGTGTGCTTCTCGCCGACGACCAGACACTGGTCCGTACCGGATTCCGGATGATCCTCAACGCCGACGGCGTGGACGTCGTCGGCGAGGCGGCCAATGGAGCCGAAGCCGTCGAAGCGGTCCGCCGCAGCCGGCCCGACGTGGTCCTGATGGATGTCCGGATGCCCGAGATGGACGGCTTGGAGGCCACCCGCCGCATCCTCACCGGCGCCCCGGGCGAACCCCGCGTCATCATCCTCACGACCTTCGACCTCGACCGGTATGTCTACGCGGCACTGTCCGCCGGGGCCAGCGGCTTCCTCCTCAAGGACGTCACCCCCGAGCAGTTGACCGCGGCCGTCCGCACGGTGCGTACCGGCGACGCTCTCCTCGCGCCCGCCATCACGCGCCGCCTCGTGCAGCGGTTCGCCCAGCGCGGCGGCGAAACCGCCGCCCTCCACCGCGACCTGGCCACGCTCACCCCGCGCGAGCTGGAGGTCCTCTGTCTGCTGGCCCGAGGACTGAGCAACGCCGAACTCGCGGCGCGCCTCCACCTGGCCGAGGCGACCGTGAAAACGCACGTCGCCCGCATCCTGGCCAAACTCGGGCTCCGTGACCGCGTCCAGGCCGTCATCGTCGCCTACGAGACAGGGCTGGTCAGCGCAGGCGCACACGAGGCCGCCCAGCAGCCGACGGAGCAGACGTAAGCCCGAGCAGACGCAAGCCCGAGCAGACATAGGCCCGAGGAGACGTAAGCCCGAAGCCGAGACGAGGGATCAGCTGCCGGCCCCTGTGGTTCCGGTCACCACTTCGACGGCGCCCGTACGACCGCTCGCCCCGTCCCGTACGGGCTGACCGTGGTCGAACAGGTTCCGGAGGAAGCCGTGTTCCCGCATGATGTCCAAGGCGAGGTACGACAGACGGCACTTGGCCGCCGGCACCGGCACGGTACGACCGCCTACCGAGGGAGCAGGCACGAATCATGGGTGCGCTCAACGAACAGTCCGCCGTCCGCTCACTCACGCTGGGCGATGCCCGCCTCACCTACGTCGTCGACGGGGCAATGGGCATACTGCCGGAGAGCTTCTTCCCCTCGATACCCGCGGAGTACTGGCGGGAGCATCCGGAGACGCTCGACGAGCACGGCTTCGTCGCCATGTCGGCGGGAGGACTGCTCGTGGAGCGCGACGGCCGCCGTCTGCTGATCGACGCCGGCCTCGGACCGGTTTCCGGGCCGACCAGGGTCTCCGGAGAGCCGGTCGGACACACGAACTCCGGCGCGCTCCCGGAAACCCTTGCCGCGCTGGGTGTCACCCCACAGGACATCGAGAGCGTCGCCTTCACCCACTTGCATGTCGACCACACCGGCTGGGCCTTCACACCGCGGAAGTTCTTCCCCAACGCCCGGTATGTCGTCGCCGTCGACGAGTGGGCTCCGCACGGCCGTGGCGAGACGGTTCCCGGTGCACCGGCTCAGGAGACCATCGAGCCGATGAAGGACGCGCACACCCTGATCTCCCACGGGGACGAGATCTTCGACGGCGTGCACGCCCTGGTGACGCCGGGACATTCTCCCGGCCACACCTCGTATGTGATCACCGCTGGGGACGAGCGGGTCGTGGTCTTCGGCGATGTCTTCCACATCCCGGCGCAGATCGCGCATCCGCACTGGGGGTCGCGCCCCGACACCGACGCCGCCGCGGTCATAACGGCGCGCGAGCGCATCGCCAGGGAACTCGCACAGCCAGGAACGACCGGCTTCGCCTTCCACTTCGGTGACCAGGCATTCGGGCGCCTGATCGGCACACAGTGGGTGCCCGTCGAGACAGAGACGGTCCTGCCCACCCCCAGAGCACTCGCCTAGGTCCTGTCCGGTCGGACAGGACCTAGTCTTCTGAGTCAGGAATTCTGTTCAGATAGCTGGCGAGGCGTTCGAGGATCTCGTCTGCGGTCTTCGTCCAGACGTAGGGCCTGGGGTCG